>NZ_AXBZ01000041.1:0-40779 GCF_000475295.1 Alcanivorax sp. P2S70
TGCCTGATTGTTAAAGAGCTTCTCGTCCGTGGCGTTTCGTTGTTGCCCCGTCGAGGAGTGCGCATTCTAGGGATTTCCCTGAGGGTGTCAAACCCTTTTTCGCACTTTTTTTAAAAAACCTTCCGACCGCTCACTTTCTGTCCAAAACGGCCCTTTTCGGGCCGTTTTTGCTTATTTGATAACCACCCTTGCGATCTTTTTCTTGCCTGCCTGGATCACATGAGTATCGCCAGCCCGGAAAGCACGCTCTTCTTGCAGCTGAACCCCATCCAGATACACCGCGCCGCGGGCAAAGACATCCTTGGCCGCCTTGCCATTCTGGGCCAGCCCCGCCTCGCGCAGCAGGGGGACAATGTGGATATCGGGCTGCTCGCCCAGCTCCACCACCACTTCCGGCACATTATCGGGGATCTCCCCAAGAGCGATCTGGTTACCGGCAGACTTTGGCGCCGCCTGTGCCGCCGCCTCACCATGGAACCGGGTCACCATTTCCAGTGCAAAGGCCTTTTTGGCCTCCTGCGGGGTTCCCTGCTGGTCAGCCTCAGCCTTCAGGGCCTCGATCTCCTCGTTTGATCTGGCACTGAGCAGTTCATAATAACGCCAGGTCAACGCATCGGGAAGCGACAGCAGCTTGCGGTACATCTCCCCCGGGGCGTCGTTGACTCCGACATAATTCCCCAGCGACTTGGACATCTTCTGCACCCCGTCCAGCCCTTCCAGGATCGGCATGGTCAGACAGATCTGCGGTGGCTGACCGTGGCTCTTCTGCAGGGTGCGCCCCATCAGAAGATTGAACTTCTGGTCGGTACCGCCCAACTCCACATCCGCTTCCAGGGCCACAGAGTCATAGCCCTGCACCAGGGGATAGAGGAATTCATGGATGGCAATGGGCTGATTACCTTTATAGCGCTTGTCGAAATCATCACGCTCCAGCATCCGCGCCACCGTGTACTGGCCCGCCAGCTTGATCATGCCTGCGGCCCCCACCTCATTCATCCAGCTGGAGTTGAATTCCACCCGGGTTCGCGCCGGGTCCAGAATCTTGAACACCTGCTCTTTGTAGGTCTCCGCATTGCGCAACACATCCTCGCGACTCAGCGGGGGGCGGGTCGCACTCTTGCCGGTAGGGTCGCCGATCATGCCGGTGAAATCCCCGATCAGGAAGATAACCTCATGCCCAAGCACCTGAAACTGGCGGAGCTTGTTGATCAACACGGTATGCCCCAAGTGGAGGTCCGGCGCGGTGGGATCAAAGCCCGCTTTCACTCTCAGAGGGCGCCCGGAGGCCAGCTTTTCCCGCAACTCGTCTTCCTGGATGATCTCGTCCGCTCCGCGAGAAATCAGTGCCAGTTGTTCTTCCACCGTGGCCATGCCTACCTCTTGAGATTCCACTACTACTGATTCGGACCAACCGGGCCCGTCAAAGCGCGCCATTGTAGCACTTGAACGCGGCCAGAGAAGGCGGGTATCTTTGCAGGTCTGTTTTTTCGCCGAGCCTGCCGGGCATCGGCCCGTCTTTTACCTAACCAGACCCCGCGAACCTTCATGAAACAATTTTTTTCTGCTATCGGCAGACTGGTGCGCCAGTTCCCACGCACCCATTTACTGCTGAGCATGGTACTGCTGGGTGGCGTCATCCTTATCGCCCTGCGCCCCGACCACCCGGGGAGCGAGCCCGCCGCGAAAACCGTCAAGGCCCTCGATCTACCCGCTCGCCCCGCTGCCAAGACCACCCCCAACCCTGCTAACAAAGCCCAACCCCCTGCAGCCCCCGCGTGGCAAACCCTGACAGTGCAAGCCGGCGACAGCCTGTCATCCCTGCTACAGCCTCTGGGTGTCGGGGCCGGCCAGGTCTATGCGCTGATCAACAGCGACGAAAAACTCCAGCGCCTTACCCGTCTTCGCCCTGACGAGACCCTGGAAGTCATTGTCAATGATAGCGGCTCACTGACCGCTGTCCGTTACCACCCCTCCCGGGTGGAAACCCTGATGGCAAAACTGACCGGCGGTGGCTGGACCGTGCGCCTGAGCCAGCGCGAGTATCAGAAACAGACCCGCTTCGCCCAGGCAGACATTACCGACTCCCTGTTTCTGGCCGGCGCTGCTGCCGGCATCAGCGACAAGCTGACCATGCAGCTGGCCAACCTGTTTGCCTGGGATGTGGATTTCGTTCTCGACATCCGCAAGGGCGACCGCTTCCGGATCCTGTACGAAGAACTGTATCTGGACGGCGAAAAGGTCGGCGAAGGCGACATCCTGATGGCCGAATTCTGGAATCAGGGGCGCCACCTGACGGCATTTCGCTACGAAACCCTGTCCGGAGATGTGGAATACCTGGACATCAAGGGTGACTCCATGCGCAAGGCGTTCATCCGCACCCCGGTGGCGTTTTCACGCATCAGCTCACGCTTCAATCTGGGCCGCCGCCACCCAGTCCTCAACACCATTCGCGCCCACAGGGGCACAGACTATGCCGCCCCCAGAGGCACCCCGATTCGCGCAGCGGGTGACGGCAAGGTGATCTTTGCCGGGGTCAAAGGCGGCTACGGCAATGTGGTGATTATCAAGCACGGCCAGATCTACACCACCCTGTATGCGCATATGCGCAATTTTGCCAAGGGAATCCGGGTCGGAAAACGGGTCAAGCAATCACAAACCATCGGCTATGTGGGCACATCCGGACTCTCCACCGGGCCGCACCTGCACTACGAGTTCCGCATCAACGGGGTACACCGAAACCCGCAAACAGTCCCGCTACCAAAGGCGCGCGGCGTTAACGACAACGAGCGGGCGGAATTCCTGATCGCAGCTAACCGGCTCAAGGCACAGATGACCTTGTTCGCCGAAGCCGCGACTCTGGCCAGCAGCAATGTCTTCTGAGCTGTATATCGGCCTGATGACCGGCACCAGCGTTGACGGCATCGACGCGGTACTGGTGCGGATCGATGATAATCGCGTCACGCTACTGGGCAGCCATAGCGAGCCCATCCCCGATCCTGTGCGGGCCGACATTCTGACGCTTTGCCAGCCGGGCAACGGAGAGATCGACCTGTGCGGCAGCGTCAGTCAGACGCTTGGCTGCCTCTATGCCAATGCCTGCCACGCCCTGCTGCAGACTCGCGGCATTGCCGCTTCCGCCATACGCGCCATCGGCTGCCACGGGCAGACCGTTCGCCACCGTCCGGGCACTCAGGGTTTTAGCCTGCAACTGGTCTGCGCCGATACCCTGGCGGTGAAAACCGGCATCCCGGTGGTACACAATTTTCGCAACAAGGACATGGTGCTCGGCGGCCAGGGCGCCCCCCTGGTGCCCCCCTTTCACCGCCAGCAGTTTGGCCGTTCTGGCGAGCGGCTTGCGGTGATCAACATTGGCGGGATGGCCAACGCCTCTCTGCTGGAAGGCCGCACACTGCTCGGCGGTTTCGACACGGGCCCGGGCAATGTGCTGATGGATGACTGGATCGCCCGACAAGGCCTTGGTCCTTTTGACCGCAATGGCGACTGGGCTGCCAGCGGCCGTGTGGACCCGGGCCTGCTCTCCACCCTGCTGAGCGATCCCTACTTCAGCCTGCCGCCGCCCAAGAGTACCGGGCGGGAACACTTCAACGCCCAGTGGCTAACCTCCCGGCTGCCCGCCCAGACCCGCCCTGCGGACATCCAGGCCACGCTCGCCGAACTCACTGCACGCAGCATTGCCGATGCCCTTGCCGCATTTCGCCCCGACGCCCTGCTCATCTGTGGCGGCGGCGCCCATAATGATTACTTGCTACAACGACTCCACGCCCTCACCGACGTCGCGGTGAACACCACGGAAAAAGCGGGTCTTCATCCTGACTGGGTGGAAGCCGCCGCGTTCGCCTGGCTGGCATGGGCGCGCTGGAATGAAAAGCCGGCCAACGCCCCGGTCGTCACCGGAGCCTCGAGGGAAGCGATTCTGGGGCAGGTCACACTGCCGTAAGAGCAGCAGCCAGCTATGAGCTATGAGTCACCAGGCGCGAACCAAGGATTACGGAAACCGAGTAGCTTGCCAGTCAAACCAGCCAGAGAGCGATCAGGGCACAACTGAAGCCCAGCGTCGCCCCTGCCAGAATATCACTGGGGTAATGGACCCCCAGCAGCACCCGGGACAATCCGACCATCACTGCCAGCGCCAATGCCAGCGCCATGACCGGCGGGTAAAAGACACACAGGAGGGTAGCCATCACGAAGGCCGCTGCGGTGTGCCCGGAAGGAAAACTGAAGCGGTCCGCCGGCTGGATGAACGCCGACAGGCTTTCCAGCGCATCGGCCGGGCGCGGACGCTTGATCAAATGCTTGAGCCCAACGAACAACGGGACTTCCAGTGCGTAGGCGGCCATCGCAGTGAGTGCAAACTCACTGCCGCCCAGACGGTCCACCCACCAGATCAGCAGGGTCAGCGCCACATAGAAAGGGCCATCTCCAAGACGCGAGACCATGCGCGCCATACGCGCCCGCCGCGCGGCCTGAGGCTGCTGAAGCAACCAGCACATGGCGCGGGTATCAGCAGCGGTCATTCGTTGAAAACTCGGTCGTGTCGTCATCATGAGTTTAGTGTCCACCCTGAAAACGACGAAATGTTGATCAAATAATGAAGGTTATGTGACAGCGGGCGCCGCACACAGAAACCCTGTGGGAGCGGTCGCTCGACCGCGAAAGAGGCTGACAGGACGTGATACTCGGAAAAGCGGGTATCGCGGTGAAACCACCGCTCCCACAGAATGGCAAGGAGTGACTCAGGGCGCCCTAGACCGAGAAGGAAGAACCGCAGCCGCAGGTCGTAGCGGCATTGGGGTTGCTGACCACGAAACGCGACCCCATCAGACCCTGCTCGTAATCTACCTGTGAGCCATCAAGGTACTGGATACTCATGGCGTCCACCAGCAGGGTGACACCGTCTTTCTCGACAATGGTATCGTCATCGTTCACGGCTTCATCGAACGTGAAGCCATAAGAAAAGCCCGCACAGCCACCCCCGGTGATATACACCCGCAGCTTGAGCTCAGGATTGCCTTCATCGTCGCGCAGCTCTTTGACTTTGGCGGCGGCAGCGTCGGTGAACGAAATAGGGGTTGGGTCGATCATAGGCTCGCTATTGCTGTAAAACGGAAGAACCCGTGACACAAACGCCGGTGTGACACGGGTTCAATATGTTCCAGTACCTGACTAAAACCGTCAAGAATTATCCGCAGCGGCCTCTTTGGCCGCCGCAGGCTTGTCCGCTGTTTTCTCCGGGGCGGGCAGATTGCGACGCTCATCGTCCAGGCGTACCAGCTTGCCGTTGACCCGGGCCCCCATCACCATCTCGATCATCAGGTAGTAAACATTGCCCTCGACAGAGGCTTTTTCAGCCAGCTCCAGATTTTCAGTAGCGTGGACGTCACCTTCCACATGGCCATTAATCACTACCTGGGGAACCTGAATCTCGCCTTTTACTACCCCCGTCTCGCCGATCACCAGTCGGCCACCATCCTTGCCGACACTGATATTGCCTTCAACAGCCCCCTGCACGTGCAGGCCACCGGTAAATTCGATATCGCCTGTCACCTTGGCACTCGGGGCGATGAGGGTGTGATTGCGGTAATCCTGGGAGGCGGATGCTCCGGAAGATGCGGATTTCTTGTCTCGGCCTAGCACTGCTCTCTCCTACTGCCACTTTATGGTTTTCTGTATTTGGTGTCGGCTTCTGCCGCCGCTTTCAGCTTCCACATCCAGTGTGCCAATCTCTACCCCTTCCGGCAGCCGAAAACGGCCACTCAGCTCCTGAAAATAGCGAAACCGGAACCGTGTCTCACTGCCATCGGCTAACCAGTCCTCACCAGTCAGTGCAAAGGCCTCTGCGTCGCGGGTTCCCTTGAGGGTCAAGCGAATATCGCCGGACAGATAATTACGGTTATCCCCCGCCTGCACCAGTACCACTTTGTAACTGTACAGGTTGGGCTCGTCGGTCGGTTGCAGCGTGGCCTTTTCAATTTGCAGCCCACCTTCAGTCCCCACCGGCGCCATGACATTCTTGTAGAATGCCACCGCCTCTTCCAGTTCGGCCGCTTGATCACGCAGGCCCTTGATTTCCTGGCGCAGGGTCTCGCGGGCCTGACGGGTCACTTCGGTGTCGGTGCGGTACAGCGCCAGTTCGTTGCGGGCAGCATCCAGTTCCCGTTTCTTGCTCTTCAATTCGGCGCGCAAACGCTGATTGGTGGCAGAGGTATCCAGGGAGCCGCTATTGCCCACCCACAGCCCCGCGACAAACAGGACCAGGGCAGACACCGCCGCCCCCACCATGAGCAAACGACGGCGTTTCTTCTGCTGGGAAGGACTGACCGGCATGAGTACCACATCATCGATACCCGCGCGGCTTTGCGGTTTCTTCGCCATGATCAGGGCATCAACGGCACGACCGCGAGGCCGGCCGATTCGTCCAGCCCAAACATGATATTCATGGCCTGCACGGCTTGCCCGGAGGCCCCTTTCACCAGGTTATCGATCACCGACAACACCACGATCACGTTCTCGCCACGGGGCTGATGCAAGGCAATCCGGCATGTGTTCGCCCCTTTCACAAAGCGGGTTTCCGGGTGGCTTCCCAGCGGCATGACATCCACAAAGGGCTCATCCTGATAGCGTTTTTCATAGGCAGCCTGGATCTCTTCCAGAGACGGCGCACCTTCTACCAGCTGACCGTAAAGCGTGGCATGAATACCTCGAATCATGGGAATCAGGTGGGGAACAAAGGTGGCCTTTACCGGCCGACCGGCAATGTCCCCAAGGCCCTGCTCGATTTCCGGCAGATGGCGATGACCACTGGCTCCGTAGGCCTTGTAGCTTTCACCGGCTTCCGCCAGCAACATCGGCACCTTGGCCCCCTTGCCCGCGCCACTGGCGCCGCTGGCGGCATTGGCAATCAGCTGGTCAGGCTTGATCCAGCCATTCTCCAGCAACGGCAGGTAACCCAGCTGGATGGAGGTGGGGTAGCAGCCGGCGCACGCGACCAGGCGCGCCTTACGCATTTTCTCACGGTTCACTTCCGGCAGGCCGTATACCGCTTCCGCCAGCAACTCGGGGCAGGCATGGGGCTCGCCATACCATTCGCTCCACAGTTCGTGATCCCGCAATCGGAAATCAGCAGACAGGTCGACCACCCGCACGCCAGCCGCCATCAGCTCTGGCATCATGCGCATGGCAACATTATGTGGCGTGGCAAAGAACACCACATCGCACTGCGCCAACCGCGTCACGTCCGGCTCACTAAACACCAGATCGGTGCGGCCACGCAGCGAGGGAAACATGTCAGCCACAGCGGTACCGGCATCGCCTCGGGACGTGATCACATCCAGTTCCACCTGGGGATGATTGACCAGCAAACGCAGTAACTCGACCCCGGTATACCCGGTGCCGCCGACTACGCCGACCTTCAGGATTGCCATAACTTCACTCCACTGTTTGCTGTACTGCTGCAATAAAAGGCAGGCACGCATGATAGGGGCGCCCACCCACCGCGGCAACTTTGCCGCCGCCAACGCCCGGCTCAACCCGGCAGCTGTCGCTCCTGATCGGTTTTATCCGTCTCCGGAGCCTTGTCCTCGGGTTTAGGTTTTTCCAGCGCCATGCCCTGACCATCAGCCATGCGCTCGGCAAGAGAGTCATACAACGGCCGTGCCCAGACCAGCTTGGCCACTGCAGCGGCCAGAAACGCCCCGGCCATCAGCGGCAGCAGGATATCGTGACGGTTACCCGTCAGCTCCATGACAATCACAAATGAGGTAATCGGGCGCTGAATCACCCCGGCCAGAAACGCCGCCATAGCCACCAGGGTCAGCCCGACCAGCGACACTTCAGGGAAAAAGCCGCCGATCACATTCCCGAAACCGGCCCCGGCAGCCAGACTCGGCGAGAACAGCCCACCGGGAATCCCGGTGAAATACGATGCCAGCGTGGCCGCCATTTTTGCCAGCGCAAAACTCCAGTTACCCGGGTGCTCACCGGTCAGCAAAATGCTGGCCTGCTCATAACCACTACCGTAAGTGGCTCCACCGGTGGCCAACCCCAGAAACACCAGCACCAGCGAACACAGCAACACCACCCGGTAGGGATGAGCCTTGGCGAAGGGAGACAGAAACTGGCTGCCACGAATCAGCAACCGGCTGAAAATCCCGCCGAACAATCCGCAGACCAGACCGGTCACGCCAATGGCCACCCAATCTGTGGTGATATCCAGCTTGCCACCAGGGTGTCCGAAAAAGCTGTAGTGCCCCATGATCATCAACACCACCACCCCGGACAGGATGATCGCCAGGATCAGGGTACCGCTGGTACGTTGTTCGAAAGAACCCGCCAGCTCTTCAATCGCAAACACAATCCCGGCCAACGGCGCATTAAAGGCCGCAGAGACCCCGGCAGCGCCCCCCGCCACAATCAGCGAATTGTCCACGTACTTCTGGTGCAAGCGCCCCACCTGGCCCACCGAGTACATCATCGCCGCCCCCATATGCACACTGGGGCCTTCGCGACCAATGCTGGCGCCACATAACAACCCCAGGCTGGTCAGGACGAACTTGCCGAAAATCACCCGCAGGGACAAAAACGTGGGGCGCAACCAGTGATAACGCTGCTTGAGCACCACCAACACTTGGGGAATACCACTGCCCTGGGACTCGGTACCGAGCTGGCGCATCAACCAGACGATGATCAGCATACCCAGCGGGGTCACCAGGATAGGCAGCAACGGAGACCGCTCATGAAGCTGCACAAAGGTATGGGACGCCAGCTCAGCCACCCAGGCAAACGCCACCACCAGCAACCCGACCAGCACGGCACCGGTCCAGAACACCATGCGCAGCTTCCAGTCCTGCCAGGAACCCAGCTGCCGCCGACTCAAGCGCCGCGTGCGAAACAGGTAGTAACGCATCAGACGACGTTGACGGGAGCGCTTGTTCACAGGACTCCTTTCGGATTCGGTAACGACAAAGGGAAGGCTGTATAGTGTACGCCCAGCCAAGCGACACTCCAATGCCACCCACACAGGAAGCCCATGATGCAGTTCGCGCTAGACCACTTTCTCTGGATTAAAGCCATCCACTTGATCGCCGTGATTTGCTGGTTTGCCGGCATCTTCTACCTGCCGCGGCTGTTCGTGTATCACGCCATGGCCGAAGACCAGACCAGCAAGGACCGTTTCAAGATCATGGAACGCAAGCTGTATCGCGGCATCATGAATCCCAGCATGATCATCACTATCGTGCTGGGACTATGGATGTTCATGGCCAACATGGAAGCTTACAAAGGCAGCGGCTGGATGCACGCCAAGCTGACTCTGGTGTTTCTGCTGGTGGGTTACCACCACATGTGTCTGGCGTACATGAAGAAGTTTGCCGCCGACGCCAATACCAAGAGCGACAAATTCTTTCGTATCTTCAATGAAGTCCCTGTTTTCCTGCTGGTCGCCATTGTTATTCTGGTGATCGTCAGACCCTTCTGACGATCGTTTTTCTTCGCTCAGGTTCGCCGTTTATGAAACCGAATATTCTTGTCATTGCCGGCCATGACCCCTCCGGGGGAGCCGGCATTCATGCCGACATCGAAGCGATTCGCGCTCTCGGCGGCTTTGCCTCCACCTTGATCACCGGGCTTACCGTCCAGAACAGCCAGAACGTGAAAGGCTTTCAGCTCACCGACATCGACCTGCTGCAGCAGCAGGCCGACACCTTGCTGGAAGACTACACCTATCAGGCCGTCAAAATTGGCATGACCGGGTCAGTGGCCATCATCGATTTTATTGCCCGCCTGCTTGAGCAGTTACCCGGTATCCCGGTGATACTCGATCCCGTTCTGGCCGCCGAGGCCGGCGGCAGTCTCACCCGGGAATCCCTGGCCGATGCCATGCTTGACCGCCTGGCGCCTCACTGCGAAGTGATGACGCCCAACCTGCCAGAAGCCCAGCTGCTCACCGGCAAGGACAGCGTTGCCGACTGCGGCGAAACCCTGGTGCAACGCACCGGCCGCGCAGCCCTGATCACAGGCACCCACGACACCACCGAGCAGGTCACCAACCACCTGTTCACTGACAGCGGCGAGCAGGCCTGGCAATGGGAGCGTCTGCCACACAGCTACCATGGCTCCGGCTGCACCCTGGCATCCGCCATCGCCTGCCTGCGAGGGCACGGAGAGTCCCTGGCCAACGCCGTCGCCGATGGCCAGGCCCATGTGGACCGTTTTCTGCGCGGCGCCTTCCGGCCCGGCAACGGACAGCACGTCCCCGACCGCCGCTGATGACTTCACGCATTCAAGGCCTGTATGCCATCACCGACCCGGCGCTGACCCCGGACGCACTGCTGCTGCCCGCCGCAGAGGCGGCCCTGCATGGCGGCGCCCGCTTGTTGCAATATCGCGACAAGACAGCCACTGCCGACCAGCGACGCCGCCGGGCCAGCCAGTTACGGGCCCTGTGCCACCAGTATGACGCCAGCTTTATCGTTAACGATGATCCCGCACTGGCCGCCGACGTGCAGGCAGACGGGGTGCACATTGGGCAGAGCGATGCGGAAATTGCGCTGGCCCGTCAGCTGCTGGGGCCCGACCGCATTATCGGCGTCACCTGCCATAGCGATCTGGCGCTGGCCCGGAAAGCCATCGCCGCAGGCGCCGATTATGTAGCCTTTGGCCGCTTCTTTGCCTCACGCACCAAACCCCTGGCGCCGCCGGCCGAGGTGTCCACCCTGCAATCTGCCTGTCAGGCATTTCATGTACCTGTGGTAGCCATCGGTGGAGTGAATGCGGATAATGCGCCGCAGCTGATTGAGGCTGGCGCCGCTGCCGTCGCCGTCATTCATGCCCTGTTCGGCCATTCCGATCCGGCCGAAATCGAAGCTGCCGCCCGTCAACTCAGCGCCCTTTTCTGATCCGTTCAGATCCCAGATTCAGGAGAACAACCATGAGCCGCAAGCAATCCGAAAAGCTTTTCCGTCAGGCCCAACAACACATTCCCGGTGGCGTCAATTCCCCGGTGCGGGCCTTCAAAGGCGTCGGCGGCACCCCGGTGTTCTTCCACGAGGCCCAAGGGCCTTACCTGTACGACGAAGACGACAATCGCTACATCGATTATGTGGGCTCCTGGGGGCCCATGATTCTCGGCCATAACCACCCACAAGTGATTGAGGCCGTGAATCAGGCGGTCAGCCACGGCCTGAGCTTCGGCGCCCCCACCGCCGCCGAAATCGCCATGGCCAACAAGGTCTGCGAGCTGGTGCCGTCCATGGACATGGTCCGCATGGTCAACTCCGGCACCGAAGCCACCATGAGCGCCATTCGCCTGGCCCGTGGCTATACCGGCCGCGACAAGATCATCAAGTTCGAAGGCTGCTACCACGGCCATGTGGACAGCCTGCTGGTGAAGGCCGGCTCAGGCGCCCTGACCCTGGGAAACCCCAGTTCCCCGGGCATCCCGGCATCGGTCACGGCGGACACCCTGACCCTGAACTACAACGACGCCGCTGCCGTGGAAAATGCGTTCAACGACTATGGCGATCAGATTGCTGCCGTGATCGTGGAACCGGTAGCAGGCAACATGAACTGCGTACCGCCGACACCCGCTTTCCTGCAGGCCCTGCGCAAGCACTGTGATGACCACGGCAGCGTACTGATCTTCGACGAAGTCATGACCGGTTTCCGGGTTGCCCTGGGCGGTGCCCAGGCCCTGTACGGGATCACGCCGGACATGACCACCCTGGGCAAGATCATCGGTGGCGGCATGCCGGTGGGGGCCTTTGGCGGCAAGAAAGACATCATGGAGCACCTGGCCCCGCTGGGCCCGGTCTATCAGGCAGGCACCCTGTCCGGCAACCCGGTGGCCATGGCGGCCGGCCTGGCCACCCTGAACCTGATCAGCGAACCCGGTTTCCACGAGGCTCTCACCGAAAAAACCACCCGCCTGCTGGCGGGACTCACGGAAGCGGCCCACGCCGAAGGCGTCGCATTCACCACTGCCCAGGCAGGCGCCATGTTCGGGCTGTTCTTTACCGACCAGAGCCGGGTGAGCAGCTTTGCCGAAGTCATGGCCTGCGACAGCGAGCGCTTCAACCGCTTCTTCCACGCCATGCTGGATCAGGGCATCTACCTTGCCCCCAGCGCTTTTGAAGCCGGCTTCGTATCCGCCGCCCACAGCGACGAAGACATCGACGCCACCCTCACCGCCGCGCGCAAGGCCTTCGGCAAGCTCTAACCAAACCTATCCGTAGGGGCGTCGCTGGCGGCGCGATGAAAGCAGTTGCGAGTACCGAGTTACGAGAAGCGAAAACCTCCAATCAATGCGGGTTTCCGCTTTTGAATTTCGAAACTCGGTACTCGTGACTCGAAACTCGGGGGATCGCGCCGCCAGCGACGCTCCTACAAAGGGAGAGGCTGCTCAGTCGCGGACCAGGGCGGCCAGTTTGCCGCCGGTGAGGGTGAGCAGATCCTGTGGCGCCATGGCGATTTCCAGACCGCGGCGCCCCGCGCTCATATAGATGTCCTGCTGCGATTGCGCGCTGCTATCCAGAACCAGCGGCAACCGTTTTTTCTGTCCCAGCGGGCTAATCCCACCAAGCACATAGCCCGTCAGTCGCTGCGCCTTGTCCGGCGGACACATCACCGCTTTTTTGCCACCCTGTGCCCGGGCCAGACACTTCAGGTCGAGCTGATGGGCCACCGGCACCATGGCTACCACCGGCACCTCATCGACCAGGGCCACCAGCGTCTTGAAGACCTGTGCCGGTGGCAGCCCAAGTCGCTCGGCGGCCTCCAGCCCGTAGCTTTCCGCCTTGGGGTCATGTTCGTAACTGTGCAACTGGAAAGCGACCTTGGCCTTTTTTGCCGCCTGCACTGCGGGCGTCATACCGGTCGCGCCACCGGATTACGTAACGCCGCGGCCCGGCTGCGTGCGTCGCGGGCACCGTCTCGGTCCCCTTGCCGTTCACGAGCCGTCGCCACCATCTCCCACAGGCTCGCCTGGTAATCATCATGGTCCGGTGCCAACCGCAGCGCCTTGAGCGCAAAGCCCTCCGCGCCTCGGGCATCGCCCTCGGACAACCGCAGATCCGCCAACGCCCGGTACAACCAGGAGGAATCCGGGGCAATATTCAGGGCTCGCTCCAGATAGCGCTCTGCCGCCGCCCCCTGGCCTTGCTGCCGGGCACTTTCCGCCCGCTGCAGCAACGCCATTGCAGGCGAACCTTCCAGCTCGACACTGGCCGTCATGGGTTCAACCGGCGCGTCTGGAGGCCGCACGGCACAGCCTGACATCACTAACGCAACGACCAGTATCCGAATCCACCCTTGCCTGTTCTGCATACTTGTTCCTTTGTGTGTTCTTCGGGCCTGGCAGCCTTGGAGCCTGTTAACACTACCGGTACGGCTCCTGCTGAATGCATTTTTCATCCAGTCGTGCCAGCTAGTGTGCAGTGTAGTCATTCTACATAAACAGCGGCTGGCGCTGCCGGGCGGAACAACGGATCAGCCCTCCAGGTTGAGTCCTGACCGCGCTAACAGGCCCTAATCAAACAATCCCTTGAACCATTTCTTGATGCCCTTGCCGGACTGTTTCACGCTGCCGCAGCCATCGGCGTCTTCAGGGATGGACGCTTCCATCATCGGGAAGCGACGGGCGTCGCCACAACCTTCGGCACTGACACGCTGGCCGTCCGGGTTCATCCATACCCACTCTACGCCGTTAGGTGGGGTCTGCGACAGGCTGCGCTGGGGCAGCTTGCCCATCAACCTCGCCCACACTGGCAAAGCGCCGCTGGATCCAGTGATACCCGCCCCGGCATTGTCATCACGACCCACCCACACAACCGCCAGGTGATTGGCCGAGAACCCGGCGAACCAGGCATCGCGGAAATCGTCACTGGTGCCGGTCTTGCCTGCCACCTTCAAATCTTTTGGCAAGTAGGCCCGTGCAGAACGGGCGGTGCCCTTTTCGACGACCTGCTGCATGGCCCACTGGGTCAGGAAGGCTGGCCCCGCTTCTACCACTTCGTCGGTGCTGACCGGGTAACGGGCCAACGGCTTGCCCTCTTTGTCCAGCACATCGGTAATGGAGCGCAAACGGGTACTGAACCCGCCAGTGGCCAGCGGCTGGTACATCATGGCCACTTCAAACGGGGTCAGCGCCAGGCTGCCCAGCAGGATACTGGGGTACTGCGGAACCTTGCGGGTCACGCCCAGGGTTTCCATGGTCTTGGCCACCTTGTCGAGCCCCACATCCAGCCCAAGACGAGCGGTGGCCTGGTTACGGGACTGGGCCAGCACATCCACCATGGGCATGGCCCCATGGGCTTGCTTGTCAAAATTCTGGGGCGCCCACACATCGCCGTTTGGCAGTTTCACCTGAATCGGGCCATCTTCGACCAGTGAAGCCAGAGACCACTGCTTTGGTTCGCGTACCGCCGCCAGCACCACCGCTGGCTTGGCCAGCGACCCCATGGGCCGCTGGGCATCCAGGGCACGGTTGAACCCCGCCTCCCGGGAATTACGATTGCTGACCAGAGCCAGCACATCCCCCTGCGCTGGAGCCACCACCACCACGGCGCCATTCAGTTTCTGCTTCTCACCCGGGTCGCGGTTATTGAGATGCTCTTTCAACGCCCCTTCAGACGCCAGCTGGGCCAGCACATCCAGGGTGGAATGAATATTAAGCCCCTCGTCACTCAGCACTTCCGGCGGGTAGTCTCGGGCCAGCTGGCGGCGCACCAGATCAATAAACGCCGGGAAGGCATAGAGAGCCGACGCCCCGCGTGGGACCACTTCCAACGGGCGGGCGCTGTATTTGTCGAAGTCAGCTTTGGACAAAGCGCCCTCTTCCATGGCCACGCGCAACACGGTATTGCGGCGCTCCATCGCCCGCTCCGGACGGCGCCGGGGGTCATACCAGCTGGGCCCTTTGAGCAGCGCCACCAGGGTGGCCAACTGATGCGGCTCCAACTCTTCGAGGGGTCGCCCGAACAGGAACTGCGCACCCAGCCCCATGCCATGAATGGCGCGCGCCCCGTCCTGGCCGAGATAGACCTCATTGAGATAGGCCTCGAGAATTTCCTGCTTGCTGTAGTGCAGCTCCAGCAGGATGGCCATGGGCATTTCCAACAGCTTGCGCGACAGGGTTCGTTCTGAAGTCAGCCAGAAATTCTTGACCAGCTGCTGGGTAAGCGTACTGCCCCCCTGCACCAGCCCTCCCGCCTTGACGTTGGCCACCATGGCCCGAGCCAGCCCGCGCAGGGAAATACCATGGTGCTCGTAGAAACTCTGATCTTCGGTGGCCACCAGCATATCCACCAGCAACGGGGGCACCTGCTCCAGAGGCACCAGCACCCTGTCCTCCGCATGCTGCGGATGGATGCTGCCGATCTGAAGCGGCTCCAGTCGCGCCAGACCGTCACCACCGGCGTCCAGATTGCGGATCTGGCCGCCCGACAGACTGATTCGGATACGCTTGGGCGTTTCCCCGCCGTCACTATCCTTAAATCCACGAGTATGAATCAGCAAACGGCTGCCCTGAACGGCAAAACTGCCCGGCGTCGAGGCTGCCGCATCACGACGATAGCGCATCAGGTCCAGCAGCTTGAGCATGTCCTCCCGGGACAATACCCGCCCTTCATACAGCTCCACAGGGCGCGCATAGACCCGTGCCGGCAGCTGCCAGACGTGGGAATCGAAACGCTCACGGACCATCGCATCCAGGTACGCCAGCCCGGCAGCGCCGATCACCAGCAGCACCAAGCTGAACTTGGCCACAAAGGCCCAGCTGAACCAACGGCGGCGCGGGGCCGCCGCTTTCTTGCGAGATGGAGATTTCTTGCGTTGTGCCTGCCCCCGCGATCGCGCCGGGGTCTTGTTCGTTTTCTTCGCCATGGGGACGCAGTATAGAGAAAAGTGTGGGTACTTTATGAGTACAAGGTGACGATTATGTTCCGCCGAGTCGGCAGCCAGGGTTTTGCAAGCCGCGCCCGGCAGCCCATAATAGCTCCCCCTGCATAATCCAGAACGGAGCCTTCATGACCAAAAAATATGACGTTTATGCCCTCGGCAATGCCCTGGTAGATACCGAAATCGAGGTCAGCGACGCCTTTCTGGAACGCATGGAGGTCGGCAAGGGGCTGATGACCCTGGTGGATGAAGCTCGCCAGACAGAACTGCTCACCGCCCTGAAAGACGAAGCCGAACCACGCAAACAGACCAGTGGCGGCTCTGCCTGCAATACCGTAATTGCCACCCGTTACTTTGGCGGCAGCGGCTACTACGCCTGCAAGGTTGCCGACGATGCCACCGGCGACATTTTCGTCAACGACCTGACCGCGGCCGGCGTGGACACCAACATGAACAGCCACCGGGAAAACGGCATCTCCGGCAAGTGCCTGGTGATGCTAACCCCGGACGCCGAGCGCACCATGAATACGTTTCTGGGGATCTCCAGCCAGGTTTCCGAATCCGAGCTGGACGAAGCCGCCATCGCCGCCAGCCAGTATGTCTATCTGGAAGGGTATCTGGTCAGCGGTGACAGCTCACGGGCGGCCACCGTCAAGCTTCGCCAGTTGGCGGAGAAACACGGGGTAAAAACCTCGCTGACCTTCTCCGACCCGGCCATGGTGCAGTTCTTCAAGGATGGCCTGACCGAAATGCTCGGTGATGGCGTGGACCTGCTGTTCTGCAATGAAGCCGAAGCCACCAGCTACACCGATACCGACAACGTGGACGCCGCTCTGGCCTCACTGAAATCAGTGTGCCGCTCTGCAGTGATTACACTGGGCGCCAAGGGAGCCCTGGTATGGGATGGCACGACCACCCACACCATCGACCCGATCGCGGTGAAGGCCGTGGACAGCAACGGGGCGGGCGACATGTTTGCTGGCGCCTTTCTCTATGCCATCACCCACGGCCACGACTTTGCCGCAGCGGGCAAACTGGCCTCTGCCGCCTCGGCGCGACTGGTCAGCGAGTTCGGCCCGCGCCTGCCCGCTGAAGCACATACTGCCATTCGCAAGTCAGTACTGGGCGAATAACCTGAACTCCACCTACCAGGAAATACTGGAAGCTCCATGGAACACGTTTGCAACCTGGACGACATCGAACACGAAAGCGCCCGGGAATTTCAGAAAGATGGCCAGCCCGTGGTGGTGGCCAAATTTGACGGGCAGGTCCACGCCTATATCAACTGGTGCCCGCACCTGGGGATTGAACTGAACTTCATGCCCGACGAATTCATGGACAGCGATCGCCAGTTCATCATGTGCGCGAATCACGGCGCCCTGTTCGAGGTGGAATCCGGCCATTGTCTATCGGGCCCGTGCATGGGCGACAAGCTGGTCCCGGTACCGGTGGAAGTGCGTGGTAACGAAATCTGGCTGGGAGAGGTTCCGCAACCCGCATGAGCGACATCACAGGGCACCCTTTCGATCTGCTGACCCCGGACTACATGCTTGATGCCGTAGACGCCGCCGGCTTTCTCAGTGACGGCCGGCTATTGCAGTTGAACAGTTTCGAGAACCGGGTTTATCAGGTCGGCCAGGAAGACGGTGCCCCGGTGATTGTGAAGTTCTATCGCCCACAACGCTGGAGCGACGAACAGATCCTTGAGGAGCATGCCTTCAGCCTGTTCCTCGCGGAGCGCGACCTGCCGGTGGTCGCCCCCATCGCGAAGAACGGCACCAGCCTGTTTCACTGTGATCACTTCGCCTTTGCGGTGTTTCGGCGCGCCGGCGGCCATGCACCGGAACTGGCCAACGACAGCCATCTGGAGCAACTGGGGCGCACCCTCGCACGCTGGCATGCCTGTGGCAGCGACCGCCCCTACCAGCATCGCCCCACACTGGATGTGGTCGAGGATATCCGCACCGCCAGCACCTTCCTGATCGATGACGTGGTGGATCTCAACTACCGCGGCCAGTACCGGGACACGGTGGGGCAATTGCTGGAACGCATTGAAAAACGCCTGGCAGACACCGCTTTTCCCTTGCTGAATGTTCACGGCGATTGCCACACCGGCAACATCCTGTGGCGCGACGACAGTCCACATTTCGTGGATCTGGACGACAGCCTGCGCGCCCCGGCCATGCAGGACATCTGGATGCTGTTGTCCGGGGAAGAGGACGAGCAGCAACATCAGTTACGGGTACTTGCCCAGGGCTACGACACCTTCCTGCCCTTTCCCTGGGAACAACAAGGGCTCATTGAACCGCTGCGCATCCGTCGCATGATCGGCTATGACGCCTGGCTGGCCAAACGCTGGGACGACCCCGCCTTCCCGCCGGCCTTCCCGTGGTTTGAATC
This sequence comes from Alcanivorax sp. P2S70, assembly GCF_000475295.1. Classification (NCBI taxonomy): domain Bacteria; kingdom Pseudomonadati; phylum Pseudomonadota; class Gammaproteobacteria; order Oceanospirillales; family Alcanivoracaceae; genus Alcanivorax; species Alcanivorax sp. P2S70. The sequence goes on from NZ_AXBZ01000041.1 coordinate 18,310, forward strand.
AATGCATTATTGGGGCAACCAGATCACCCTGTTACAGCAGCAACTGCGGGAACTGGACCGGCAAGCGTAGACAGATAGACGCACGCGGCGGTTACGTCCCCCGCGCCAACAGCACCGGTACCGGCGCCTCCAGAACAAACTCGGTTTGCGACAGGGCGACCCGCCAGGCCAGCACCTCCACCCCCGCCGCTACCGCCTCACGCAGCAGCTCACCATAACGCTGATCGATTTCATCCGCCGGTCGCGCCGCCGTAGCGCCACTGTGCTGCACACAGAAAAAAAGCACCGCTCGGCGCCCCGACGCCACCACCTCCATCAGGGTACGCAGATGCTTCTGCCCGCGCTCGGTGACCGAGTCAGGAAAGGCAATGACCCCATCATCCGCATCCTCCGGCCCCGGCCCGAGCGTTACATTCTTCACCTCGATAAAGGTATGCGGCTCCGCCCGTTCACCCAGTGCCAGATCAAAACGGCTGTCCGTGTATTTGACCTCTCTCTCCACTCCGCTGCACGGATCCAGGTCCGCCACCCACCCACTGCGAACCGCCTCTTCCACCAGCGCATTGGTGCGGCTGGTGTTCACCCCCGCCCAGTGACCATGGGCCACCTGCAATGCCTCCAGGGTGTGGCGGTACTTGCGTTTGGGATTGCCGCTATCGGAAATCAACGCCTGCTGCGGCTCGCCCAGCACACAGTTTTTCATGGACCCGGTATTGGGACAGTGCACCGTGATTTCGCTGCCATCATCACGAACCACGTCGGCCATGAACCGTTTGTAGCGACGTAACAGGGTAACGCGCTCCAGCTGCGGGGAAAATTTCACAAGGACTCCAGATAGTGTTCCAGACGATGTAACGCCTCGGTCAGTCGTGATTCTGTGCAGGTATAGGCGAGCCGCACATAGCGCTTGTGGTCATGCCCCTCGCCAAAGTCCACGCCCGGCGTGATGGCCACTCCGGCGCGCTCAAGCAGATCGGCACAGAAGGCGTGACTATCATGGGTATAGCGGCTCACATCCACATACACATAGAAGGCGCCGTCAGCGCGAGACACCACCGGTAACTTCAGGTGCGCCAAACCATTGAGCAAACACTGGCGGCGGCGAGCCAACAATTGGTGGCGCTGCTCAAGAATCGCCATAGAGGCTTCTTCCAATGCGGCAAGCGCACCGTACTGTGCCGGTGTCGATGGCGCCAGAAACAGATTTTGGGCCAGCCGCTCGATGGCCGGCACCAGGGGTTCGGGAGCAACCAGCCAGCCAAGTCGCCAGCCCGTCATGCAGAAATATTTGCTGAAGCTGTTAATGACCACCACATCGTCAGTCTGACTCAGAACAGTGGACGCTGGCTGGGTATAACACAGCCCCTGGTAGATCTCGTCCACCAGCAAGGTGCCGTGGCGCCTGCGCACCACCGAGACCAGCTCGGCCAGGGTGTCAGGGCTGAGCATATTGCCCGTGGGATTATCCGGGCTGGCGACCATGGCCACGCGAGTCGAGGGCAGCCAGGCAGCCTCCAACGCCGCTGCCGAAAGATCAAAATGGGAGGCCGCATCCAGCAAGAAAGGCTGCGGATCCCCGCCGACCAGATTCACGAACTGCCGATTGCAGGGGTAACCCGGGTCACATAACAGCACCCCCTCACCTGGATTGATCAACGCTGCCAGAGCCAATTGCAAGGCACCCGACGCTCCGGGGGTTACTACAATGCGCGCAGCTGGCACCTCGGCGCCAAAACGTTCCCGGTAATCATCGGAGATCGCCTGACGCAACGCCGGCAGTCCCGCCGCGGGCGTATAGCCTGTTCGCCCTTGCGCCATGGCACGCTGGATCGCCTCCATCACCGGTGGGGGCGTGCCAAAATCAGGCTCCCCCACCTCAAGATGCAAAATATCGCGCCCCTCAGCTTCCAGCTGCTGCGCCCTTTCCAACAACGCCATTACATGAAAAGGCGGGATCTGGCTGGCGTAACGGGATAGCGTCATCACAAGTTTCCTCTTCCAAGACGGACCGGCATGGCTATAATCGGCCAGATTTTCATCAATCAGGCTCCCTGCCGGAAGCAGGCCCTGTAATTGGTGACAAGACTTGCCTATAAGGGGTAAGGTCGAAGATTACATTATGCCCATCAGGGAAGTGCGGGCACAGGATAGAGAGTTAAAGACCATGCTAAGGGAGTTACTGAAGATGGCCACCGGCAAAAAGAAAGCCCCGAAAAAGGCGGCTACCAAAAAAGCCACCGGAACTGCTGCCAGCACCCGCAAAGCCTCTACCAAACCCGCCAGCAAATCTGCCAGCAAGACAGCCACCAGCAAACCCGCCGCCAAGAAAACGCCAGCCAAAAAAGCTGCCGTGAAAAAGCCTGCGGCCAAGAAGGCTGCGGCAAAAAAAGCACCAGCGAAAAAGGCTGTTGCCAAGAAGCCAGCGCCGAAGAAAGCTGCGGTCAAAAAGCCCGCCGCCAAGAAAGCGGCAGTAAAAAAAGCACCGGCGAAAAAAGCCCCAGCCAAGAAGACCGCAGCGAAGCCCACCGCCAAAAAAGCTGTTACCAGCAAGCCAGCAGCCAAAAAGGCCACCGTGAAGAAAGCCGCTGTGTCCAAGCCCAAGGCCGCCATTAAAAGCCCCGCTAAAAAAGCGCCGGCCAAGGCTGCAAACCAATCCGTCGCGGGCAAGAGCAAGACACCCGCTGCAAAACAGACAACCAGGGCGACCTCTGCCAAACCGGCAAAGGCTACCCGGCCAGCAGCCCCCAAGGCTGCGGCCAAGAAAGCAGCACCCGCTGCACCAAGAACAAAGCTGCCTGCCTCCGGCAAGGCAAAACCGGCAGGAACTCCTGCCGCTCAACGACCATCGAACTCCGGTACCGCCAGGACTGCGCTTGCCGGCAAAGGAATGTCGCCGAGCCGATCCCCTTCTTCAGCTCAGGTAAAAAAGACAGTGAAAAAGACCTCCTCCACTTCATCCCAGGCCCTGCTGCACGGTTTCAAACCTTATCAGCCGGCCAAGGATGAGGAATACATGAACGAGAAACAGCGCGAACACTTCCGGCAGATTCTACTGGCCTGGCGCCAGGAGCTAATGGAAGAAGCCGATCGCACCATGCATCACCTGCAGGATGAGCAAGCCAATCTGCCCGACCCTGCAGATCGCGCCACCCAGGAAGAAGAATTCGCCCTGGAACTGCGTACCCGTGATCGAGAACGCAAGCTGCTCAAGAAGATCGAAAAGACCCTGGACCTGGTCGACAAGGATGACTACGGCTACTGCGAAGCCTGCGGCATCGAAATCGGCATCCGCCGCCTCGAAGCCCGCCCAACCGCCGAGATGTGCATTGACTGCAAGGAACTGGCGGAGATCAAGGAAAAGCAGCTGGCAGGTTAGAAGCAGTGAAGAGTTAACAGGGAATAGTGAACAGCTCGCGATAGCGGGCTTTCGCTCTTTGCTACGCAGGAGGCCGCGCCCATACTCTGTGCGCGGCTTCCTGCGTTTTACGTCACTGCATTCATCTGGCGCGCCGCTGTTAACTATTCACTATTCACTGTTCACTGCCCTATGAGCTATCGCGGACGTTTCGCCCCCACGCCCTCCGGCCCGTTGCATTTCGGGTCGTTGGTGGCGGCGCTGGCCAGTTGGCTGGACGCACGAGCCAATGGTGGGGAATGGCTGGTGCGGATAGATGATCTGGATCCCCCCCGGGAAGTGCCCGGGGCGGCCGATGCCATTCTGCTGCAGCTGGAACAGTTCGGGCTGGTGTGGGATGGCTCGGTGCGTTATCAAAGCCAGCACCATGAGGCCTATCAGGGGGCGGTGGAGCAACTTCTGGCAGACCATCACGCCTTTTACTGCACCCTCACCCGCAAGCAGCTGACGGCCCTGAATCATAACCATCCGGGCATCAGTGCTGCGGCCCCCGGCAGTGACGATGCCTCGGTTCGCCTTGCCGTGCCGGACAGTGAGCTTTGCTTCGACGATGGCATACAGGGGCGGGTCTGCAACAACCTCCATCAGGACGGCGGCGCCTTTGTAATCCGTCGCCGTGACGGTCTGTTCGGCTACCAACTGGCCTGCGCCCTGGATGATGCCAACGACGTCATTACCCATGTGTTACGCGGCGCCGACCTGATAGATTCCACCCTGCGCCAGCGCTGGCTACTGGAATGCCTGGGGCGCCCCGCTCCGCTTTACGCCCATTTGCCCGTGGTCACTGACGGCCGCGATACCAAGCTATCCAAGTCCGGCGGCAGCGAAGCACTCGCCCCCGCCCGTGCCAGCCAACTCCTCTCTGCGGCCCTGCACTGCATGGGTCTGCAACCGCCGAAAGATCTCCAGGGCGCACCACCTGCCTCCCTGCTGGAATGGGGTAAACTCCATTACCCCGAACACCACTGGCCCCCCGGCCGCCAGCAACCTTTACCCACGTCACTCTCGTAGGGCAGAGATGGGCTGACGCCCATTTCCACCCTACGCAACAACCCCATCTCGCGCGTTTCAACTTTCAACTCAGCCCCCCGAACCAGGCCACAGTTCTTGCTTTTCGCTGTCAACTCTCAACTGTCCACTGTCAACTGAACTCCCCCCGCTTTTACACGCCTCCCTCACCTGACGTATCCTCTTCGGCCAGAGGGCCCTAACAACATGTATACAGATCGCCTGCTTATCATTTTTATTCTGGGAACCTACCTGTTGTCCCCTGCCATTATTGACTGGTGGAGCGAAGGGGGGCGAGCGTGGTACCGCCCTTATCTGATCTGGCTGGGGTTGATCGCCCTGAGCTACTGGATTGCAAAGAGCAAAGATGTCGATGGTCTATAGTGTCAGTGAGCTGATTGCCATCGCCGGTGGCTACCTGCTGTTTCTTTTCTTTGTTGCCTGGATCACCGAGCGCGGCTGGCTGCCGGCGCACTGGGTGCGCCACCCGGCCGTGTATGTGTTTTCCCTTGGAGTCTATGCCAGTGCCTGGGCGGTGTATGGCTCAGTCGGTTACGCCTACCAGTACGGCTACAACTTCCTGTCCTATTTTCTGGGTATCTCAGGCGTGTTCCTGCTGGCCCCCATCCTGCTGGCCCCGATATTGCGCCTGACAGCCACCTACCAGCTCAGCTCCCTCGCTGACCTGTTTGCCTTCCGTTACCGCAGCCGCATGGCCGGGGCCATGACTACCATCATAATGCTGATAGGTGTGCTGCCACTGCTTGCCTTGCAGCTCAAGGCGGTAGCGGAGTCGATCCAGATTCTCAGTGGCACCGATGATCCTCGCTCACTGGCCGCGGGCTTCTGCATGATGATGGTGATCTTCGCCATCCTGTTTGGCGCCCGCCACGCCACCGCCCGGGAAAAACACGAAGGGTTGGTGGTAGCCATTGCCACAGAATCGCTGATCAAGCTGGTGGCCTTCGGCGCGGTGGCACTGCTCGGTTTGTACGGTGTTTTCGACGGTCCGGAAAGTTTGGGGCAGTGGCTGGATGATCACCCTGAGATGCTGTCGCGACTGTATTACCCTCTACAGGATGGCACCTGGCATTCCATGATCATGGCGTTTTTTGTCTCCGCCGTGGTGCTGCCTCATATGTTCTATATGGCGTTCACTGAAAACCTGAACCCACGGGCACTGATTACCGCCAGCTGGGCGCTGCCACTAATGTTTCTGGTGATGGCCCTGTGCGTACCGGTAATCCTCTGGGCCGCCGCCGCCAGCAACGCTCCCACCTCCCCGGACTACTATGCGCTGGGGGTTGGCCTGGTAACCGGCGGACACGGGGCTGTGCTTGGCTACCTGGCCGGACTGGCTGGCGCCAGCGGCATGCTGATCGTTGCCACGCTGGCGCTATCAGGCATGTGCCTCAATCATCTGGTATTACCCGCCAGCCCGCTACATCAGGGACAAAACCTGTACCGCAACCTGCTATGGACACGGCGCATTCTGATCGCCGCTATTCTGGCACTGGCCTACCTTTTTTACCGATTTACGGGGGCCGGTCATACCCTGGTTGAGCTGGGGGTATTGTCGTTCGTGGCAACCCTTCAGTTCGTCCCCGGACTGATTGGTGCGCTGTTCTGGCCCAGCGGCAACCGCAACGGCCTGTTTGCAGGACTCACCGTCGGCTTCCTGTGCTGGTTGCTGCTGCTACTGCTGCCGATCACCTACCCAAGCTGGCAGCTTTCCCAGCTGATGGAATTGCTGGGAATGCGTTTCCACACCGGACCCGACCAGTGGCACCACGTGGCTATTGCCTCGGTCACCGCCAATGCCCTGGTGTATGCCATTGTCTCCATCGTCACCCCCATGTCCCGGGCAGAAAAAAACGCCGCAGAAGCCTGTGCCGTGGACAGCCTGCGCCGCCCCTATCGCTGGGAACTGGAAGCGAAAAGTGTCGATGATTTCATTGATGCCCTGAGCCAACCTCTGGGGCCGATCACCGCCACCCGTGAAGTGGAAATGGCCTTGCGCGACCTGCGCCTTCCCCGCACCGAAACACGCCCCTACGCCCTGCGTCGTCTTCGCGACCAACTGGAGACCAATCTATCAGGCCTGCTCGGTCCCTCGGTTTCGCATCAGTTAATGGATGACCACCTCCCTTACCTGCCCGAAGAAGAGCAAAGCTCCAGCGAGGACATCCAGTTCATTGAATCCCGACTGGAACAATATCGCGACAGGTTGTCCGGGCTGGCGGCGGAGCTCGACGGCCTGCGCCGCTTCCATCGGCAAACCCTGTTGGAACTGCCCATGGGGGTGATCTCGCTGGGGGCGGACGATGAGATCATTGGCTGGAATCAAGCGATGGAAGCGCTCACCAACATCAGCGCCGCGGACACTATCGGGTCCCGTCTTTCAGATCTGGTTGAACCCTGGGGCGAGTTTTTCACCCGTTTCAGCCGAGACGACAACCCCCACCAACCGCAGTTGTCGCTGGAGGTTCAAGGACAGACTCGCTGGCTGAGCCTGCACAAGTCCTCTGTGATGGGCATTGGCAGTGCCGAACAAGCCGGCGGCCAGGTGCTGGTGATTGAGGACATCACGGAGCTGCGTCATATGGAGGCGCATCTGGCCCATAACGAGCGACTGGCTTCCATCGGCCGCCTGGCCGCCGGGGTCGCCCACGAGATCGGCAACCCGGTCACGGCGATCGCCTGTTTGGCGCAGAATCTCGACAGCGAAAGCGATGCCGAGGAGCAACTGGAAACCAGCCAGCAAATTCTCGAACAGACCCGGCGCATTACCCGCATTGTCGAATCCCTGGTAACGTTCAGCCATTCCGGCAGCATCAAGCAAAGCGTGCACCATGTCCCGGTCAATCTTCGCGACACCGTGGATGAGGCAATCTCACTGCTGCTGCTTGATCCTGATCACCGCCAGCAGCAGTTTATCAACCACTGTGTGAGTGACGGCTGGGCCCAGGGGGATCCCCAACGCCTGCTACAGGTCTTTATCAACCTGCTGGGAAATGCCGCAGATGCCAGTTCACCAGAACAAGCGATCAGCATTTACTGCGAAGAGACCGAGGCGTACCTGGAAGTCCGCGTCGAAGATCAGGGACACGGCATTCCTGATCGAATGCGTGACACCCTGTTCGAACCCTTCGCCACCAGCAAGGCCCCCGGGCGAGGTACCGGGCTTGGGTTGGCGCTGGTTTACAGTATTATCGAAGAGCACTTTGGCAGCATCAGCGTGGAAAGCCCGATCTGCGACGCCGGGGGCACCCGGTTTATTATCCGGCTACCGATTCACGCCACTGCACTGTAGGGTTAAATTTTTCTGACGACCGGTCAGTACAGGATACAAGCAGAACATGAGTCACATTCTTATTGTTGAAGACGAGCCAGTGATTCGCGGTGCGTTGCGCAAACTTCTCGAGCGCCACGACCACTCAGTGACTGAAGCCGATTCTGTCGAGCAAGCGCGTGACAATAACCTGAACCAGTTTGATCTCATCATCAGTGACTTGCGGCTGCCCGGTGAACCCGGCACTACCCTGATTGACGCCGCGGGCAATACCCCGGTACTGATCATGACCAGCTACGCCAGCCTGCGCTCGGCCGTGGATGCCATGCGCCAGGGCGCCGTGGACTATATCCCCAAACCCTTTGATCACGATGAAATGCTGATTGCCGTGGATCGGGTACTAAAAGAGGGGCGCCTCAACCGGGGCAACCGCGCCCTTCGCAGGGATATGGAGCGCAGCTACCCCGTCAACAACATGGTTGGCAACAGCCCTGCCATGGAAGAACTGAAACATCGCATTGGCCGGGTTGGCCCCACCAACACGCCGGTACTGATTATGGGGGAGGCGGGCACCGGCAAGGAACTCACTGCCCGCGCGCTGCATGAACAGAGCGAACGCGCCAACGGGCCGCTGATCTCAGTACAGTGCGCCGCCCTTCCCAAGACCCTGCAATTGACCGAACTGTTTGGCGATGAAGACACGGCCGGACGCATAGAGGAAGCCGACGGGGGCACCCTTTTTCTGGATGAAATCGGAGAGCTCTCCAGCGACGCCCAAAGTCGTCTGCTGACACTGATGACCCACCACGAGATTCATCGCCAAGGGTCCCTGGCACCGCGCAAGGTCGATGTGCGCATTCTGGTGAGCAGCCAGCTGGATCTGCCCAGCCGAGTCGCAGAGGGCCATTTCCGTCAGGACCTCTACTACCGCCTGAATGTCATGGAGCTGACATTGCCCCCGCTTCGCGAACGCCAGGACGATCTCGATACACTGGCCGATGCGTTACTGTCGCGTGGCTGTGAGAAGCTGAATCGTCAAGACCTCGTCTTTACCGCAGCCGCACGCCAGGCCATGCACAATTACAGTTGGCCAGGGAATGTACGTGAGCTTGAGAATGTCATAGAGCGGGCCATTATCCTCTGCGAGGAAGACGGCATCGGCCCGGCGCAGCTGGGCCTGAACCCCAACCGCACTCCTCAACGCGTCAGCCGCGCCAGTCTGGACCCCAGTGAAGACCTGTCACTGGAGGATTATTTCACCCGTTTCGTCATGGAAAACCAGGACAGCATGACCGAAACGGAATTGGCCCAGAAACTCGGCATCAGCCGCAAGAGCCTGTGGGAACGCCGCCAACGCCTTGGAATTCCTAGAAAAAAGGCGGGAAGCCGCCGCTGAGCCCCCATCTGCGACCACTCAGCCAGAGCGATCCATTGACCGGAGATTCCATGCCGCCGGTCTCTACTGCCAAACAGAAATTTTCAGGGTGAGCTGTGCCGACAGGGTGAAAACGTGACCTGTTACCGCAATTGAGTAGCAAGTGTTACCTCACTACTCAGGAGAGTAACAACTTCGTTACTCAGGTGAGGGGGGATTTAAGAGGAATTCTGAGACAATTCCGTATGTAGCTGTTTTTTATGGATTTTTTGCTTTGTTGCATTGCCAGGGACGTACGGGCACTATGAATCCCACGCCAGCAAACAACAAAAACAACGGCGTAACGGCTCAACAATAACAACAAGAAAGAAGAAGAATAATTTCACGAGCCAATGCAGTGCTGCTGCAACTGATGATTGCAGCGACAAGGCAGAAAACAACACAAACAATAATAACAACAGAATCAGCGCAAAATATGGGAGTCACAACTACGGTTGTGGCTCCTTTTTACTTTGTGGCGCACACCAATTGCCGAGTATAAGCCAGCAACATCTCGCTTGGCGATAAAAAGTGCTACCATCGCCCCTTCACAGCCTTTAACGAGTCGCACGCCACCTAATGCTTTCTCAGCTAACCAGCCCGTCTATATTGGCGACCGTCATCGCAACCATCGCCGTAGCCTTGATCGCACTCTTCATTATGACGCAAAGACGACGGGGAAGTTCCTCAGCGCAAGAAGAAACGTTGCCTTCCTTGGAGATCATCCCCCGGGACCACCACCCTATCTCCCGTCAGCAAGTGTCCCGCGCCGCACTCAACGTGCTCTACGGGCTACATAAAGCAGGCTTTGAAGCATTCCTTGTCGGCGGCTGCCTGCGTGACATCCTTAGCGGCCGCGAGCCCAAGGATTTCGACGTGGCTACCGATGCCACACCAGAACAGGTCAATCGCCTGTTCAAGCGCAGCCGGATCATTGGCCGCCGCTTTCAGATTGTGCATGTCCGTTTTGGCCGAGAGGTCATTGAGGTTTCAACCTTCCGGGCCATGAACACTGACGACAACCCGGACAAACAACAGCATCACGCCCATGAAGAAACCGGGCTGGTACTGCGTGACAATACCTGGGGCAGCATTGAGGAAGATGCCCTGCGCAGGGATTTCACCATCAACGCCCTGTACTACAACATTGCCGATTTCAGCCTGCATGATTTCACCGGCAGCATGCAGGATATCAACGATCAGGTGATTCACCTGATCGGCGATGCCCAGACCCGTTACCGCGAGGACCCGGTCCGCATGCTGCGCGCCGCACGCTTTGCCGCCAAGTTGGACTTCCATATCGATCCGGCCACGGCCGATCCGATTCCCGAGCTCGCCGAGCTGTTGCTGCAGGTTCCGGCTGCCCGGCTGTTTGATGAAGTGCTCAAGCTATTCCTCAGCGGCCATGCCCGCGCCTCCTATGAGCAGCTGCAACAGCTCAACCTGTTCCGCTTCCTGTTCCCGGAAACCCAACAGGCCCTCGAAGGGGAGCAAGGCCAGATCTGGGAGACCATGCTGCTCGCAGCCATGGACAATACCGATCGCCGCCTGGAAGCGGACAAGCCCGTCACTCCGGCCTTTATCTATGCCGTATTGCTGTGGCCCGTCATCCAGCAGCGCCTGGGAGGCTACCTGTCCAGCGGTCTGCCGCCGGCACAAGCCCTGCACAAGGCCGCTACCCGTGCGCTCAATCAGCAGATTCAGCACACCGCCATCCCGCGCCGTTTCTCCACCGTGATGCGGGAAATGTGGGAACTGCAATTCCGCCTGGACAAACGCGCAGGCCGCCGGGCCGACGCTTTGATGGAGCATCCACGCTTCCGGGCCGCCTACGATTTCCTGCTGCTACGTGAGCAGGCAGGGGAGATAAACCCGGGTCTGGGCGACTGGTGGACCCGTTACCAGGAAGAAGACGAAACCGGCCGTCGCGACATGATCACCCAGCTGGGTAACCAGGGGGGCACTGGCAAGCGCCGTCGACGTCGCCGCCCTCGCAAGCCCAAGGCAGAAGGTTAAAATCCCTTTCAGGCAGGTTTCATGCAGGCATTTATCGGACTTGGCAGCAATCTGGATCAGCCGGCACAGCGGCTGATCAGCGCCCTGCATGCTCTGCAGCGGCTGCCCGGCATCGATCTGCTCAGTCACTCCCGGCTCTATCGCAGCGCCCCGATCGGCCCTCAGGACCAACCTGATTACGTCAATGCCGTCGCCCGGTTACAGGTCAACGGCACGCCCCACCAGCTACTTCACACCCTCCAGGCCCTGGAGCTGGCCGCTGGCCGCCAACGGCTTCGGCACTGGGGCGAGCGCACGCTGGATCTGGATATCCTGTTATTGGACAGCCAGCACATCGACGCCCCTGACCTGCACGTTCCCCACCCACAGATGACTTGTCGGGCCTTTGTCCTGCAGCCACTACTGGAGATTGCCCCCGGCGCCCTCTTGCCGGACGGCACCGCACTGAGTAGTTTTCTGGAAGAGGTGGCCGAGCAGGCCGTGACCCCGATGTCAGAACTGGACAGAGATGCACTCATTGAATGAGACAACCCTGAACGAACGGATCGAACAGCGCCGCCGTGTGGGCAGCCTGCCACGCTTTATCGCCGTGGAAGGCCCCATTGGCGCGGGCAAGACCAGCCTGGCCAAACGGCTTGCCATGACCTTCGGTTATGACCTTCTTCTCGAGCAGGCGGAAGACAACCCCTTCCTGACCCGTTTTTATCAGGATCCGGCCCGCTACGCCTTGCAGACAGAACTGTTCTTCCTGTTTCAGCGGGCCGACCAGCTACGCCAGATCCAGCAGCAGGACCTGTTTGCCGGCCCCCGCATCGCGGATTTCCTGATCGACAAAAACCGCCTGTTTGCCCAGGTCACCCTGGACGAGGACGAGTTCGAGTTGTACCGGAACGTGGATGACCATCTGACTGTCGATGCCCCGCAACCGGATCTGGTGATTTACCTGCAGGCACCGTCCCCTGTGCTGCGCCAACGCATCACCCGCCGTGGCAATGACTTCGAGCAGCGGATCCAGGGGGACTATCTGGACCGCCTGAGCAATGCCTACACCGAGTTTTTCCACTTCTATGACCGCGCGCCACTGCTGATTGTCAACGCCGCCGAGATTGATCTGGTCAGTCACGACCGGGATTATCAGCAACTGGTCAGCGAGCTGCTGGACATCCGTTCCGGGCGCCACTATTTTAACCCCCGGCCGCTGGTTGGCTGAGTTGAAAGTTTAACGTTGAAAGTTCAAAAGCGCGGAACAGCACGTCGCTTACTGATGACGCACTGCCCGCGACACTTTTGACAGCCTCGCAGGCACAACCCTTACGCAGCGACAGACAGGCCCGCGTTTCAACTTTAAACTTTCAACTTTCATCTGAATTTCCCTGGGAGGTTTCCCATGTCCGTGACCATTCGTACCCTGCAGAAACGCAAGCAGGACGGCGAAAAATTCTCCGTTCTCACCGCTTACGACGCCTGTTTCGCCCAGCTGGTTTCCGAAGCCGGTGTAGACGCCATTCTGGTGGGCGACTCCCTGGGCAATGTGATCCAGGGGCAAACCAGCACCGTGCCGGTGACACTGGAACAAATGGCCTACCACACCGAGTGCGTTGCCAGAGGCAATCGCGGCAGCCTGATGATTGCCGATGTTCCCTTTATGGGCGCCGCCACCGTAGAACGGGCCCTGGAAGCCTCCACCGCCCTGATGCAGGCGGGCGCCAACATGGTCAAGCTGGAAGGCAGCGCCTGGCTGGCCGACAGCATTGACATTCTCAACCGCAATGGCATCCCTGTCTGCGCCCACATGGGCCTGACACCGCAGGCAGTAAATGCTCTGGGCGGTTACCGGGTGCAGGGCAAGGACGACGCCAGCGCGCTGGAAATGCTGGAGGCGGCGCGCACCCTGGAGCAAGCCGGCGCCGCCATGCTGCTGCTGGAATGCGTCCCCCGTGAACTGAGCGCGCGCATCACTGCGGAAGTGGCCATACCGGTGATTGGTATCGGCGCCGCGCCTGAATGCGACGGCCAGGTATTGGTCATGCACGATATGCTCGGCATCAGCCCCGGCAAACCCGCCCGCTTTGTGAAAAACTTCATGGCCGAGGCTGGCGATATCCGTGGCGCCTTTGCCGCCTATGACAAGGCCGTCAAGGACGTCAGTTTCCCGGCCGACGAGCACTGTTTCTGATCATGACCGGGGCCGGCATCCCGGGCCCGGCGCACCATCCCCATCACGCCAAATGGCATGGCGGCTGTCGCCAACATACTGCTGAGGGCTTCTGATGCAAACTGTTCACTCTGTCGCTCAGGTTCGTGAGTACGTTCGTGGCTGGCACCGCAAGGGACACACCGTCGGCTTCGTGCCCACCATGGGCAACCTCCATGATGGCCACATCAGCCTGGTGCGCGAAGCACGGGCCCGCTGCGATGTGGTCGTGGTCTCGATCTTCGTCAATCCGACCCAGTTTGGCCCTAACGAAGACTTCGACCGCTACCCGCGCACGCTGGATGCCGATGCAGCCGCACTGGTCGATGCCGGAGCCGATTTGCTGTTTGCCCCCTCCGTCGACGAAATGTATCCGCTGGGCCAGAACCAGACCTGGGTAGACGTAGACGGCCTGGGTGACTACCTGTGTGGCGCCAGTCGTGAAGGGCATTTTCGCGGCGTGACGACAGTCGTGTCGCGGCTGTTCAATATCGTCCAACCGGATGTCGCCGTCTTCGGGGAAAAGGATTTTCAGCAGCTGGCCATCCTGCGCCGCATGACCGAAGAGCTGCTGTTTCCGGTCAAAATTGTCGGGGCGCCGACCAGCCGCGAAGAAGACGGCCTGGCGCGCAGCTCGCGCAACGGCTTTCTCAGCGAAAGTGAGCGCAAACTTGCCCCGCAGCTCTACGCCAACCTGCAACAGATCCAGCAGGCCGTCGAGGCCGGCGAGCGCGACTACCGGAGCCTGGAGGCGCGCTTTTCAGATGCCTTGAACGAAGCCGGATTTGCGGTGGATTACCTGACCATTTCCAACGCCCGAAGCCTCGCTCCCGCAGCCGAAAACGACACCGATCTGGTGATTGCCGTAGCCGCCAAACTGGGGCAAACGCGATTGATAGACAATGTCTCACTGGCCGTTGTAGACAACCAGTGATTCGTGCATACTTCGGGCCCCTTGAAGCGCCTGCTTGGTAGAAACAACGTATATCGCAGGCTTCAGGTAGTGTGAGAGGTAACCAACATGCAGTGCACCATGCTGAAAGCAAAACTCCATCAGGCTCGTGTCACCCACGCGGAACTCGAGTACGAAGGCTCCTGCGCCATCGATGGTGATCTGATGGACATGGCTGGTATCCTGGAGTACGAACAAATCCAGATTTATAACATCGACAACGGCGAGCGTTTTGAAACTTACGCGATCCGTGGCGAAGCCGGTTCCAAGATCATTTCGGTAAATGGTGCTGCCGCCCATAAGGCCCAGCCCGGCGACCGCGTGATCATCTGCGCCTATGCCAGCTACTCCAGCGCCGAACTGGTCAACTTCAAGCCCAGCCTTATTTACATGGATGAAGGCAACGCAGTTAAGGGCACCAGCAACGCGATCCCGGTACAGGTTGCCTGATACCCGATCCGTTACTGCCAGGATTCTGAAACGCCGGCTCATGCCGGCGTTTTTTTTATGTCGTTACGTGGCAACAGGCCCCCAAAGCAGCTTCACCCCAGCTCTGATTCGTGCCCACCCAAAGCACAGCCCCCCGCCCCTCTAACCCGCGATTCACTGTTAACTATTCACTATTCACGGCTCTTCTACTTGGCCATTCCTCTACGCATTGTTTACTCTTGGGGCACGCCGATTCCCCTACGACCATGGTGGAATACCCGTAGGCGGAACGAGCCACAATAATGAAGGAAAAACGGAGAGCGGTGTACGCGGCTCTCTACAGGCAGTATTCCAAGGAGGCCCTGATGTCCAAGCCCATCGTTCACCCTGTTCCAGACGATTTCAAAGCCCAGACCCTGATGACCCGCGAGCAATATGATGCCTGGTACCAACAGTCCATCAATGACCCGGAGACCTTCTGGGCAGACCGTGCCAATCAGTTTCTGGACTGGAAAACCCCCTGGGACAAGGTCAGTGACTGGGACTTCACAGAGGGCCGCGCGGCCTGGTTTCAGGGCGCGACCCTGAATGTCTGCTATAACTGCGTCGACCGTCATTTGCCCGAGCGGGCCAACCAGACCGCGATCATCTGGGAGGGCGACGAGCCCGACCAGGACAAGCACATCACCTATCAGCAGCTGTTCGAGGAAGTCAGCAAGTTCGGCAATGTCCTCAAACAGCGCGGCGTCAAAAAAGGCGACCGGGTCGTAATCTACATGCCCATGATCCCCGAAGCCGCCTATGCCATGCTGGCCTGCGCCCGTATCGGCGCCATCCACTCAGTTGTGTTTGGCGGCTTCTCTCCCGAAGCGCTGAAAGATCGCATCATTGATGCAGGCGCCTGCGCCGTCATCACCGCCGATGAAGGCGTTCGCGGCGGCAAGATCGTGCCCCTCAAGGTCAATGCGGACAAGGCCATGGACGGTATCGACAGCGTCCACACCTGTGTGACCGTGAAACGCACTGGCGGCGATGTGGCCTGGCAGGAGGCTCGCGATGTCTGGTACCACGACGCCATCGGCGATGCTTCGGCAGACTGCGAACCGGAATGGGTCGCTGCAGAAGATCCGCTGTTCACCCTGTACACCTCCGGCTCCACCGGCAAACCCAAAGGTGTGCTGCATACCTCTGCCGGCTACCTGCTCAATGCGGCACTGACTCACAAGTACGTCTTCGACTACAAGGAAGGTGACATCTACTGGTGCACCGCCGATGTGGGCTGGATTACCGGCCATAGCTATATCGTTTATGGCCCACTGGCCAACGGCGCCACCACCGTGATGTTCGAAGGGGTACCCACCTACCCGGATGCCTCACGTTGCTGGCAGGTGGTGGACAAGCACAAGGTCAACATCTTCTACACCGCCCCCACCGCCATTCGCGCCCTCATGGGGCTGGGCGATGCACCGGTAACACAAACCTCCCGTGCCAGCCTGAAACTGCTCGGTACCGTAGGTGAACCCATCAACCCCGAGGCCTGGGAGTGGTACTACAAGGTCGTGGGGGAATCGCGCTGCCCGATCGTCGACACCTGGTGGCAAACCGAAACCGGCGCCATCATGATCGCCCCGTTGCCCGGTGCTGTGGACCTGAAAGCAGGCTCTGCCACCTTGCCCATGTTCGGTATTGAACCGGTACTGATGGATCCCGACGGCAACGAGCTGGAGGGAGCCACCTCCGGCAATCTGGCCATTCGCTCCAGCTGGCCAAGCCAGATCCGCACGGTTTACGGTGATCACCAGCGCATGATCGATACCTATTTCAGCACCTACAAAGGCTATTACTTCACTGGCGACGGCGCCCGCCGTGACGAGGATGGTTACTACTGGATTACCGGCCGGGTGGACGACGTCCTGAACGTCTCCGGCCACCGTCTGGGCACAGCGGAAATCGAGTCGGCACTGGTGCTGCACCCGAGCATTTCTGAAGCCGCCGTGGTGGGCTACCAGCACGACGTGAAGGGTCAGGGCATCTATGCCTATGTCTCGCTGATGGCCGGCAAGGAAGGCAGTGATGAGCTGGTACAGGCGCTGCGTGATCTGGTCACTCAGGAAATCGGCCCCATCGCCAAACCGGACCTGATCCACTTTGCACCAGGCCTGCCCAAAACCCGCTCAGGCAAAATCATGCGACGCATTCTGCGCAAGATTGCCGCTGATGAACTGGACAGCCTGGGGGATACCTCCACCCTGGCAGACCCCGGCGTCGTTGATCAGCTGATTGAGACCCGCCTGAATCAGTAACAGCCTGCGGCGGGCGCAAGAAGGCCCTCATCCTCCTTGCGCCCCTGTCGCTGTCGCCAAGACGCCTCGCCCCTTCAGCAAGGGGCTGTTCAACAGCCTGCTAGAACCGATAAGCCCCATTCCCGGTGTCCGGGGACGGCGGGGGCACGATTGGCCCCTGGATTGGCGGTGGGGCAGGCTTGTCGCTGACCGGTTCTGGAGCCCGGGCTGAACACCCAGAGGTTTCCATGAAATCCACCAGCCGGTCCTGCACGTCCGGATCCCGGGTACTCTGGGTGTGCCCCCCATGCAGAGGCTGGAAGGTCTTGGGCGCCTGAGCGGCGGCATACAACCGCTCTCCATGGCTATAAGGGACCACTTCATCCTCGTCACTATGCAGTATCAGCAACGGGGTTGGCGCGATGCCGGCAATCCGGTTCTCCGGATCCTGCTCACGCGCAGGCATACCGGGCACCACCATCCAGCGCAACGGCCATAACAGCCAGCTTTTCTTCATCACGTCATCAGTGATATCCCGGTAACTGGCAAACGCGGCCTCCAGCACCACACAGTCCGCCGCACCGGCATTTTCCTCTTCACCCAGCACCGTTGCCGCCATGGCGCCCCCCAGGCTTTGCCCGAAAACAATCAAGGGCCCCGCGTCGTCGTGCACGCTCCGCAACCAATCCAGCCCCAGCTGCACGTCGTCATAGACCTCTGGCAGTCTTGGTTTGCCTTCAGAGAGGCCGTAACCCCGGTAGTCGATCAGAAAAACGTTATAGCCCCGTGCCGGCAACCACTGCACATTGGCCAGATGAGTCGAAATATTCTGGGCATTGCCGTGCAGAAAATAGACGGTCCCCTTCACTCCGGCAGCCTCCTGGGCAGGCAGCCACCAGCCATGAATACGCATGCCACGAGGGTGCAACAGCACAATATCCTCGTAGGCCAGGCCCTGATTTTCCGGGTTCTGCACCCAGGGCTTCATGGGGTAGAAATACAGTTTGGAGCAGCCTGCCATCAGGGTAAGCAGCCAGCCCAGCGCTATCAGTCGAAGTACCATCGCCATTGCAGTTTAAACTCGTTATCGCCATCCCCTCGCCAGCCTTCACGTTCAAGAGAGGCACGCACACCGTGCTGACGGGTCACCGCCCATTGCACGGCCAGTTGCGAGGTATAGCGATAGAAATCGTTGGTGAAATAATGCCCGACACTGCCCGCCTGCCATTGCCAGCGTCCCCGCCGATACAGGATGCCTGCATCCAGCCCGGCCCCCGGGGTCACAAAGGTGTCGAACTCGCTATTATTCTCCATCCGCAGGCTGGTTAACAGATACGGCTGCCAATTCCCCCACTGCCAGCTTCCTCCTGCCCCCCCTTGCAGATAACGCACCAACCGCCTGCGTCCAGCCCAGGCGCGCTCCAGACCGCCGTCCACGTACCAGCTCAATGGCTGAATGAACCGATTCCGTGGGGCCAGCGAACGAATACTCACCACTTGCAGGTCTTCCAGCTTGGCATCCCCTGATTCCGTACTGCGCAATGTGAGATCCAACCCTTCGATTTCTGCTCCACGCAAAAACCCATAAGGATTATCCAGCAAGTCATGGTAGGTCAGGCGATAACTGAGCTCGCCAAAATCCTGATTCCCTTCACGCTGGCCGCCGCTGATCGCCAGCATCTGGGTGCCATGGCCCTTTTCTGGCGGCTCCGGATCGAGGGTCTCCGGCACGGCTACCGGCGGCAGCTGGTTCATGGCCGTGAGCAATGCAAAGGAGTCCTTGGCCACCGCATCGGTACGCTCTTCCTTTCGGTATTTGAGTCGCAAATAGCGGTAAGCCACCGACGCCATGATCGCCCGGTCCGATGCCGACTCGGCCAGAAAGGCGTCACTGGTCAGCAGCGACGGATCATCGGCGAGTCGTCGTGCCAGGGCCTGCTGATTACCATTGAGTTGCTCACGCAAATTATTGAGCTCTACCGCCTTGGACGGCCGGTAGTGGCGCTCACGGATGATGCCGCGGTCATCCAGTGCCCGCACGGTATTGACCGGCACTTCGGCAAAGCGCAGCTCCGTGAGCAATTGCGAGCCAGGGCGGGCCACCTCAACCAACTCCAGCAACCGGAACGAACAATTCTCGTCGAAAAAGTAATAGTCGAAATTGATATCCTTGAGCTCCCAAAGGTGCTCAATCAACCAGTCGAGCTCCTGCTGGTCCAGGTCCAGGGTGTATTCCCACATATCGCGATTTTCCATGTGAGAGTATTCCTGGATCTTCTGGACATAGGGCACCAGCGCAAAACGCCCGGGATACCCTCCGGCGAGCCCACGATAAATATAGAAGAATGAATTGTCCTGGGCCGTGGACACGGCACCAAAATTTACCGCCCAGGATAACCAGACGGCCGAGTCCTCGCCCTGGTCCAGCCTCAGCAGCGTATGACCAAACATGGAAGAGGGGCTATTCAGGTAAGCGGCAGGAAAGACCAATACCGCTCGGCTAGCGGTAACCGCTGCCCGCCATTCACGGTACTGCGCGCAATGATCAAACGCGCCAGCCTGCTCCCAACCCAGCGACTGCGCCAGAAAACGGTACCGGGCCGGAAAGCGGCAACGAGCTTGCGCGCCGGGCGACTGCAATGCCTCATGGGTCGCCAGCAGCTCGGCAAGCGGATCCTCCTTGCCCGTTTCCGACAGGAAGAAGTTATCATCATCCACATAGCTGCGGTGACGGTCGCGTAGCGTTGCCCCCGGATTGATGTGCAACAGCGCTTGCCAGCGGTCACTGGCCGCCAGGGCATCCATGGAAACATCAGGTCGGGGTGGCGTGACCGCCACAGAAACTGCTGCCCAGCACAGCAGCACACACAGCAATCCAGTGCGCATGGGAAAATCCATCAGGCGGGTCAAACGAAATCACGTTCCCCAATAAAACAAAAGCCCCGCCATGGGCGGGGCCTGCGATCACCTGTCCGGGTACTTATACAGTGTACTTGGACAGATTCTGATCTTTCTTCATCACATCATTAATGCTGGCCATAACCTGCTTGGCGGTCACGTCCTGATGCGGGAAGATGGCAGCGAAGTTTTCGTGCATTACCGTGTTGAAATGCGCACGGTCAGACGCTTCAATGCCCATGGATACAGACAGTGCGGTCAGCGCTTCGCCTTCACCAGTGGCCATATCCTGTGCAACTTCTTCCATCACACCGGTCATACCCAGCAGGCTTTGGCCGCTGTAGGTCAGGGCGCCGCTGGTGTCACAACCATTGGTACCGGTGGTCATACCAAAAGTAGCGTTACCGGTGGTGCCGTTCACCAGGGTTGCCAGCAGATGCATCGGCATACCAGACTGGCCTTCGAAGAGCATATTGCCCCAGCCACAACCCGGGCCACCGGGTGCAACAGCCATGGCGGAAGTTGATGCGCCCAACATGGCGGCAGCAATCAGCGTCTTTTTCATCCTGAATTCCTCCAAGTTTTTATTAATCATCCCTGGGGATGCAGCCAAGCAACCACTGCTGTCCGCAAACAGCCAATGTGCCCTTCGCGGTGCTCTCCCCGTCACCCCTTTACAAGGCAACTCAACTCATCATAAACAAGGGCAACGGCTTTGCAATAAGCTTATTCCAAATTCATCACAACTCGAGCATAAAGGTCACGGGCCCATCATTGACCAGTGAAACCTTCATATCGGCAGCAAACACTCCAGTTTCCACCGGCACCCCGAGCCCTCGCAGACAAGTTACACTGTGCTCATAAAGCCTGCGCCCGTCATCCGGCGCGGCAGCGCCACTAAAGCTGGGACGCCGCCCCTTGCGGGTATCAGCAGCCAAGGTGAACTGTGATACCGCCAGCACGCTGCCCTGTACATCGCGCAGGTCCAGGTTCATTTTTCCGTCGTCATCGGAAAACACCCGATAGCCAACCACTCTCTTCGCCATTTTTGCCACCAGCGCTTCATCGTCATGCTTCTCAATCCCGACCAGCAACAGCAGGCCGTGGCCAATCGCCCCTACGGTCTGCCCGTCCACTTGCACGCTGGCGGACTGCACCCGCTGCATCAATACCTTCACACGCTTATCCTTGTTTCCATCCGCCGTACGGCCTGCACAAGCGCTTCGGCAATCGCGGGGTGCGACGACGAGTGAGAACCGCCCTCAACCCAGTGAAGTACGCTGTTGGGGAGCACCTTGTGTAACGCCAGAGCCTGATCCGCCGGGCACACAAAATCCCGATCACCCTGAATGATTTCCGTGGGAACCTGGCTACCCGCACATCGCTCAAGCAGGGGAGACGGCAAGAACCCCTGATGCAGGAAATAGTGGATTTCCTGCGTTGCCATACATAGCTCATCATCACTGCCAGCCCCGTCCGCCAGGGTTGGCATCAACGCCAGCGTCGCCTCCCAGTTACACCAGGCTCGAGCGTAGTGACGCGCCTTGGGAGTCTCGAGCCCACGACGATATCGCTCAAGAAGGCCACCCTCTCCTTCCGGGGCCGCCGCCAACAATCGCTGCCAGGCCTGTGGAAAGAGCCGGGCGGCGCCGCCCTCTGTGTATAGCCAGTCCCTGTCCTGTTGCCGGCAGAGAAAAACACCACGCAACACCATGCCCGAGACACGCTGAGGATGTTCTGCCAGATACGCCAGCGCCAGCGTAGCGCCCCATGAACCGCCAAAGACCATCCACTGATCCAGCCCCAGATGCGCCCGGATAGATTCCAGATCTGTCACCAGATCTGCTGTGGTATTGTCATGGATGCTGGCAAGCGGTCGGCTTTGCCCTGCGCCTCGCTGATCAAACACAATGATGCGAAACCGCTGCGGGTCGAAGAAGCGCCGCAGCACGGGAGAGCAGCCTCCACCGGGACCGCCATGTAGCACCACGACCGGTATGCCGTCGCGATTACCGCTCTCTTCAAGGTACAACTGGTGGCCTTGGCCAACGGAAAAATGGCCTTGCCGATAACATTCAATAGGGGGAAACAACGCCATGGGCACAGGACTGCCAGTCAGAAAAATTCCAGCATACCTGCTGCTTTTGGTGCTGCAACTGATGATTGCCGGTTGTAGCCAGTCACCGCCGGAAGAGGCCATCCGTCACGCACTCGACGAACTGGAACAGGCCATTGAAGACGGCGACACCGGCACCATCATGGACCGCCTGACCGACAACGCCAACGTCAGCCGCGGGCACCCCATGAATCGCAAGGAGCTGCAGCGAACCCTGATAGCGGCATTTTTCCGCTACCCCAAACGACAGGTCACGCTGGCCGGCATCCGCATCGAAGTGGATCCAGTCTCCCGTAAAACCGCCCGGGTCCGCTTCACCGCCATCGTCTGGGGTGGGCGCAATCTCTTACCGGAAAATGGCGATAGCTATCAAGTCGACAGCCACTGGGTGTATGACGGCAACTGGAAAATAGACTCTCTGGATGCGAGCGGGCAGTGAACAGTGAACAGTGAA
>NZ_AXBZ01000042.1:0-31330 GCF_000475295.1 Alcanivorax sp. P2S70
CGGTCCCCCCCCCCCCCCTTAGGAGTCCATGCTCGCATGGCGATCCCCGCGCAGCGGGGGCCATTGCCAACGGCAACGCACTCTCCTCGCCAAGGCTCGGAAGCATGACCCCCCTTCAGGTAAGCCTCAACCCCGGCAGGAGCGGCGCTCGAGCCGCGAATCCTCAACCCTAAACAAACCTCTGAAGCGTATTCATTTATTTGCGCTCGAAGATTGTGTACATTCGGAACTGCATCACGGAATGCATAACCAATAACAATCAGCCCGCCAGGAAGGCGAGGTGATCGAACAAGAGGGGAAAGGATGCCTGGCAGACCCTGTCCACATGGTTGCCTTGCTGGCGCCACAGCGGTGAGCCGCAATGCTCTTGCGTGCCGCATTGGCAGTGCGTCTCTTGTGAGAGAGCGAGGCTGATCTGCCATGGCCACCGTCATCCCCAATATCAGCACCCTGCGCGGCATGACCGCGGGCGAGCGCCGCCTGGGGCAGCGGCTGGAAACGCTGCTGGAGGATGATTACACCGTCTGGTATGACACCCCGGTGGGGCGCAACCGACGCTACCCCGATTACATCATTCTTCATCCCGGTCGTGGCTTGCTGTTTTTGGAGGTGAAGGATTGGAAGCTGGATACCCTCAAAAAGATCACCCCGCGCGATGTGGAGATCTTTACTCCCGATGGTCTGAAGACTGTCACCAATCCCCTGCAGCAAGCTCGCCAATGTGCGCTCACTGCCATCAAGAAACTGCAGCGCGATGAGCATCTGCAGCAAACGTCGGCACAGCACCAAGGCAAGCTCTGTTTCCCGTGGGGTTATGGGGTGGTGTTTCCCAATATCACCCGCAAGCAATGGAATGAGGCCATCAGTGAAGAGCACCAGGAACTGGTGCTGCCGCCACACCGGCTGATCTGCCGGGATGAAATGACCGCCACCGCCGACCCGGAAGTCTTCCAGGAACAGCTGTGGGCCATGTTCGATTACACCTTCGGCGACAAACTCAGCCTGCCGCAGATTGATCGCATCCGCTGGAACCTGTTTCCGGAAATCCGCATCAACGCGCCTCAGCAGGGGTTGTTTGATGAAGACGATGAGGCTGATGAAGAAAGCGAGCAGGGCAGCATGCAAGGGCGGGGCAATAACACAGGCAATGGAGCCATGGCGGAGCGCCAACCCGGCTACAACGCTATCCCCGATATCGTCCGCGTCATGGACCTGCAGCAGGAACAACTGGCCCGCAGCATGGGCGAGGGTCACCGGGTCATCCATGGTGTGGCAGGGTCCGGCAAGACGCTGATCCTCGGCTACCGCTGCCTGCACCTGGCCCAGGCCGTGACCAAACCGATTCTGGTGCTGTGTTTCAACATTACCCTGGCCGCCCGGCTGCGCAGCTTTATTGCCGAAAAGGGTATCGAAGAGAAAGTGCAGGTGCACCACTTCCATGAATGGTGTGGTCGGCAATTGCAAACCTACAACGTGGATCTGATCCCCGCCACGCCAGAGTTGCAACCATGGGAACGGCAAGTGGAGACGGTGATTCGGGCCGTGGACAAGGGGCAGATCCCCCGTGCCCAATACAGCGCGGTCATGATCGACGAAGGCCACGATTTCGAGCAGGACTGGTTGGCCCTGATCGTGCAGATGATCGACCCGGACACCAACTCCCTGCTGCTGCTTTATGACGATGCTCAGTCCATCTACAAGAAGCGAAGTCTCAAATTCCCCCTGTCCAGCGCCGGCATACAGGCTCGTGGGCGTACCACCATTCTGAAACTGAATTACCGCAACACCCGCGAGATCCTCAGCTACGCCTACGATTTCGCCAAGGACTTCCTGCAAGCGCATGACGCCGACGACGACCACATTCCCCTGATTGCCCCGGAAATGGCCGGCACCAGCGGTCCGGCCCCGGCATTCCGCAAGTTCGATACCTTCAACGACGAAGCCCACTACATCGCGCGGTGCATTCGCAAATGGCACCAGAACGGCCAGCTGCTTAACAACATCGCCGTGATCTACGGTTACAACTGGCAGGCCGAGACCCTGCAAAGGGCCCTCAAACGGGAAAACATTCCCCATGCTTGGCTGAAAGACAACGCCAGCAAAAAAGCCTACGACGCCAATGCTGACCGGATTGCGTTACTCACCCGGCAAAGTAGTAAGGGGCTGGAGTTCGACACCGTGGTGTTGGCGGGGTTGGGGGGATTGAAGGATGAGGAGGAGAATCTGGAGAGCGAGGTAAGACTGCTGTATGTGGGGATGACAAGGGCAAGGCAGCAGTTGTTGTTGACTGGGAGTGGAGGAAATTGGTTTGTGGGAAGGTGTGGTGGGTAGTTGAGTTGTGGCACGGGGCAAGACCTGACCCCATTGTCCTGGCGCTGTCCAGTTGTGGTGGGGCGGTTGCCCAGGAGAGGGGGGATGAGGATGGGTATGAGATTTAGTGAGAGTGCGGTGGGAAACGGGAGGCCAGGCCTCTGTTGTAATCTGTTTATCTTTGAAACTTTAAGGAAGTAAGTGTGAAAGCCGAAAATTCAGAATCGCCATCAATACAGCCTTCAAATTCTGCGCACGCTGTAGAACATCGATCGTTTATGACCAAGGTGTTTGAATGGATTTTGCTGGGGGGGATTTCGTTCACCTTTTTATGGAATTGGGATGGATTCTGGCAGACGGACATCAGACCTCTCAATCAATTTCTGATCGGCGCTTTCCCTGAGAAGGTTTCGGAGGAGCAGGCCAAAACAACCAATATGAAGCAAAACAGCGCCTATATAGAGATGCTGCAGGAAAAATACGATCGAGTATTAATTAACCGGGATGATCTGGAAACGAAGCTAGACGAGATCAGAACTAATTCGACGGAGAAGTGTGAATATCTGGATTCTGCCATTCGAATGTTTGATATTGCGACCAGAGATTTGTCTCCAGAGGCAAAAGCACAAAAGATTGCCTGCACTAACTCCAAGTGCGATGACATCATGACCAATAGGTCGAATATTTCTCATGTTTGCTCGGGCATTGCCTTGTAGTTTCCTTGTTGGTCAGGAATCTTGAATTCCCATATGAGGTTAGATTTCGGATAAATGGGAAATGGGAGACCTGACCCCATTGTTTCTCCAAAGCTGTGGGACTGGATAAAAAAGAAAAGGAAAAAAAGATAACAAAAAGATAAGGACACCCATCCAATGACGATGAATGGAGTGTTCCGGGACGGGGCGCTGGTTCAATAGTATCCTTTCCTTCTGCGCACCTTTTGCGTTGAGCTTATCGATAACCCTTTTGGTGGTGAGCAGACTGCCGGTTTCCCGTTGCATCAATCCACCCCTGTTTCAGTTGTGAAAAATCGCTATGACGACCTCGTTAGATTGCCTGTATTCCTTTCGCCGCTGCCCCTATGCCATGCGCGCCCGGCTGGGCATTTTGTTTGCGGGTTTGAAGGTAGAGCTGCGGGAAGTGACCCTGAAAAACAAGCCTGCGCAAATGCTGGCGATAAGCCCTAAGGGAACCGTGCCGGTTTTGCAGCTTGCCGATGGTGCTGTCATTGAAGAAAGCCGGGACATCATGGTGTGGGCGCTGGAGCAGCAGGATCCACAGGGGCTGTTGGACGCAACGATCGTGCCTCAGGCGAATGACCTGATTGAGCAAAACGATAATGAGTTCAAGTATTGGCTGGATCGCTATAAATACGCCGACCGCCATGTCGAGATGACCCAGACCGAGTATCGGCAACGAGGGGAGGCCTTTCTTCAGGTCCTGGAATCGTTGCTGGAGAAAAGCGCCTACCTGCTTGGGGAAGCGCCGAGCATAGCGGATATTGGCATCATGCCGTTTGTTCGCCAATTCGCCCATGTAGATCGTGATGTGTTTAGCCTGCTGCCTTACCCGAATCTGCAGCGGTGGTTACAGCACTGGCTGGAGCACCCTCTATTTCTTCAAACCATGGTCAAGCTGCCGGTATGGCAGGAGGGCGATGATGTGATGGTGTTTCCTTCCTGAGCCTGAGTGAAAACCAGAGATGTGTGCCACAACAGCACAACAGGACACCCATCAATTGAAAAGAAAAAAGAAAAAAGGACACCCAGGAAATGCCAGATTTCCTACAGATCTAATCGGTGTTCGCTGATGGAGGTCTGTCCATAAGGACAGTATGGTTTGGGTCATGGATCAGCATGGAGGCGACCATGACACGAGCGCGTTATCAGCAGGTTTCCCTTGAGGAAACGCCGTATTACCACTGTATTTGCCGTTGTGTGCGCAGGGCTTTCTTGTGTGGGTGGGATCATTACTCTGGCCAGGATTATGAGCATCGCAGGCAATGGGTGGTGGAGCGCCTGGCGACGCTGGTTGAGGTATTTGCGATTGATCTGTGTGCCTATGCGGTGATGTCCAATCACTACCATGTGGTGTTGAGGGTAGATCAGGGCAGGGCGCAAGGTTGGTCTTGTCGGGAGGTGGCGGCACAGTGGATGCGGCTGTTTTCTGGGCCGCCGCTGGTAAAGCGATGGCTAAGGGACGAGACCTGCGAAGCCGAAACCTTGAAAGCCCTGGAAATCGTGGAGCAATGGCGCTGTCGGTTATATGACCTTGGCTGGTTCATGCGCTGTCTGAACGAACATCTGGCCCGGCGAGCCAACGAAGAAGACGGCTGCAAGGGCCGCTTCTGGGAAGGTCGCTACAAAAGCCAGGCGCTGCTGGACGAGAAAGCCGTGGTGGGCTGTATGGCATATGTGGACCTTAACCCTGTTCGTGCCGGCATGGCTGCGACACCCGAAGCTTCCGATTTCACCTCTCTCCAGCAGCGAAGCCGCGCTGTCCTGAATCTGCCATCCACTGACAAGCTCCCAGCGCTGTTACCCATGGTGGATGCAGAACATATCCAAACGGATGACGACGCCACTGTATGCCCTATGCGTTTGATGGATTATCTGGTGTTGGTCGATGCCACAGGCAGGGTCATGCGTGAAGACAAACGTGGGGCCATCGATAGCGCTGCGGCGAATATTCTTGAGCGCATGGGTATTGATGCGCGCGCCTGGGTGACGCACATGGGGCCCCGGAAGCGGAGAACGCCGCTGGCGGTGGGACCGATAGTGAAGGTGAAGGCCTTTGCGGAGGCGACGGGGCGGCGTTGGATTGCCGGGCAGTATTCGTCCTGGGCTCTTGGATAAAGCTGGGGAAATAAATTTATGGGTGTCCCAACTTGGAAAGCAGTTTGTCTATGGTTGGTTGATTTTTGATCATTTATTTGCGTTTGTGATCTATGTACACTTGGAACTGATAACCAGTACAAAGCAGCCTGGGCGGGATGGCTGTGGTGAATTCAGGACAAGGGGAAAGAACTCTGGGCGATTTTTCTCACTCTGCTGTTGCCGACAGATGGTGCAAACCAGTGGTGTGCATGCCCCTCTGCCTCTCTCTTTCATGCGTTGGAGAAAATAACCTGTGGCATTGAGATTGCGCCTGATCAAGGCAGTGCTGGAGTGTTTTTTGTGGATTAGACATCCCAAAATGGTGCTGTACTTTATTCGCCGGACTGGCTTCTTGCCTAACATGTTTTGTCCTCAAACGGTGAATGACAAGTTTCTCTGGAGGAAACTTTTCGATCATGACCCACGTTTTGTCATCCTTTCCGATAAGTTGGCTTGTAAGGAGTGGGTAGAGGCGAGAGTGCCAGAGCGTCTGAAAATGGCATCGGTGCGGTGGGTTGGAGATTCCGCTGAATCCATTCCCCGGGGTTTGCTGAAAGGGGCTGCACTTATGAAGGCCAATCATGGCAGCGAGACGAATCTTTTCCTAAGGGATAACCGTTTTTCCGACGAAAAAATCGAGTCTACGATACAGAGCTGGTTGGCCTACGATCACGGAAAGGCGCATCGCGAGTGGGCGTATTCACGTGTAGAACGAAAAATTTTTATTGAGGATGAGATTACTCCGCAGTTTGGTGAGCTGGAGGAGATAAAGGTTTTTACCCATGGTTCAGATGTTGTCCGCTTGCATCACATCGGCGATCGTTTTAACGGGAAGTGGGCAAATTGTTGGAATGTTGCAGCCGATGGCACCATGAAGCTCAGCACAGAACAGGGGCGTGTCGGCCCCCCTAATCCAGGAAAGGCATTGCCGAACAAAGTGGAAGAAGCTGTTGCTTTGGCCAAACAGCTTGGCGCTGAGTTCGATCAACTCCGAGTGGATTTTATTTTTGATGGTGAAGCATTGTGGCTGGGAGAGTTAACGGTTTATAACGAGGCTGGCTATGTGTACCCGCCTGCCGCGAACGATCCTGAATCACGTTTTTCGCAGGCATGGGATATCAGGAACACCTTTTTTCTGAGTCACCAGCACCGGTCTGGCTTCAAGCGACTATATGCGTCGGCACTGAAACAGTACCTGGCGGCGTCTTCATTTCGGGAGATTGCCCCGAACAGTATGACCGAGAGCTGAGATCTCCAAGGCAAGGCTTTCCCTTTTCAAAATAGCCCGTAGGGATGCCTGCTTGTATTCAACTCGAGTAGGGTTTGCTGCGTGCTCGGGAAAAACTCAATTTGTACTCGATTTTTTGTGATGCTTCCTGCGGTTTGATTCTGACCGTTCTGAGTAAGGGCAGTATCCTGATTGCCAATCTTTCCAGACCTTCATCGGCTGATTTGATTTCAATATCTTCAAGATAGCCCGTTGGCATGAAGTTCAGTTCCACCACAATCCTGCCGCCCAGCATCGGGTTTGACCGGAGCTCATGCTGGTAAAAATAGTTTAACGCCATCCCCTTTTTGTCTATCTGAGCCCGGATCAAGGCCTGCTGATCATCATCTGAAGGGACTTTTTTAACCTCGGTGTGCGCGTTGTTTAATATCGTTGCAAGCTTATCCCAAAGGGCTTGGGCCTCTTCTTTGGTGCTGTGATCGGGCTCGCCCTGTGAGAGTAGCCAGCCCAAATCTTCCACTGTTTTACGCATCAGTACGTCAACGCTACTCAGAGTGCGGTTGCTTGCATTCGGCTGCAGGTTTGTCCGTATCAACTGAATATCCTTTTCCGTTTGGGAAAGGTCAATCTCTCCGGCGAACGCCGGTAACGCGAGAAGGGCGGTAAAGAGGGTAGTGATGACGTATTTCATGCGGTGGTGATGGTTTTTTTTGCTTATTCTACACATCCCCAAAAGAAAAACCCCGGCGGATAAGCCGGGGTTTTTGGTTCCCAGTCCTGCCCTTGTGAGGCGGGGCCGGAAATTGGCATCCGCGCCTGAGGCCGGAACGAGTCCGGCGTCAGGCGGCGGTGTCAGGCTTTATACACGTTCAATGACGGTAGCGATACCCTGACCCAGGCCGATACACATGGTGGCGAGACCCAGTTGGCCA
Organism: Alcanivorax sp. P2S70; assembly: GCF_000475295.1. Classification (NCBI taxonomy): domain Bacteria; kingdom Pseudomonadati; phylum Pseudomonadota; class Gammaproteobacteria; order Oceanospirillales; family Alcanivoracaceae; genus Alcanivorax; species Alcanivorax sp. P2S70. Next base: position 7,347 of record NZ_AXBZ01000042.1, read on the forward strand.
TCTTTCCATTCCATGACGTTCAGCAGGGTGCCGGTGATACGCGCACCGGAGCAACCCAGTGGGTGACCCAGGGCGATGGCGCCACCGTTCAGGTTCACTTTCTCTTCCATCTTGTCCAGCAGCTTCAGGTCCTTGGCCACCGGCAGTGACTGAGCAGCGAACGCTTCGTTCAGCTCCACGTAGTCAATGTCGTCGATGGTCAGGCCTGCACGGGCCAGCGCCTTCTGGGTGGCCGGTACCGGACCGTAACCCATGATGGCGGCATCACAGCCGGCAACGGCCATGGAGCGGATCTTGGCGCGGGGCTTCAGGCCCAGGGCCTGGGCACGCTCGGCGCTCATGACCAGCATGGCGGACGCACCGTCAGACAGCGCAGAGGAAGTACCGGCAGTGACGGTACCGTTGGCCGGATCGAATACCGGACGCAGTTTCTGCATGTCTTCGATGCTGGCACCGGGACGGATCACTTCGTCGATTTCACACAGGACCTTGTTGCCTTCCTGATCATGACCTTCGATCGGCACGATCTCGTTCTTCCAGCGACCTTCCTGGGTAGCTTCCCAGGCCAGACGGTGGGAACGCACGCCGAACTCGTCCTGCTGCTCACGGCTGATGCCGTGCATTTTGCCCAGCATTTCCGCGGTCAGGCCCATCATGTTGGATGCCTTGGCGGTAACCTTGGAGATCTCCGGGTTGATGTCGACCCCGTGATCCATGGCGACGTGACCCATGTGCTCAACACCACCGATCACGAAGGTGTCGCCGTTACCGGTCATGATGGCTTGGGCGGCAGTGTGCAGCGCCTGCATGGAAGAACCACACAGACGGTTCACGGTCTGGGCAGCGCTGGTGCGCGGCAGGCCGGCCAGCATGGCGATGTTACGGGCGATGTTCATGCCCTGTTCTTTGGTCTGGTTAACACAGCCCCAGATCACGTCTTCAGTGAGCTGGGTGTCCCAGTTGGGGTTACGCGCCATCAGCGCTTGTACCAGCTGGGCAGACAGTTTCTCGGCACGCACGTGACGGAACTGGCCATTACGGCTCTTGCCCATGGGAGTACGGACCGCGTCGACGATGACTACGTCATTCGGATTCAAGCTCATATCTATATCTCCAGTGTCCGTGGCTTAGGCGAAGAAAGACTCGCCCTTGGCGGCCATGTCTTTGAGCATCTGCGGTGCTTCGTAGATGCCACCCAGGTGCGCGTACTTGTCGCACAGCTCAACAAACGCTTTCGCGCCGATGCTGTCGATGTAGCGCAGCGGACCACCACGGAAGGGAGGGAAGCCGATGCCGTAGATCATGGCCATGTCGGCCTCGGCAGCGGAACCTACGATGTTGTCTTCCAGGCAGCGAACGGTTTCGGTGCACATCGGAATCATCATGCGGGCGATGATTTCCTCGGCGTCGAATTCCCGGGTCTCGGCCACGTGCGGCTTGATCAGTTCCCAGGTCTTCTCGTCGACAACCTTCTTCGGCTTGCCTTTCTTGTCGGTTTCGTAGCGGTAGAAGCCGACACCGTTCTTCTGGCCATAACGCTCGTTTTCGAACATTACCGTGGAGACATCCTTGAAGTCGTACTGCATACGCTCCGGGAAGCCTTCTGCCATGACCTGGGCAGCGTGTACGCCGGTGTCGATACCGACCACGTCCATCAGGTAGGCCGGGCCCATGGGCCAGCCAAACTTCTGCATGACTTTATCCACGGCTTCGAAGTCTGCACCGTCACGCATCAGCATGCCGAAGCCGCCGAAGTACGGGAACAGAACGCGGTTAACCAGGAACCCGGGGCAATCGTTAACGACGATCGGGTTCTTGCCCATTTTCTGGGCGTAGGCCACCAGGCTCGCGACGGTTTCGTCAGAGGTCTTCTCACCACGGATCACTTCTACCAGCGGCATCATGTGTACCGGGTTGAAGAAGTGCATACCGGCGAAGTCCTGCGGACGCTCCAGCGCTTCAGCCAGCTTGGTGATGGAGATGGTGGAGGTGTTAGAGGCCAGAACGGTGCCTTCCTTCACTTTGCCTTCGGTTTCGGCCAGTACGGACTGCTTGATCTTCTGGTTCTCAACAACGGCTTCAACGATCACGTTGACGTCGTCGAAGTCGCCGTAGTTCAGGGTCGGACGGATGGCAGACAGGACTTTGCCCATCTTGGCGGCATCCATCTTGCCTTTGCTGACACGCTTGGCGAGCAACTTGGAGGCTTCGTTCATGCCCAGGTCCAGCGCCTTGTCGGCGATGTCCTTCATGATGATCGGGGTGCCTTTGAGGGCAGACTGGAAAGCGATACCGCCACCCATGATGCCGGCGCCCAGAACGGCGGCCTGGTTGATTTCACCAGCGCCTTTGGCGGTCTTGCCGTTCACTTTCTTCACAGCCTGATCAGCCAGGAACAGACCTACCAGCGCGGTGGCTTGCGGGGTCTTGGCGATCTTGGCGAAGCCTTTGGCTTCCACTTCCAGGGCCTGGTCGCGGTTCATGCCAGCAGCGGTCTGCATGGCTTTCACGGCGGCAACCGGAGCCGGGTAGTTCTTGCCAGCCTGACCCATGACCATGGCCATGCAGGTCTGGAAGGCCATCATGTTTTCCATGGGCGGCAGCTTCAGGGGCTCGAGCTTTTCCTGGCGCTTGGCGCGGAAGTCGATCTTGCCTTCCAGGCACTGCTTGACCAGCGCGATGGCGGCATCGTTCAGTTTGTCGTGAGCGACAACGGCATCGGCAACACCCACTTTCAGGGCCTTGTCGGCACGGTGCTGACCGCCAGCGGCGATCCACTCAACGGCGTTGTCCACGCCCACCAGACGCGGCAGACGCACGGTGCCGCCGAAGCCCGGGAACAGGCCCAGCTTCACTTCCGGCAGACCGACCTGGGCCTTCTCGCTCAGTACGCGGAAGTCCGCAGCCAGACACATTTCCAGGCCGCCACCCAGGGCGATGCCATTCACGGCAACCACTTTGGGAATGTCCAGATCTTCAAAGGCATTGAAGACCTTGTTGGATTTCAGACACCAGCCGGCGATTTCGTCTTCCGGCAGTTTGAACATGTCTGTGAATTCGGTGATGTCGGCGCCAACGATGAAAACCCCTTTGCCGGAGGTCACGATCAGGCCCTTGATGTCGTTGTTGCCTGCAATGGCGTCGACAGCCTTACCGAGATCTTCCACGGTTTCCTGGTTGAACTTGTTGACGGATTCGCCCTGAAGATCGAACTTCAGTTCGGCGATGCCGTCGTCAAGCAGTTGTACGCTTACGGCGTTGCCTTGATAGATCATAGCGTTTGCTCTCCAGTCCCAAAGTACGCGACACAATAGGCCGCTTTGGTAGTGCCTCTTCTGCCCCTGTTTACCGGTAAAGGTCCCCGCAAATGGGAGAGGCGACGTGATTCATGTGAGTGTTTGCTTACATAAATCAACGAACTTGTAGGCCCGCAAGTATAGGGAAGGTGAATGACTTTTTTAGCCCTAATTTGTGACTAATTAGTCGGGGTGCTTCCCGGCCTGCAGTGGTTGATGAAAAAAGCATCACTTGCTCCTTGTGATAGCGAGGAATGGCGGTGCGTTAGTGCCGTCTTGTCCCAACCATGGCAGACTGCGCCAAACATCATTCATGCCGCTCCCCCTCACCTGCAGGGGAAGGGAGGGGCGGTTCTCCCAGGTCTCCGAGCGCGTCCATGCCCATCGACAAACTTGCCTTGCCCAATATCACTCGCCGGCCGCAGTACACGCCGGACTGGCCGGATGTGCCGCCGCTGCTGGCGCGGATTCTGGCCGGGCGAGGGGTGGACGACCCGTCGCAGCTGGAGCTGGCGCTCAAGCGCTTGCCCCATCCGCAAGCCTTCAACGGGTTGCGTGGGGCCGTGGCGTTGCTGTTACAAGGGCGAACCGATAACTGGCGTATCTGTATTGTGGGCGACTACGACGCCGACGGCGCTACTGCTACCACTTTGATGGTGCGCGGGCTGCAGGCGCTGGGGTTTCCGCGTCCGGATTTTCTGGTGCCAGACCGGTTTGAATACGGCTATGGCCTGTCGCCGGCCATCGTGGAACTCGCCGAGCAGCAATTCCACCCCGACCTGATCATCACCGTGGATAACGGCATTGCCAGTGTGGATGGCGTGGCCGCCGCTCGCGCCCGGGGCATGCGCGTGCTGATTACCGACCACCATCTGCCCGGCGATACATTGCCTGAGGCCGATGCGCTGGTGAACCCGCGCTTGCCCGGCTGTGAAGATTTCCCGGCGGCAAACCTGGCCGGGGTCGGGGTGGCCTTTTATCTATTGATGGATCTACAGCGTGCCTTGCGCGAGCAGGGCGTGCAGTCGCAGCCGCCGATCACCGACTTGCTGGATTTGGTGGCGCTGGGCACGGTTGCCGACGTGGTGGTGCTGGATGACGCCAACCGCGTGCTGGTGGAGCAGGGCCTGCGACGCATTCGTGCCGGCAAGGGCTGTGCAGGGATTCGGGCGCTGTTGCAGGTGGCCGGACGTGACCCCGGCCGGGTGCTGGCCGCCGACATGGGCTTTGCCGTGGGCCCGCGCCTGAATGCGGCGGGACGGCTGTCGGACATGACCCACGGGATCGCCTGCCTGTTGGCCGAGACCGACGCTGAAGCCATGGAGATGGCCCAGGAGCTGGACACCATCAACCGCGAACGCCGCTCCATTGAGCAGGGCATGCGCGATGCGGCCATGGAAGAGGTGAACCGACTGGATGCCGACAACCTGCCCGCCGGCCTGTGCCTGTACGGCAAGGAATGGCACGAAGGGGTGGTGGGGATCCTGGCCTCCCGCGTAAAAGAGGCGATTCATCGGCCCGTGATTGCCTTCGCCCCGGCTCAGCAGCAGGGCACCTTGAAGGGTTCTGGCCGGTCGATTCCTGGCTTGCATCTGCGTGATGCCCTGGACGCGGTGGCCACCGCCAACCCCGGTTTGCTGAGCAAGTTCGGTGGCCATGCCATGGCGGCGGGTTTGTCGCTGGAGCGTGACCGGCTGGAGGATTTCAAGGTGGCGTTCGATAAGGCGGTGGCGGACTTGCTCTCTCCCAAAGCACTGGAGCGGGTAGTGGAAACCGACGGGCCGCTGAGCGACCAGGACCTGACCCTGAGCAATGCGGAATTACTGAGCCACCGTTTCCCCTGGGGCCAGGGATTCCCGGCGCCGTGCTTTGACGGCGAGTTCGAGGTGTTGAAGCACCGCATCGTGGGGGAGCGCCACCTGAAACTGACCCTGGGCCTGCCCGGCGTGCGTGGCGTAATTGATGCCATCCATTTCAATGTGCCGGTGGAGGCCCTGCCGAGCCGAATCACCCGGGTGCGCGGTGTCTATCGACTGGAAGTGAATGAATTCCGTGGCCAGCGTAATCCGCAACTCTTGTTTGAGCACCTGATCCCGGTCTGACCCGCCGGGTTATTCCCCGCTGCCGTCGGTGGCGACCACAAAGCGATGCCGGCCGGTGCCCTTGGCGGTATACAGGGCCTCGTCGGCCATTCTCACCAGATCGCTGTGATGATTTTCCGGGGTGGGTGTCACGGTGGCGATGCCCACGGACAGGGTGACATGCTCGGCTGCCCGGGCTCGGGCATGGGGAATCTGCAGGGCATCCACGGCGGCAATCAGGCGGTGGGCAATGGCGCTTAGCCCCTCGGCGTCGGTGCCGGGGAACAGGGCGACGAACTCCTCGCCCCCATACCGGGCGATAAAATCCGATCCACGCAGGGCCTGGCTGCCCAGGGCGTTGGCGACCCGCAGTAGGCAATCGTCGCCAACCTGGTGCCCGTAGTAATCATTGAAAGCCTTGAAGTCGTCGATATCCATGAACATCAGGTTCACGGGCTTGCCTTCGCGCATGGCCAGCTTCCACTGCATGTCCAGCATCTCGTCGAAGTGGCGGCGATTGGGCAGCCCGGTCAGTTTGTCGCTGCGGGACGCCTGGGCCAGGGTTTCGGACAAGGTTTCCAGTTGCTCCTTCTCCTGCTCCAGCAGTTGCGATTGCAGGAACACCGTCCGTTCGCGACTGTCCTGGATAAACCCGAGCAAGTAACCGATCACCAGAGAGCCGCCGGCAAAATAGATCTGACGGTCCAGGTCCATGTTCAGGCCAAATAGCCAGGCCATCACCGGGGTGGTGACCAAGGTGGCAATCACCCAGGCGGCCGCCTGTTTCACAGGCAACCGGGCAATGGTGAACGCGGCGATGGTGATAAAGATAATGGCGTACTCAGAGACGCTTTTTTGCCTGGCACTGTCTGGTAGCGCCAGGCTGACAAAATGCATGGCCAGCAGAGTCACCGCTGCCGCCAGCCCGTTGAACTTGTTGATGTGAGGAGCAAGGCGAGGCAGGCGCAATACACAGACAGGCAACATGACCGCCACGAAAATGACCACATTAAGCTGGTTGATCAGCGTGTGGTATTCCCCGGCCATAAAGAAGCCAAGGACACAAAAGGCGGTAACGGTCAGGGCGACCCAGGGCCAGTAGGCACGCTGCATGGTTAGCGTCAGTGTTTGCGCCTGTTCGCGGTAGCGTGCTTCCAGGGGGGCGGGGAAGCGGGCGCGGGTGCCACGCGGGTCGTCCAGCAGTGCCCGCAACTGCGTCTTGTGTTGTTCGCCATGGGGATCGCGAGCAGAGTCCATTGCCGTGGCCACAGTGCCTGGGGCGGCGGTTTCGGGTGACACCGACGATCTACTCTGCGGAGGTTGAGACATGGCTTATTGTTGTCATTATCCGTTTAGGGCAAGGCATCTCTGGCCGCTATGGTATCAAACTACCATCACGGAGAGGGGTGACCGAAAAGATCAGAGTACGAATGGCGGTATTTTCGGATGGCCGAGTGTAGGGCGTGCACAGCCGTGGGGGGAAAGGCGGCGCCGGGGTAATCGACACCGGCGCCAGGTTTTGCCGGGTTAATGAATTTCGATGCGTCGTTGGCCGTGGCCATGCTGCTCACGGCGGGGCAAGGTCAGGGTCAGGACACCGTTGTGGAAGACGGCTTCCATCTGTTCGCCATCGGCATCGGCGGGCAGTGACAGCATGCGCTGGAACTGGCCGTACCGGCGTTCGCTGTAGTGGTAGCCATCACGGTCGGATTCCTCAATGGCTTGTTTGTGGCCGGCAATCTGTAGCCGGTCGTTATCCAGAGTGACCGTGACCGCCTGTTTGTCCACACCGGGAAGCTCGGCGGTGATCAGGTAGTGATCGTCGCGCTCGAGAATATCCAGGTTGGGGCGGAAAGGAATGTTGGGTTCTGCCCGCGGGGCGGGGGTGGTCCATGCCATGTCGCCCAGCATTTGCTCAAACCAGTTATCGAATTCCCGTTCCCAGCGTAGCAGTGGGTGCCCGGGCTGGCGTTGGGGGAGCGGGCGTTCACGGCTGCTTTCCTGTCGCAGCCAGTTCCAGGGTGTCATCTTGTGCATATCCATCGCATAACCTCCTGTTGTGTCAGGGTGACACTATCTTTGTGAGGCATGAGTGGGGAGCTTTCAATGGTGTTTTGATGAAATTTTAACCGATTTCGCGGCCGGCCCCCTTGTATCCGACGGCCGGGGCTGTCACAGATAGATGGGAACACTTTCATGACCGATAAGGAGAGCTGTCATGTCCGATCATCATGTGTACAAGAAAGTGGAACTGGTAGGGTCCTCAAAAAAGAGCATCGAGGATGCGATTGAAAACGCCCTCTCCACTGCCAGCAAGAGCCTGGAACTTACCGAGTGGTTCGAGGTGACAGAAACCCGCGGGCATATCGTGGATGGCAAGGTGGGCCACTATCAGGTGTGCCTGAAAGTGGGCTTCCGGATCTCGGGATCCTGAGGAGAATCAGCTACGCGCTAAAAAAAACCGCACCCTTTCGGGTGCGGTTTTTTTAAGGCTTGAAGGGGGGCTCGCAGCTCAAGGCTCGCAGCTGCTTTTCGCCTTTATACCACTTCCAGCCCCAGCGAGCGCTGGCATACCCGTGCGGTACGGATGGTGTGCAGCTGCTTGGGCGACAGATCATCTGGCAGTTCCACGGTGCTGTGGTCCTGGTGGATCTTGATCGGGCCGATCAAGCGGCTGGGTAGCTTGGCTTCGTTGGCGATGGCGCCCACGATGTTGCCCGGCTTCACACCGTGGTCGTGACCGACCTGAATGCGGTAACGACGCATGGGCTTGTCGTTGCGACGCTTGGCGCCACGAGGGCCACCGCGGTCATCACGACCATTGGCGCGGCGTTCGCGACGCTCACGGGGTTCACGAGACTCGCGCGGTTCCTTCACGAACTTGGGTTCTTTCAGGATCAGCGGCTCGCGGTGGAACATGGCGGACGCCAGCGCCACAGCCATGTCTTCGCCGGCCAGGTCCATGCTGTCCATGAGCTGTTTCACCAGCGCACGGGTTTCGTCGATGTTGCCATCCTGCAGACGGGTGGCCAGCTGCTCCTGGAAGCCCGCGATACGCTTGGCGTTCAGGTCATCCACGGACGGCAACGCCATTTTCTCGATGCGCTGACGGGTCACACGCTCGATCTGGCGCAGCACGTGCTGCTCACGGCGGCTCACGAACAGAATCGCATCGCCTTCACGGCCGGCACGACCGGTACGGCCGATACGGTGCACGTAGGCTTCCGGGTCGCCGGGCATGTCGTAGTTGATCACGTGGGTGATGCGCGGCACGTCCAGACCCCGGGCGACCACATCGGTGGCGACCAGCAGATCGAAACGCTTGTCTTTCAGACGCTGTACGGTTTTTTCACGCTGCTGTTGCTGCATGTCGCCATTCAGGGCGTCGGCGCGCAGGTTGCGACGGTTGAGCTGTTCTGCCAGCTCCAGGGTTGCCTGCTTGGTGCGCACGAATACGATCACGGCATCGTGGTCTTCCGCTTCCAGAATACGGCTTAGGGCGTCCAGCTTGTTGAGGCCGGCCACCGGCCAGAAACGCTGGCGAATGGTGGTAGAGGTGGTCGCGGAACCGCTGTCGATCTGTACTTTTTGCGGGTTTTTCAGGTGCTGGTCAGCAACCTTGCGAATCACCGGCGGCATGGTGGCGGAGAACAGGGCCAGCTGGCAGTCAGACGGAGTGCGCTCGAGTACCCACTTCACGTCATCAATAAAGCCCATGCGCAGCATTTCGTCGGCTTCATCCAGCACCAGGGCTTTCAGGTGGTCCAGTTTCAGGGAGCCGCGTTCCATGTGATCCATGACGCGGCCGGGGGTGCCGACAATCACCTGGGCGCCGCCACGCAAGCCTTTCAGCTGGGTGCGGTATTCACCGCCACCGTAAATGGGCAGCACCTGCAGGCCTTTGATATCGGCAGCAAATTCTTCACAGGCAGTGGCGACCTGGATAGCCAGTTCGCGGGTGGGAGCCAGGATCAGCATCTGCGGTTCACGCAGGTTAGCGTCCAGGCGGGCAAGCAGGGGCAGGGCGAAGGCAGCGGTTTTACCGGTACCTGTCTGGGCCTGACCCAGCAAATCGTGGCCATCGAGCAACAGCGGGATGGCTTGCGCCTGAATCGGCGACGGCTCTTCGAAGCCCTGACGGGCGATCGCAGAGAGCAATACCTCGGGTAGGCCAAGACTGGCGAACCCGGCACGGGAATCTGACATGATTTACCTATGTATAGGAGGGATGGGCCGGGCACAGGCCGGCGAGGAGCGCGGATTGTACGCGCGTGGGGGTGAAATTGCACGATATTTCACCAGTTAAGCCCGTTGGCTTTGTCACCATGAGGGAGGGGATTGCCCCCAAGCCCTTGTCATCACTGGCCCCGGGCCGTCAGTCAGCCATTTCCGGGGACTGACAATAGTGCTCCAGTGCCACAATTTCGTCACACAAATCGGATACCAGGGTGCCGGTGTGCTCCCGGTCTGAGCCGGTTTTGAGCGCTTCCTCCAGGGCTTTCGCCGCCGCCTCCAGTCGTGGGGTGCCGCAGTATCGGGTGGCGCCGTGGAGTTTGTGGACTTTTTCCAGCAGGGCGTCGTCGTCTTCACTGTCGAAGGCAGCGGAAATGGCAGGCCTGTCGGTGTTCAGACTGGTGAGCAGCATTTCCAGCATTTCCCCTGCCAGCTCCTCACGGCCCCCTGCGCGGCGGTGGGCCAGCTGGGCATCGAACACAGGCCTGTTTTCGTCAGGTGCAGCCTCTGAGGTGGGGGCCAGATCGTCGTGGGTGGTTTTCAGTACCCATTTTTCCAGAGTGTGCCGCAGCTGGTTTTCGCTGATGGGCTTGCTCAGGTAGTCGTCAAGCCCGCTGTCCAGCAGTTCACGTCGCTCGCTTTCCAGTGCATGGGCTGTCAGAGCGACGATGGGCGTGTGATTCCCGGCAGTTTCCTGCTCGCGCAGCCGGGCGGTGGTGGTCTTGCCGTCCATGCCGGGCATCTGGATGTCCATGAACACCAGATCAAAAGATTCATCGCGGAACGCTTTCAGGGCGGCCTCACCACCGTCGCAGGCCGTCACCGTGGCGCCCAGTTCTTCCAGGAATACCTTCGCCAGTTTGAGATTGCCGGGATGGTCATCCACCACCATGACATTGACCGGGTAATCCAGCGGCTCGCAATGCCGGTCGTCCAGCAGTATCTGGCCGGTGTTCTCTCCATGGATGGCTAACATGGCATTCAGTAGCCGTTGTCGGGTGGCGGGTTTGCCCTGCACCTGACAATGGGGGTAGTCCTCCAGCCAACGGGAAACGGTTTCCGGGTTATTGCTCAGCGCCAACATGGGTTGGCCAAGTGCGGCCAGGTTATCGACGATCTGGCGTAAATTGGGTTCGTTGGCCACGGCGGGCAGGCCGACCACCAAAAAGTCGCTGCGGGTCAGTTCACCGCGGTCCACGGCGTCCATCATTGCATTCAGGTCGTGGTATTCGCGGATCGACATCTGCCAATGACTGAGCATGTGGTAGAGCCCGAGCCGACCGTATTCATCCGTTTCTACCAGGGTGACGGTGCGGCCTGTCAATTCCTGACTGAACAGGGCGGGACGTTGTTTAGGATCCCGCTCGGTGCGCAGCGTAAACCAGAAGGTGGAGCCGCTGCCCGGGGTGCTTTCAATGCCGATTTCGCCACCCATGCCTTCTACCAGCCGCTTGCTGATAGCAAGCCCAAGGCCGGTGCCACCTTCGTGGCGCTGGGCACTCTGATCTGCCTGGGTAAAGGCCTGGAACAGGCTTTTCTGGTCTTCCGGACTCAGGCCGTTGCCGGTATCGGTGACGGTGAGTTTGATTATGGCCTCGGCGCCGCGGTCTTCTTCGAGCATGGCGCGCACGACCACCGAGCCTTTTTCCGTGAACTTGATGGCGTTACTGACCAGGTTGGTCAGGACCTGGCGGATACGTTGGGCGTCTCCGAGCAGGTTCACTGGCACATCGGAATAAATGATCGCCGCCTGTTCCAGCCCCCGCTCCTGGGCCATGGGGGCCAGCATGGTTTGGACGTCTTCGATCAAGTCGTGCAGGTTGAGCGGGGTATGTTCCAGAGACAGTTTGCCGGCTTCGATTTTGGAGAAATCGAGAATGTCGTTAATGATCGCCAGCAGGGATTTGGCGCTTTTGTGAATGGTGTTGAGATAGTCCTGCTGGCGCGGGCTCATGCTGGATTTTTCCAGCAGCTTGGTGAACCCGAGGATGCCATTGAGTGGGGTGCGGATTTCGTGGCTCATGTTCGCCAGGAATTCCGATTTGATCTGGCTGGCTTTCAGGGCTTCTTTGCGGGCCATATCCAGTTCGATGTTCTGGATCTCGATGGTTTCCAGTGTTTCTCGAAGATCCTGGGTGGCCTGGTCAACGTTCTGTTGCAGTTCGGTCTGGGCATCGTCCAGGGCCAGTACCATCTGGCGCAGAGCGGTTTCCAGTTCGCCCAGTTCACCGGTGGCTCCGGTCTGAATGTGAGTGTCCAGATCGCCGTCGCGGATACGGCGCACTGCGGCACCCAGTTCGCCAAGGGGTTTGGTCAGCTGGCGGCTGAATCGCATTGCCGGGATCATGGCGAGCAGAATCACTGCGAGCATGATCAGAACCAGGGTGATCCCGCCTTCCAGAATTGCAATGTATTGACCGTCCCGGGAAAACTCTACCGTCAGGGTGGCGGCTACACCGGGCTGGATCTGACGACTGAGTTGCCAGCTGCTATCGGTGAGAGTGCGCAGCCCGGTAACCGTGGTTTGCTGTCGGGTGGCAGGGCGCAAGCGGGGGCCGGCATGAATGGGAGGCCGATCGTCAGCAAAGGTCAGCACGGCGGCGCGCACGTTTGGCTCTTCCAGGATACCGCGCAGCAGCCGTTCCTGACCGGCCCGATGGTTATCCGGCAGGCTTTCCAGACGCGCCGCAAAACTGTCGGTAATCAGCTGCTGGCGCTGTGCATTGGTGTCACGCAGTTCCAGTACATGGTTTACCAGCGCATAGCCACCCACCACCAGGGCTGCCAGCAGGGAAGGCAGAATGGCCATGTACATCAAGCGTGAGCGCAGACTGGGTGTACTCATGAATCCCCGGCATCCTTGTTTTTCTCCATTATGCCGAAGTTGCCGTTAACTGCCATGAATCCCGTCGCGTTGCCTGCGCCCGTGTTACCGACTTCAGGCGCGGTCAGGGCGGCGGAGGGCTACCGGTACGCCACTCATAAAGGCCTGGTTGCTCAGCTTTTCGTAACTGCCCGGGCCGTTCGGCAGCAGCGCATTGATGTTCACGCCGGGGTAGCGGTTGGCCACCCGTAGCCCTGGCGTTTTCTGGTTTCCCCAGCCATGGGTCATGGCCACGACCCCAGGGCGCAGGCTGTCGTCACTGCGTGCCAATGCGGTCACCTCGCCATACTCATTGCTGACTTCCAGCGGGTCTCCGTCAGTGAGCCCCAAAGCTGCCATGTCCTGCGGATGCATGTGCAACGGGTTATGGTCGTGCTTGCCCCGTTTCAGTTTGGCCACGTTCTGGTACCAGCTGTTGTGCATGTAGTTGGTTCGCAAGTTGATCAGTCGGTAGTCCGGCGCCTGATCCTTGAGTGCCTGAAACTGTTCGCTGGCGAGGGCTATGGCGTCGGCAAACAAGGGGGGGCAACAATCCACCCGCTTGTCATCGGTCTGGACAAAATCCGTATAGAAACGACCAATGGACTGGGTATCCAGCACCACGGTGCCGGAGGGAGCGGCTTTAAGGCTATCCACGGAAAGCTGGTGGCGCGCCATCATGTGTTCCAGTCGGCCAAAGGGGTTGGGCTGGTCCAGCAAGGGAGCGTTCATGCCCATGTGTTGCAACAGGCGAGACAGTATCCACCACTCTTCCTTGCGTTGTCCGGCGGCAGGAACCACCGCATCGGTGTATTGCACATGGGGCTGATACTGCATGCCCAGCCCGCAAATGTTCAGGTCCGGGCGCTCCAGCATGTCGGCGGCGGGCAGCAGGTAGTGCGCGTATTCCCCGGTGGCATTGCGGAACAGGTCAATGACGATCAGCAGATCCAGTTTCTCCAGCGCGGCGCGCCAACGGGCTTCACCGCCGACGCTGAGCAGTGGGTTGCCGGCAATCACCACCAGTGCACGGACCGGGTTGTCATCATCGAGAATCATGTCCGGCAGCAGGTTGCCCGGCAGGGCGCCACGGATATGTCGCATCTCGCCGTAGCGGGTGGAGAAGAACAGCTTGTCCAGACGTGCCCGGCCGGCCTTGGCGGCCGGGTAAAACCCTTCGCTGTAAAAGTTGCCGCCAACCTTGTCCAGGTTGCCGGTGACAAAGCTGAGCATCTGTAACAGCCAGTAGCAGAGCGTGCCATGGCGTCCCATGTTGACGCCGGTAGACATGTGCACGGCGGCGCGTTCAGCGCCACTGAATTCCTCAGCCAATGATCGAATTTGCCCTGCATCGAGCCCGACCACTTCTGCCACCGCGTCGGCGGAGTAGGGCGCAATAAAGGCACGCAGTTCGGCCACATGATTGCCGTGCTGCGCCAGCACCGCTTCGTCGAAACGCCCCAGCGCATCGATTTCATGGAGCAGGGCCGCCATCAGATACAGGTCAGTGTCCGGCAAAATTTGCACCACCTCACCGGTTTTCGGGCTGGCGGATTCAATCTGGCGGGGGTTGATGTAATAGACGCTGGCACCACGCTGGCAGGCCGTGCGGATCTTGGCCATGGGGTCGGCGATGGAGATAAAACTCATGTGCGAGACTTTCGGGTTCTCGCCGAAAATCAGCAGGCAGTTGGTGTTCTCGATATCCGGCAGCGGGTGCAGGGTGCTGGTGCCAAACACGGCTTCACCGGCCGCAAACTTGTTCGAGCAATCCTGGGTGCCGGAGTTGAAAATGCGGCGGCTGCCAATACCCATGAAAAAGTCGCCAATTCCCTGGCTGCCCAGTGCATTGAAGGCAGTGGGGTTGCCGATATAGCCGGCGATGGCATCCGGGCCGTACTGATCCCGAATGGCATTGAGTTTGCTGCCGACCGCCGCGAGGCTGGAGTCCCAGTCTTGCGATTGCCACTGGCCTTCGCCGGGCTGGCGGGAGCCCAGGCGTTGCAATGGGGTGTCCAGTCGATCCGGGTCCTGGTGAATGGCCAGATAGTTCACCCCCTTGTGGCAGGCAAAGCCCTGGCTCACCGGGTGGGTCTTGTCCGGCTGCAGGCGCTGGATCGTATTATTGTCGACCTCGGCCAGCAGGCCACAGGACGGTTCGCAGACGCGGCAGAACGTAGATACAGTTTTCATGGCTCTCGTCTTCTGTCTCTCCCTTTCCTTGAGGCTGCCCGAAGGGGCGCCTGAGGGACATGACCAGAGCACTCAAGCAGTCGTTAATGGCGGTGTATCTGTCGTGTTTGGCTGGCCCGGCAGTGGTGGCTACTTCAATGCGGCCATGATCAGGGCAACCGCCTGCTGGCTGACCGCTTGCATGTCCTTCCGGTCCACGTAGACGCCATCAATGACCAGCCGGCACAAACCGTGAATGGTTGCCCAGCTGGCCTGGGCCACTCGTAACGGGTCAGTGGCAGCGGGCAGGCGACCTTGCACCAGGGCGCCGAGGCCTTCCGCGTAACGGCGAAAGCTGCGGTATGCCACCCGTTTGAGCTCATCGGTTGGGGTGCCGCTTTTCCAGATGGTACGGCCGAACATCAGTTCGTACTGTTCCGGGTTCTCGGTGGCGAATTCCAGATATTCGATCACGAAGTCCTGGATGTCGGGGTGGTCGCCTGCGCTTTCCAGTTGCCGTTCGATAATGCTGTCCAGTTCGGCGAAGGCCTGGGTGGCCAGAGCGCAGAGCAGGGCATTCTTGTCCCGGAAGTGGTGATAGGGAGCCGTTCGGGAGACCCCGGCACGCTCGGCCAGCTTGCGCAACGACAGACCCTCTACTCCTTGTTCATTGAGCAGGGCATTGGCTTCCTGAAGCAACGTATCGTGCAGGTCTCCGTGATGGTAGCGCTCGGCTTTCGGCATGGCGGTTTCCGGGTTGGCCGCAGGGCCATCGCGATTGGCCAGCGGGGAATCCTTGTTATCTTGACACCGTCAACATAACGCCCTAACTTGACGCTGTCCAGATACAAAATAGCCATCGTTGTTGCGCTTCGGAGAGCCATCATGACAGCCAAGCACTACCCGAACCTGCTCGCCCCCCTCGATCTGGGGCACACCCAACTCAAGAACCGGGTGATCATGGGGTCCATGCATACCGGTCTGGAAGACCGCTTCTGGCAATTCCCCAAGTTGGCGGCCTACTTCGCGGAGCGTGCCCGTGGGGGCGTTGGCCTGATCGTGACCGGCGGTTTTAACCCGAATAAAAAAGGCTGGTTCTATCCTTTTGCGGGGTTATTTAACAGCCGGCTGGACATTCGCAACCATCGCAAGGTGACCGACGCCGTGCACCAGGAAGGCGGCAAGATTGCCCTGCAGATCCTTCATGCAGGCCGTTATAGCTATCACCCGTTCTCTCGTTCTGCCTCGGCCATCAAGAGCCCGATCAACCCGTTCAAACCCAAGGCCATGTCCACCAAGGAAGTGGAGCAGACGGTCAAGGATTTTGCCCATACCGCCTGGCTGGCCAAGCAGGCCGGTTATGACGGTGTGGAAATCATGGGCTCTGAGGGGTACCTGATTAATCAGTTCACCGCCCCGCGCACCAATAAACGCACCGACAAGTACGGTGGCAGCGCCGAAAACCGTCGCCGTTTCCCGGTGGAAATTGTGCGCGAAGCCCGCAAGCGCTGTGGTGACGATTTCATCATCATGTTCCGTCTCTCCGTGATTGATCTGGTGCCGGAAGGCTGTACCCACGAAGAGGTGCTGGATCTGGCCCGTGAACTGGAAGCCGCTGGCGCCAATATTCTGAATTCCGGTATCGGCTGGCACGAAGCGAGGGTACCGACCATCGTCACCTCCGTTCCCCGTGCGGCTTTCGTTAAAGCCACCCGTCAGGTGAAAGATGTTGTCTCCATCCCGGTAGTTGCCTCCAACCGCATCAACGATCCGGATCTGGCAGAGGCTATTCTGGTCGATGGCGATGCTGATGCGGTGTCCATGGCGCGTCCGCTGCTGGCCGATGCCGAGTTTGTGAACAAGGCGGCCGAAGGCCGTGCCGACGAGATCAACACCTGCATCGCCTGTAACCAGGCATGCCTGGACCACACCTTTTCGCTGAAGCGGGCCTCCTGCCTGGTGAACCCGCGAGCCTGTCATGAAACCGAATTGCTGTATCTGAAAACCGCCGACCCGAAAAAAGTGGCGGTGGTGGGGGCTGGCCCTGCAGGGTTGTCCTGCGCGACCGTCGCTGCTGAACGTGGCCACAACGTCACTCTGTTCGATCAGTCAGCAGAGATTGGTGGCCAGTTCAATATGGCCAAGGTGATTCCCGGCAAAGAAGAATTCCACAACACCATTCGTTACTTCACCAAACGCATCGAGAGCACCGGGGTTAACCTGCAGCTCAACACCCGCGTGGAAATCGCCGACCTGGAAAAGCAGGGTTTTGACGAAATCGTCATCGCCACCGGTGTGACCCCGCGGACGCCCGGCATCCCCGGCGTCGACCATCCCAAAGTGCTTTCCTACGTGGATGTGCTGCGTGGCAAAGCCGAGGTCGGCGAAAAAGTGGCCGTGATCGGTGCTGGCGGTATCGGTTTTGATGTCTGCGAATTCCTGGCCGAAGCCCCCCGTGAAGGCGAGCAGCCGCTGCCCGAGTGGATGAAAGAGTGGGGCGTGGACATGGACAGCGACAGCCGTGGTGGCCTGGTAGAACCCGACGTGGAAAAACCCGTACGCCAGCTCACACTGCTGCAACGGAAAACCACCTCGCTGGGTAAAGACCTGGGCAAGACATCCGGCTGGGTACACCGCGCCACCCTCAAATCCCGCAACGTAGAGATGCTGGCAGGGTGCAGCTACGAAAAAATCGACGACGCCGGCCTGCACATCAAGATCGGTGAAGAAACCCGCGTCCTCGATGTAGACCACGTCATTCTCTGCGCTGGCCAGGAATCCCTGAAAGAGCTCTATCAGGACGGTAAAGACCACTTTCATCTGATCGGCGGTGCCGAACTGGCCGCAGAGTTGGACGCCAAGCGGGCTATACGTCAGGGGGCAGAGGTTGCAGCCAAGCTGTAATTTGCTACACGCGTCCCGCTGAATACCACGAAGCCCCGCATTGCGGGGCTTCGTGTTTGGGGGAACCGCGAAATTTCGTGAAGAACCGGGCGGCCATCTAGTCAGTACGCTGCGATTCCCCATCGATGATGACGTGGCTGTCGTTTGCTCCCGGGGTAGGCTGAAACGGTTGCTGCGTCTGGCGCGTATAGGTGGCGTAGGTAAAGCCTGCCTGACCCCGGGCAGTGAATCCCTGAAGGGTTCCTTTCGCCAGAATTCGGCGGGCCATGATGCCCCGTGAGGCGGGCAGCAAAAGGGCAAAACCAACCGCGTCGGTGATGAATCCGGGAGTAATGAGCAACGCACCGCCGAGCAACAACATGATGCCTTCGACCATTTCCTGGCCGGGCATTTCGCCTTGCTGCATCTTCTGGTTCAGCCGAACCCAGGTCTCCAGTCCCTGGCGGCGAAACAGATAGCTACCCAGCAGGGCGGTGACCACCGTGGCCACAATGGTCACTGGCCAGCCTATCAGGCCGGCGACCTGGGCCAGCACCACCACTTCCAGAAGGGCAAAACCAAAGATAAAGAAAAAAAGTCGACCAAAGCTCATGGGCTTTCCTGTCCAGTGTCAGTATTCAAAAGATGGTGATGGTAAGACCCGGATTCAAGCCAGGGGTTCACAGCACGGCGGCAGTGGAGACTAGCTGTTCCCGTAACCAGCGGTGCGCGGGGTCTTTATCCAGGGCGGGTGACCAGAGCAGGTAGATTGGGACGGGGGGCAGCGGGACCGGGAAAGCCAGCACCTGCAGTTGCATGGCGTGGGCATAATGCAGTGCCAGTCGCCGGGGCACGGTGGCGATCATATCGGTGCCAGCAACGGTGGCAAGCATGCCGGCAAATTGGGTTACTCTGGCTCCGGTGCGGCGTTGCCACCCGGGGGTGTCCAGAATCTGGTCCAGAGGCAGTCGGCGGTTGCGATCCGGTAGCACGACATGCTCTTCGCTGAGGAACTGCTCTTTGCTGCAATGCCCCCGCAGGCAGGGGTGCCCGGCCCGCGCGACCACGACCAGTTCTTCCTCCAGCAACACCATCCTGTTCAGGCGGGGGTCTTCCGGAATAAAGGCATCGATGGCCAGATCCGAGCGGACCTTTTGGAGATCCTCAGACATCGCATCGGTGGCGGTTATCACCTCGACGACGACCCCCGGAGCCTGCTTGCGTACCTGTGCCAGTAATGGCGGCAGCATGACCATTTCGAAATAGTCCACGCTAACCAGCCGGAAATGCCGATCGCTGCTGGCGGGGTCGAACCGGTTTCCCGGATCCAGCGTGTCGCGCAGGGCGGCAAGCTGTGGCGCCAATTGTTCATGCAATTCGCGTGCGCGTGGGGTGGGCTCCATTCCTTGACGGGTTCGCACAAAAAGTTCGTCCGCCAGGCAGTAGCGTAGCCGCTGCAGGGCCGCACTGATGGCTGGCTGGCTCATGCCAAGGGCATCTGCGGCCCGCGATAGCTGGCCAGCTTCCATGATGGCATCGAAGACCGGCAGCAGATTAAGGTCGATTCCGCGTAAATTCAGTTTCATGGATATTATTTATATCAAATATCGATTAGGAAAATAAATACACCTTGTCTAGGTTTGGTGTGGCGCACAACCCACACTGGAGAATAACAATGGACCAGATACTGACCTTGTCGGTCACCACTTTCATTATCCTCACTGCAATTTGGGAAGTTTTTGCCGGCCGTACCCGCGATGGGCGTAAAACCCGCCAGGACTGGAAAGTGGCGTTTCTTGCCACCTTCATGATGGTCGCAATTCAGCGCCCGTTGGTGCTGTTGCTTATTACCTTCGGACTGACCCGCCTGTTTCCGGGCAGTGCCGGTTCTCTGGCCTGGCTGGAGGCCGATTATTTCGTGCCGACGTTGATCGCCTTTTTCTGTATTGAGGAGTTTCTGCACGGCTCATTTCACCTGTTTGCCCACAGCCGCCGCCCAAAGAACAGGGTGCTGCAGTGGGTCCAGGCGTTCTACAAGATGAGCCATCGCCCGCACCATCTGGCCGGTGGCCAGGATAACAAGGGTCAGTTGTCCGTTACCCAGACGTTTGTGAATGGCTGGGCCTGGTGGTTCATCATGCCCAACTACACTTTTCAGCTGGTGTGCCTGTATCTGGGCCTGGTGGAAGTCTTTCTGGTGGCGACCGCCTTCAAGGGGCTGTGGGCAGCCCAGACGCACGTGAACTGGAACTGGGATTTGTACTTTCACAATCACAAGTGGGCCTGGGTGCGTAAGACCATGTGGGCGTTGGCGCATGTGATTACCTTCCCGACCCAGCATCACCATCATCATGCACGTGGACCGAACTCCGCCAAGAATGTCACAGCCACCCTGGCGATTTACGACTGGTTGATTTTTGGCACGCTGGCTATTGAGAAGGAAAAACCGAAGATGTACGGCTGGCGCCAGAATGATGAAGAAGCCAATAGTGTGCTCAAGCGCTATTTCTTCTGGGATGTGCGTGAGCATATGCCGGGTGGAGCGGCCAGGGCGAAGGCGAAGAAAGCCGCGAAAAGAGTCGCTGAGGCAGCCTGATATTCCCCGCTCGGGAAGTCTAAACGAGCAGCTTGCGAGCTTGCCTGACGCCCGGGAGCCTGCAGGGCGGCATAATCACTTGCAGCAAGTGTGGCTCAGCTCCACAAAAAAGCCGCACCTTGCGGCGCGGCTTTTCTGTTGATCGTGTAGCTCAAGCTTCACACCCCGTTGTGGTCTGAAGCTTGCCGCGTGAGGCGGTTATGCACCCAGCAGCATCTGGCCACATACTCGCACAACGTTGCCGGTCAGGCCCTGAGAGGCCGGGCTGGCAAAGAAGGCGATGGTTTCGGCAACATCCACCGGCTGACCGCCCTGGTTCATGGCGTTCATGCGACGGCCCGCTTCACGAATGGTGAAGGGGATGGCAGCGGTCATCTGGGTTTCAATGAAGCCCGGAGCCACGGCATTGATGGTGATGCCTTTCTCGGCGTACTCATCTTTGTAGGCATCGATCATGCCAATCACAGCCGCTTTGGAGGCGCCGTAGTTGGTCTGACCCAGGTTGCCCGCAATACCGGCGATGGAGCTGATGGAAATGATGCTGCCGCCTTCGCTGATGCCGCCATCGGCCAACAGCTTTTCATTGATGCGCAGCTGGCTGGCGATGTTGATGTCCAGCACCATGTCCCAGAATTTCTCCGGCATGTTGCCCAGCATCTTGTCGCGGGTGACGCCGGCGTTGTGAACGATTACATCGAAACCGCCGACCGCTTTGCCCTTGGCTGCGATGGCTTCGGGTGCTTCGGCTGCAGTGATGTCCAGCTCCAGAGTGTCACCACCAATCTGCTCGGCAACCTTGTTCAGGTCGTCGGCCATGGGCGGGATGTCCAGCACGGTTACGGTCGCGCCGTCACGGGCCAGCACTTCGGCGATGGCAGCACCAATACCGCGAGAGCCGCCAGTAACCAGGGCTTTCTTGCCGGCCAGAGGCTTGTTCCAATCGAATTTTTTGGCGTCAAAACCAGCTTCAGAAACACGTACTACCTGGGCAGAGACGTAAGCGGATTTGGGCGACAGGAAGAAGTGCAGCGGAGAGGCCAGTTGCGCCTCGGCACCTTCATTCACATAGACCAGCTGTGCGGTTGCGCCTTTCTTGATTTCCTTGCCCACAGAGCGGGTGAAACCTTCCAGAGCACGTTGGGCCACGCGGGCGGTGCCGGTCTGGGTTTCCGGGGTGCGGCCAACGACCACAACTCGGGCACACTTTTCCAGCTTGCGGATCACCGGGTGGAAGAACTCCCACAGGGCTTTCAGCTCGTCCGGGTTTTGAATACCGGTGGCATCAAAGACCAGACCTTTGAACTTGGCATCGTCATCGCGGTTGGCAGTGTAGTTGTCTGCATCAACGCCCAGCTTGCCGGCTTTCTTTTGCAGCTCGGAAGCATTGCCGTTGTTGGCCAACACGGAAACCTTGGCTTCCGGTGCCCCTTTCAGGGTGCCGAGAATGCTGTCGACAGCGGTAGAACCGTTGGCGGCACCTACCAGTACACGGCCCTTGATGAAGGAGGCCTGGCCCGGCTGCCAACGATCGAGAATGACCGGAATGGGGAGATTGATTGCGCCAAACAGCGCCTTGCCCATGGGGGAATTGGCAATCGCCTGATAGGTATCGCTCATGATCCTGTCCTTTGCCATCAGAGATGAATGTGTCCGGTTAACCTTATGCCAACCAGAACGGGTTTAAAGAGGTGCCGAAAGAAGACAGCGCAAAATCAGACTTCTTTCGTAGGGCAGTCAAACCGGCCCTGTCGCACACTGGCGCGTATTGAATCACTGCAATGTTGCGGGTGTATTGACCGGCACCCATGTTCAAACAGTCGTTTGAGCCAATGAGGCATTGACCGGTGCGGGTAGACTGCGCCCTGAGTAGTGAATACCGTGGTCGCGCTGACCACAGACGTCATCCTGAGATGACTGCCTGATTCTGTTAGAGGACATTGTTATGCTGGCAGGTAAAGCCGTACGCAAGGTTGCCATTATTGGCGGTAACCGTATCCCGTTTGCCCGTTCCAACTCTGCTTACATCGACACCAGCAACCAGGAAATGCTGACTGCTGCTATCGATGGCCTGGTAGACCGTTTCAAGCTGCACGGCCAGAAGATTGACGAAGTGGCGGCCGGCGCTGTGATGAAGCACGCCCGTGACTTTAATCTGGTGCGCGAATCCGTACTGGGTTCCAAGCTGGCCCCGGAAACCCCGGCTTATGACCTTCAGCAAGCCTGTGGTACTGGTCTGGAAGCGGCCATCCTGGTTGCCAACAAGATCGCACTGGGTCAGATCGATTGCGCCATCGCTGGCGGTGTGGACACTACTTCCGATGCGCCGCTGGGTGTGAACGAAGATGCCCGCAAGGTATTCATGGCCCTGAACCGTGCCAAGACCAATGGTGAGCGCGCCAAGCTGGGTCTGAAACTGCTGAACCCGAAATCCCTGATGCCCGACATCCCCAAAAATGGTGAGCCGCGCACTGGCCTGTCCATGGGCGAGCACCAGGCGATTACTGCGAAAGAGTGGGCTATCCCCCGTGAAGCGCAGGACGAGCTGGCATGGAAATCCCATCAGAATCTGGCCAAGTCCTATGAAGATGGCTGGCAGGATGACCTGATTTCCCCGTTCAAGGGTCTGGAACGCGACAACAACATGCGGGGTGACTCCACCCTGGAAAAACTGGCCACCCTGAAGCCGTGCTTTGGTGGCCCGGATGGCACCATGACCCCGGCCAACTCCACCCCGCTGACCGACGGTGCCTCTGTGGTGCTGCTGGCCACCGAAGAGTGGGCAAAGGAGCGTGGTTTGCCCGTGCTGGCTTACCTGACCCTGGGTGAAGCCGCTGCTGTTGACTTCATCGGCAAGAAAGAAGGCCTGCTGATGGCACCGGCGTATGGCGTGCCGAGCATGCTCGACAAGGCGGGTATCACCCTTCAGGATTTCGATTTCTACGAAATCCATGAAGCGTTTGCCTCCCAGGTGTTGTCTACCCTGAAAATGTGGGAAGACGAGAAGTTCTGTAAGGAAACGCTGGGCCGCAAAGAGGTTCTGGGTAGCATCGACCGCAGCAAGCTGAACGTGAAAGGCTCCTCTTTGGCGGCCGGTCACCCGTTTGCGGCGACTGGCGGCCGTATCATTGCCAACGCTGCCAAGCTGCTGAACGAGAAAGGCTCTGGTCGTGCACTGATCTCCGTGTGTGCTGCGGGTGGTCAGGGTGTGGTCGCGATCCTCGAGAAGTAATCGCTTCGGCGTATCTGCCGAGCGCTGGGTGACGTAATGTCGCCAAGGAAAACGGGCCCCTCGGGGCCCGTTTTTTTATGCCCGCAAAGCGCTCTTTCTCCTGCTATGCCTTAAGCAGGCAGTCAGCTTGCGTTAAGGCTGAGTTCAGCTTGGGCTTCTACAGTCTCTCCTGTGTTCAACAGACATGTGTTCAACCCAAAGGAGATACGCCATGAACACCACCGCCAAACTAATGATCGCCACCCTGATGGGCATGGCCGCCAGCAGCGCCGCTTTGGCTGATGACGTGCCCTACAATCAGGTACAGTCGTTGATCAAAGACGGCACCATCCAGTCGCTGGACAAACTGGACAAGGTGGCAACCGACAAGCACCCCGAGGCGACAATCACCGACACGGACCTTGAGCATGAATACGGCCGTTACATCTATCAGGTGGAGCTGCGTGACGCGCAAGGTCAGGAATGGGATCTGGATATCGATGCAACCAGTGGTGAGCTGCTCAGTGAAGAGCGCGATTAAGACAGCGTTATCTATGCATGTTGACAGCAGGGTGGCACTGGTCACCCTGCTGTTATTGTGTCCGTTAAGTCTGGTCGCAGATGATGTCAGCCATGATGAGGCTCTGAGGCT
>NZ_AXBZ01000043.1:0-15286 GCF_000475295.1 Alcanivorax sp. P2S70
GAACAGTGAAGGCTGCGCGAGCCGCATAACGTGTCACGTTTTTTCTTTGCTTTTTAACGCGTGAGGCAGCCCCAAATTCACGTCGCGGGCACTTTCATCGCAATAACAACGACGCGCAATCGCGCCGCTGTTCACTGTTAACTATTCACTGTTAACCGCCTTTATTGTACGATCGTGCCAAATAAGAACAAGGATGGCGCATGGCACTGTTTGATTCCATTGATCGACGCGGTTTTCTGAAGGCGCTGGGTAGCGCGGGTGCAGTGGGTGCGCTGGCGCCCCAGCGACTGATGGCACAAGAGTCCGAGCCCGCTGCCAAGTGGCAGAACTGGTCCGGGAACCAGACCGCCAACCCCGCTCAATTGCTGTTTCCCCGTGATGAAGCGGCATTACGCAACGCCGTCACCGCCAGTGACGCAGGCCTGCGTGCATTTGGTGGCAGCCATTCGTTCAGCGCCGTGGTGCCCACGGACGATACCCTGATTTCGCTGGAAGCCATGGCCGGACTGCGCCAGCAAGACGGCGAACGCTTTACCTGGGGCGGCGGCACCCGGCTGGCCATGGCCAGCGCCCAGGCCCACAGCCTGGGTCACAGTTTTCTCAATGAGCCCGATATCAACCTGCAGTCGCTGGCCGGCGCCATTGCCACCAGCACCCACGGCACCGGCACCGGACTCACCAGCCTGTCCGGGCAGGTGGAGAGCCTTCGCCTGATGCTGCCCAATGGCGACAGCCTGACGCTGGACCACAGTGATGGCGACCGCTTCCTCGCCGCCTGCTGCAGTGTCGGCGCCCTGGGGATTGTCACCGACATTACCTTTCGCCATGCCCCCGCTTACCGGCTCAAGGAGCACACCTGGACCTTGCCTCTG
The DNA here is from genome assembly GCF_000475295.1 of Alcanivorax sp. P2S70. Classification (NCBI taxonomy): domain Bacteria; kingdom Pseudomonadati; phylum Pseudomonadota; class Gammaproteobacteria; order Oceanospirillales; family Alcanivoracaceae; genus Alcanivorax; species Alcanivorax sp. P2S70. Next base: position 873 of record NZ_AXBZ01000043.1, read on the forward strand.
CGTGAGGCTATGGACTTTGTGGAAAAGGAAAAAGATCGCTTTCGTCACATCGAGTTTTTTGCCTTTCCGCTCGGTGAACAGGCCATCATCAAGACCATGGAGATCACCGACGATCCCGAGGACAGCCCTGCCCGGGAAGATGACAACGAGCTGCTGGAGCTGGTCTCCAAACTGGCCATGCATGCCGGCTGGCTGACCCCCAGCCTGCAAAAGCTGGTCACCCTGTTTGTGGAAGACAGCACCTTCACTGGCCCCTCCCACACCGTGTTCGCCAACCGGCGCACCGTGCGCTTCAACGAGATGGAGTACACCGTCCCCGCCGAGGACGGCATCGCTTGCCTCGAAGAGGTCTGCGACACCCTGCGCAAGGAAGACATCAATGTGTTCTTCCCTATCGAGTTCCGTTACGTGGCCGAAGACGATCGGTTACTGTCCATGTACCACCAGCGCCCCGGCGCCAGCCTCTCCATCCACCAGTATTTCGCCCAGGACTACCAGAAGGTTTTCCAGCCGGTGGAACCCATTCTGCGCCGCTATCAGGGCCGGCCACACTGGGGCAAACTGCACAGTCTGGGGCGCGACGAACTGGCCGAGCTGTACCCGGCGTTTGATCGCTTCCAACAGGTGCGCAAGGAACTGGACCCGCAAGGCCGAATGCTGAATGCACACCTGAAGCGGTTGTTTGCATAACACTGTACGCCACGCCCATTGGCCGCTTGTTCCTGTGGTCATGGCAAGGATGAACCAGGCACAAGCCTGGGCAAACCGGGGAGAACACATGAAACGTCGTGGAGTGTTGATCGGGCTGGGCGCCCTGGCGGCGGGGGGCTGGCTGCTGCGACCAGACAACCGTGGTGCTGCCCATGACCGTTACTTCCAGCAATTGAATGACACCCTGAAAAGCGCAGGGCCCGGCCGTCCACTGATGCTGATCGACCGACAACGACTCGCCGACAACTGCCGCACCCTGATGAGCATGATACCCAGTGGGTGCAACTTCCGGATTGTGGCCAAATCCCTGCCCAGTGTGCCCCTGATTCAGGAGGTCATGACCCATACTGGCAGCCAGCGGGTAATGCTGTTCCACCAACCATTCATGAATGCCCTGGCCGACGCCGAGCCGGGCTGCGACATGCTGCTGGGCAAACCCATGCCGATACAGGCTGCCCGTCGGTTTTATCAGGAGCTGGGCGAAGCCCATCGCTTTGACCCGAGCCTGCAACTGCAGTGGTTGATCGACAGCCTGCCGCGTCTGGAACAATACCTGGCCCTGGCACGGGAGCTCGACCAGCCCATGCGCATCAATGTGGAAATCGATGTGGGGCTGCACCGTGGCGGCCTTGGCGACCCATCACAACTGGACGCCCTGCTTGCGCTGATCCATGCCCACCCCAGGCATCTGCAGTTCAGCGGCTTCATGGGCTATGACGCTCACGTGGGCAAGCTGCCCGGCTTTATCGAAAGTGCCGAAGAAGGCCATCGCCATACCGAGCGTCGTTATCAGTCGTTCATTGATCGGCTATACCAGCAGGCACCGCAATACCAGACCCAATCACTGTGCTTTAACGGTGCTGGCAGCCCCACCCTGGCCTTGTACGACGACAGCACCGTGGTCAACGAACTCAGCGCCGGCTCTTGTCTGGTGAAGGCCAGCGATTTCGATCTGCCCTCCCTGGATGCCTTTACTCCAGCGGTGTTCATTGCCGCTCCCGTGATCAAGGCCATGGACGGGCTGAACCTCCCCGGGCCCATTCCCCTGGGTGACGCCTGGCAGCGCTGGGATCCCAATCGTCAGCGTACCTACTTTATCTATGGGGGCTACTGGAAAGCCCATCCAGTGTCTCCCGCTGGTATTCAGACCAACGGTGTCTACGGTGCCAGCACCAATCAGATGATGTACAACGGCAGCCCCGAGACGGCCCTGACCCCGGACGACCAGATTTTCTTCCGCCCCACCCAAAGCGAGTTTGTCATGCTGCAATTTGGTGATCTGGCGGTCTGGGAAGATCAGGCCATTCGCCAGTGGTGGCCACCACTGCCCCAGGGCGAGGGTGCGTGATGCCGTGGCCACTGCTGGAGCGTTTCCCGGAGCTGTCGATACTTAAGCCCAGTGCACTCTGCTCGCTCCCCACTGCAGTGGAACCCCTGCCTGGTATCGGTGCAAATTGCTGGGTCAAACGCGATGACATCAGTGCCCGCCCTTACGGCGGCAACAAGCTGCGCAAGCTGGAATGGATACTCCCGGACATTCGCCGTGAAGATGCCCACACCGTCGTCACCCTGGGCGCCACCGGCACCAATGCGGGACTGGCCACCAGCCTGCTCTGCCGGAACGAAGGACTGCAATGCGACATCTTCACCTTCCCGCAACCGGACTCACCAGTGGTCAGGCAAAACCGCCTGGCCATGCAACAGGCCGGCGCCAGACTGCACGACCGGGGCAGTCTCCTTGGTGCCGCCCTCGGTTGGTATCTGCACCCCGGCCGTCTTAAGCGCGGTTACTACTTTCTCTACGCAGGCTGTTCCAACCCGGTGGCGACCCTGGGCTATGTCAACGCCATGCTGGAACTCAAACAGCAGATCGACGAGGGGCTCTGCCCGGCACCTGCGGCACTGGTTGTGGCTGCGGGGTCCTGCGCCACGGCCGCTGGCTTGCTGGTGGGCAGTCAGATCAGCGGCCTCAACACCCGTATTCATGCCGTGCAAGTAGCCCCAACACGACTCGGCCCGTTTTCGGTTTGTAATGCACGCCTGACGCTGGGCATGGCCCACACTGCCTGGCAGCAACTTGGCGAGCCCGGCGAGCTGAACCCACACCTGCTGCACTGGCACGACAACTATCTGGGCAAAGGGTATGGGCAGGCCTCTGAGCTGACCCGACAGGCCAAAACGCAGGCCGCCCGTCAGGGACTCCTGGTCGAAGACACCTACAGCGGCAAGGCCTTTGCGGCCTTTTCTGCGATAAGCCAACAACAACCTGGTCCTACCTTGTTCTGGCACACCTTCAATGCCCATCCGTTGTAACCCTGTGGCTACCCCTGGGACTTTAACCCTGCTTTTACAAATATCAGGAACATCTCTGCCCATTACGCCCACTAATTCCATGAGACATCAACCAAGGAGGATGACTCATGAAAAAACTGATTATTGCTTCTGTACTGATGGGCGCCGCGGCGACCGTAACCGCTGGAGACATTATCGAGAGCGACAGCGCTGCCATTAATCAGGGCATCAAGGAAGGTACCCAGGTCCGCATGGAAGGCGAGATAGTCCAGTCACTCGGTGACGAGCGTTATTTGCTGCGTGACCGCAAGGGCCAGATTGAAATTGAGCTGGATGACAAGCTTACCGCCGACCGGCCACTTAAAGCCGGCACCCGGGTGAACTTCACCGGTGAAGTGGAGCATGATGATGGCCGCAGCGTGGTAGAAGTGGACAAGATCCATTCGCTGAAAGGTGCCGTTAACACCAGCAGTGCCTCTACCATCAGCAACTGAAGCCACAAGGCTGCATTTTGACCCAGCGGCGTGAGGCCGCAATTCACAAGCAAGGCACGGCAGGCTTCCCTGTCGCGCCTTGCGAGTAACACCGCCCCCAAGGGGCGGTGTGCGGATCAGAAAATTGCTTGCAGGCCGATCCAGAAATTACGACGGGCATCCTTGTTGTTGTAGTCGTCGTAGTATTCCACGTCGTAGCCACCGGAACCGTCATCCACGAAGCCCACATCGTAGGTCGTAAAGTCTTCGTCCAGCAGGTTGTTCACACGGGCGTGCAGCGTCACCGACTCGTTGAGCATCAGGCGTGCCCCCAAGTGGTAAATTTCATAATCTTTCCAGTACTCGCCACCGCTGGCATCGGTGTTCAGACCACTGCGGCCGAAGCCACGGAAGCGATCGTGGCGGCCTTCCACTGTCAGGAACATGCCGAACTTCTGGGTGGTCTGCCAATCCAGTGTACCGTTGAGCATGTGCCGCGCACTGCCCGTCAGCGGGTAACCTTTGGCGTCACCACTCTTCTGCTCACTGTCGATATAGGTGTAGTTGGCACGCAGGGACCAGCGGGGTGAGATCTGGTAGCGACCTGCTACCTCAACACCCTTGATGACAGCCTTGTCCACATTCACCGGCTGCGTCACGATGCCGCCAACCGACTCATAACTACCCAGATCCACACAGGGTTTCTGGCCACCGGTGGCAGAACACAGCTGACTATCCTGACGGGAAATCTTGTCCTTGAAGTCGTTCTGGAAGAGAGTGATGTTGGCGTTGTGACGATTCGGACTTTCCCAGTACAAGGCAATTTCCGAGTTCACACTGGTTTCCGGCTCAAGGTCCGGGTTACCCACCCAAGGGCGAGTGCCTTGTCCGCCAAAACCGGTAATCCCGTCATACAGGTCAGTGGTCTTCGGAGTTTTGTAACCCGTGCTCACGCCGCCTTTCACCGTCCAGCCAGGCCGCACCTGGTAAACCCCATACAGGCGAGGGCTGATTTGGTCACCAAAGGTTTCGTGGTTGTCGTAGCGTACCCCTGTCGTAAGGGTAAATGGTTCAACGATCGTCCAGTTATCTTCGGCGTAGAGTGCCCAGAAATTATTTTCCGACACTTCGCCGGGGTCTCCTCCCTCCAACCCGAACACGCCGTCTTCCAGTTCGCCACGCAAGATCTGTGTACCCACCACAACCAGATGCTGATCATTGACCGGCATATCCAGCTTGCCGTCCAGGCGCAGCTCATTGCTTTCCAGCTTGCGCTGCGGGCGCGGCAGGAAAGTGGACCCAAGCACCGCCAAACAGGCATCACTGCCCGCATCCGCTACACAGTCGGCATTGTTGGCGATGATGTCGTCATACTCGGCACGCTCAGCTGCAGACAGCGGCATGGTGCGACCTTCGTTATTTGTAGCCAGATACGTCAGGGACACATTGCTGAAACCGAAGCCCCATTCACCTTCATGGGTCAGAGCGATTTGCTCACGGGTAAACTCCTGGTCTTCTGCATAACCGGCGCGAGGCAACCTTTCTGGGCTGTCGTGGGTACCCAGCTGGCTTTCCGAGTTGTCATAGGTCTGGACAGAGTTATCGTAGTCCAGCGAAATGCGTTGATTATCCGTGGGGGTCCAACGCAGGGTGAAACCGAGCGCCGTGTCCTCATTGTCAACAGTACGACCACCCGCGCCGAAGCCCAGCTCACGCTCTTGCACCACCCCATTGGGGTCCGTTACCGGTGCATATTCCGGGTTGGATGCATCCTGATCGTAAAGGCTGCCGCGTACGGCCAGACCAAACTGGTCACCCAGTGGGCCGGAGACAGAAAAGTCCGTCGTGCTGGAATCACCGTACTCGTCATGCTCTTGCAGGGTGCGAGTCACATTGATGCCGCCACCCCAACGGGTGTAATTCTTCTTGGTGATGATGTTGATCACCCCGCCCATGGCGTCGGCACCGTACAAGGTGGAGGCCGGGCCACGGATCACTTCGATGCGTTCGATCGCTTCCAGTGGCGGGATATGGTTGAACTGGTTACCCCCGAAATTGTTGGGGTAAATATCGCCGTGGTTATTCTGACGACGACCGTCGATCAGGATCAGGGTGTAATCAGCGCCCATGCCACGCATGGAGATGGTGGACTGGCCGGTCTTGTCGCGGGTCTCACCCACATCAACCCCTTCCAGCTCACGTACCGCATCAATCGCGGAGGTAAAGGGCCGGCTGTGTAGCTCCTCCTGACTGATAACGGAAATACTGGCGGGCGCATCGGTTATTTTCTGCTCGTAACCCGCAGCCGACACCACCTTTACCGAGCCCAGCTCATGGGCCTGATTCTCTTCTGCCATGGCCGGCATTGCCCAGCCCCCTGCTACCAGGCCTGCCAGCAACGGCGCCCCATACCCCTTTTTCATCTCAACTACCTGCGTCGTCTGATTAAAATCGCCGCGCAGTATTATTGATGATGAGAACCATTTACAAATGTGAAGAAGATTCAATTCGTAAATTTTGTAAGGCCCCTGAGCATTACTGAATTTCTTTCACTTTCCAGTCCTATGACCACAACGCTCCCGGCAAGGGAATATGAGGCCAAACCATTACATTGACTAATGATACAGTTGCATTGTAGCTTTCTTGCATCACCATCTGGTCGGGGCACCCCAAACGCCCGGCATGATCAGGAACCGGGAAAGCAAACTGAGAGCTACGCCATGACCCGCACACAGCGTCATCAAATCCTGCCCCGCAAAGTGCAGTTCGATTTTGCCAATACCCCCCTGCACTGGCTCCGGGATGATCCGTTTTCGACCCATGTGATCAACGGCATTCATATGCTGCTGCCAGCTGGCGAGCTGTGGTTTTGCCGTGTGTATAACCAGGCATTGCCCATGGTCACGGACGATGCCTTGCGTGAAGACGTACAGGGCTTCATCCGCCAGGAAGCCATCCATTCCCGCGCCCACAGCAAGGCACAAAGCTATCTGGAAGCCCACGGCCTGAGCGTGGAAGCGTATGTGACTCGTATCGAGTGGCTGTTCGGCACCTTCCTGGGCGAGGCCCCGTTCGGCATGAAGATGCTGCAACGGGATATGTGGAAAAAACAGTGGCTGGTGTTCCGGGTCGGGGTGATCGCGGCGATCGAACACTTCACCGGCGTGCTTGGCCAATGGGCCATGGATAACGAAAGCTGGGAGCGCAACGGCGATGCCACCATGGTCGACCTGTTCAAGTGGCATCTGGCGGAAGAGGTGGAACATCGCACTGTCGCCTACGACCTGTTCGAGCACCTTTGCCGTACCCAGCTGGGCTTTTACGTCAGTCGTCAGGCGTTGATGGCCATTGTGTTCCCGCTGTTTGTCTACTTTATTTCCGAAGGGGCTCGCAGCCTGGCAAAACAGGACCCGGACCCGGAAACCCGCAAGATCGGCCGCAAACTGATCCCTCAGCTGTTACTGCAACTGCAGCGGGTGGGCAAGCAGACAGAAAATGTTCCCACCTTCTCCTTTCTGGTACGCGCCACCGCCCGCTGGGTATCCCCGCGCTTCCATCCGATCCACGAAGGGGATACGGAGCAGGCGCTGGCTTATCTGGCCCGTTCTCCTGCCGCCATGGCGGCGGCAGAAGGATAACGCGGCAAGGGCCATGGCTCAGGCTACATCGGCACCTTGTTAAACCAGGGTTCCGCCTCTTCCAGCTGAGCCGCTAACGCCAGCAACTTGCCTTCATCGCCGTGGCCGCCAACAAATTGCGAGCCTAACGGCAGGCCTGCCTCGGTCCAGTGCAGCGGCACCGACATGGCCGGCACGCCAGTCACGTTGGCGAACTGGGTGAAAGGCATGTACTTGAAGTTTTCCAGCGCCATCTGCTCAATCATGCCGCTCTTCATGAGCAGCTTTTCCGCCCCCACTTTCAGCACCATCTTCAGCGCGGCCTGTTGCCACGGAGGCGTGGCCATGGCACCAATCTCGGCGGGCGGCAATGCCAGCGTTGGCGTCAGCCAGAAGTCATAGCGCGCCAGAAACGCATCCAGCGCAATCATGTAGCCCTGCCAGCGGGTCTGGCATTTCACGTATTCGTGGGCCGGAGTGGCACGACCAAAGGCGGCGATGGCCAGCGTGTCCAGCTCGAACCCCTCATCGCCACAACCGGTGAGTTCTTTCACCTCGTCCACTTCCGCCGCGCACTGCCCAAACCAGACGCTGAGCCAGTCCATGCACATCTGGCGGGCATCCATCTGCGGCTCGGCCTCTTCCACCTCATGGCCCAGATCACGCAGCAACGCCACGGTGTTTTCCACTGCCCGCACCGCTTCCGGGCTGACCTCCGTTCCCAGTGGGGAACGGGTGGAAAACCCGATGCGCAGCTTGCCCGGGCGGCTGGCCGCAGACAGCGCATAGGCCTGCTCAGGAGGAGCGATCCGGAACAGACTGCCACGCTCATCACCCTGCGCGATATCCAGCAGCAAGGCACTGTCGCGCACCGAGCGAGTCAACACATGATTGACCGCAATACCGTGCATGGCCTCAGTGAAATGCGGCCCCCACGGGGTCCGTCCACGCCCGGGCTTCAAGCCGAACAGCCCGCAACAGGCCGCCGGAATACGGATACTGCCTCCGCCATCGTTGGCTCCAGCCACCGGCACCACGCCAGCCGCCACCATGGCCGCGGACCCGCCGGAAGAGCCCCCCGGGGTATGGTCCGGGTTCCAGGGATTGCGTGCCGGGCCGAAGGAGTCCGGCTCGGTGATTCCCTTGGCGCCAAACTCTGGCGTGTTGGTTCGACCAAAAGGCACCAGCCCGGCCTGTTTCCAGCGCGCCACCAGGGTGGAATCCACGTCGGCCTTAATGTCTCTGGCCTTGCGGGCCTTGTTACCCTGATAGCAGGGAGCGCCGCCGATTTCCTGAAACAGGTCTTTCACCAACATGGGCACCCCTGCCAGCGGGCCGCTTAATGTCGTCCCCGCCCGCTCCCGGGCCATGTCATAGAGGGGAATAATCAAGCCATTCAATTGCGGGTTCACGGCTTCCGCGCGCGCAATGGCCACTTCCAGCAACTCTGCGGGCGTGACCTCGCCTTTCTGGATCAACTCGGCCAGCCCCATGGCATCAAACGCCCTGTATTCTTCAAAATTCATCTGAACTCCTGCTCTCCCAACACTGCCAAAGGTCCAACGGCAGACACCGTTATACTGTGGCATAGTCTGCACGGCATCTTGTGCCAAATTCTTGTGTGTTTCGGTTACCCCTCAGAGGCAGTCAATGAAAGCCATTGGATTCAATCAGCCCCGCGCCATCGACGACATTCACGCTCTGGAAGACATCCAGCTGGACCTGCCTTCCCCGGGCCCCAGAGACCTGCTGGTCTCGGTTCAGGCCATTTCCGTTAATCCTATTGATACCAAATTACGGCAACGGCCGCTGGAACAGCCCGGTTACCGGGTATTGGGTTTTGATGCAGCCGGCATCGTCGAGGCAGTGGGTAGCGAGGTGGAAAACTTCAAGGCAGGCGACCGGGTCTGGTATGCCGGCAGCGCGCAACGGCAAGGCAGCAATGCCCAATACCAGTGTGTGGACGAGCGATTGGTCAGCCGCAAACCGGACAGCCTTGGCATGCAGGAAGCCGCAGCCTTGCCACTGACGGCGCTGACCGCCTGGGAGGCTCTGGAAGACCAGCTGGGCTTCCGCCCTGGCGAGTGTCAGGGCAAGACCTTGCTGATCATTGGCGGGGCCGGGGGCGTCGGCTCCATCGCCATTCAACTGGCAGCCCGCTATTTTGGCCTGACGGTCATTGCCACTGCCGGCAGGGAGCAGTCCGCCAATTGGTGCGACGCCATGGGCGCCCATCATCTGGTGGATTACCGTCAACCGCTACAACCGCAACTGGATGCCGTCAGCGATGGCCAGATGGATGGCATCTTCGTGACCCAGAATCTGGATGATTACTGGCAGGCGGCCTGTCAGGCGGTGGCCCCCCTTGGCGGCATCTGTGCCATCGTCGATGCCCGCGGCCCCCTGGACCTGAATCCCCTGAAACCGAAGAGTGCCCGCTTTAGCTGGGAGTTCATGTTCACCCGGCCGCTGTTTGGCCGGAGGATGCAGCAGCAGGGTGACCGTCTCGCCGAGCTGGCGACACTGGTCGACAAGGGCGTCATTCAGACTACCGTGAGCGAAGGCCTTGGCCCCATCAACGCCAACAATCTGAAAGAAGCCCACCGCCGGCTGGAGTCCGGCAGCACCATCGGCAAACTGGTACTGGCGGGCTGGGAATAAGAGTAAGAGCAGCTATGAGCTGTGAGCTATGAGTCGCGGACGGGGCCTGCAGGTTTTGCCAGGCCCTGCCCGCGCCAAAGGTTTCGGCGCGGTCGAGGCGTTCAACATCACCACCAGATTCCGCCCCGCGTTGCAGCTCGTAGCTCAAGGCTTTTCCAACATCGCCTCAATGTCTTTCCACGCCACGATCTTGTAGTTCTGTGGCGCATCGGGAAGACGATTGCGACCATCCTGGACCACCAACATCCCTTTTTGATAAACCCCTCCCAGATTTGCCGAGGTGACTTCCAGGCCATCGGTTTCGGAGGCACCGTCCACGCCGGCCTCAGGGTTCATGCCGATACGGAATTTACCGACCACCGCATACGGGCTGTCTGCTTCCAGAATGACATAGCTGTTATCTCCCTGACTGGAGACCACCAGCCAGTTCCTGTCATCGGCCTGATACAAGGCCAGGCCTTCAATATCGTCAACCAGTACCTCTCCGGCAGCCTTGACCTCGGTGGCGGTCACCGGCTGATCTGCGCCGGCAGCGAAGACCCACACCGCGCGATCTTCTTCACCCACAAACAGGCGCTGTTGTTGCTCATCGGCCACACACCCTTCCGGCTGGCTTGCCACCTTCAGTTCGCGCACGCGTTTACCGGTGATGCTGTCCCCTCCCAGCAACTGCCACTGCTCGATCACACCACTCTTGTCATTTGCAAAGGCATACAACCGCTGATCGTCCTGATACAGGCAGATGCCATAAATGTCCTTCATGCCGGTGGCGATCTGACCCGCTTCCTGCACCTTGCCACTGGCCGGATCGATCAGGAAAAGATGCAGGCTGTTGTGATCACGATTAGTGGCAACGGCAATGTCCCAGCGCCGCCCGGCCACATCGATACCGTAACGCAGATCCACATTGTTCAGTCTGCCGACTTCCAGAAACTGACGGGTGCGGCCCTGCAAATCGTACACATACAAACCCGCCTTCTTGTCTGTGCCAAGAATCAGACTGTCAGCCGGCGACGTCGGGTGCACCCAGATGGCCGGGTCATCGGCGGCATCACCATAGCGCTCGACACTATCGGTTTGTGCTGTGGGCAACACTACCGGCAGGGTGATGCCGGGTTGTGCGGCATGGGGCCAGGACAGCATCACGCTTTGCACGCCCTTGTCACCATCATCCACGGCATACAGGGCAAGACGCTCCCCTTGCTGCGTCACTACCAGGGTCTCCGGTTCGTCCAGCACAGGGACAGCGAAACGTTGTTGCAGACGGCCATCGGCCAGGTACAGATTGACCGCCCCAGCCTCCTTGTCTACCAGTGCCACCCCACCGGGCAGCACGGCCACCGCACTGGCGTTTTCGGCAATGTTGCCGTGGGGAGCCAGGCGATCCAGCAACTGACGCTCGGCATCCCGCTCCGGGTCCGCGTGATAGCGCCACAGACCGACAGACTCTTCCGCTACATACAGGCTGGCGCTGTCATCATCCACGGCACAACTTTCCACCCCCGGGGGCAACACCAGATGACGCACGGGCAACGCCTTGTCCGCCGCCCCCAGCAACCACTGGTCAGCGCCGCCGCGCTCATCCAGCAGGTACACCGACAGTAACGACTGGCTATCCTGATACAGACAGAACCCGGTGATTTCATACTCGGGGGCCGGCACTCTCTGGGCCAGTTGCCACTGCCCCTGATGCCGGGTGAACAGCACTGCCTCATTGCTGGCGGTATCCACCGTCACCAGTTGCACAACGCCCTTGTCATCCACACGGCCTTCAACGCCTTCAAACTGCCCCTCGGCCAGGGTGAGCTGACCGCTGACCAGATTGCCGTTGGCATCCACGGTCACCACATGGTCATCCTGTACCCAGAGTCCTTTTGGCTGCCCCAGTGAGGTTTCTTTTTGCCAGTCTTTCTCTGCCAAAGAGGGAGCCGCCGGGCTCTCCACCTGGCAGCCCGCCATCACCACCAGCAATGCGAAAGCCCATGGTTTGATATTCATCATATGCATCCTTCAGACAAAAAAAGGACCGGGAAACACGCCCCCGGCCCGCCTGATTAAAGGCTTTTCAGTGCAAGACCCAGCTTGAACGTGGGGCCATACTCTTCGTATTGTGCGTTGAACTTTTCCTTCCCGGTGTAGGCATAGAAAGGTTCATCATTGATGTTGATCGCTTCAAATGTCAGCTGCAGGTTATCGGTCAGGAAGTAATACCCGTTGAAGTCCAGCTGGATGTGATCATCCGTGTAGATGTCATAGCGCTTGTCCATCGAATCACTGACCTCCTGCAGGAACTTGCCGGTGTAATTGGCCGCCAGACGCAAGCTCAGCTTTTGGGTTTCATACCCGACCATCAGGTTACCGGTGACATCGGACTGACTGGGCAAGGCGATGTCACGACGGAAGGTGGTACCGCTACCTTCATCGTAACTTTCAATTTCGGCGGAGGAATCCACCAAGGTGGCATTCGCCCCCATCAGCAGGCCGTTGAAGGGCGCAGGTAACTCGCTGAACTGTTTGGAGTAGGCCAGCTCAATGCCGTAGAGACTCGCATCATTGCCATTCTCGAAGGTCTCCGCATCATCAAAAGCGGTGTAACCCGGCGTGCCCCCCTTGTCTGTCAGGTAGGCAAAGTTCTTGATGTCCTTGTAGAACGCAAACGCCGACACCACACCAGCACGGCCCATGTAATGCTCGATGCCCAGATCCAGGTTATTGGATTCCAGTGATTTCAATGCCGGGTTGCCAAAGCTGGCCTCACTGCCATCAATTTCAAACCCGGGAGAAAGCTGCTCAAAGGTGGGCCGTACAACACTGCGGGTAAAGGCAGAACGCACCAGCGTATCGTTGGTCAGCTGATAGCGCAGGTGCAGCGCCGGCAGCCAGTGATCTTCATCGTTGTCGTAATGACTGGCTGTGATGGTGCCGTTGTCATCGCCGAAACCGTCCGCCTCGAAGTCCAGTCGCTCATAACGTACACCGGCAAGAATACGCAGTTGCTGAATATCCACGGTGCCCATCAGATACGCCGCCTGACGATCTTCCGACATCTCGTAGTCTTCAATAGCCGACGCGATATCTTCGTACTGACCGGGGCCGGCAATCAAACCGTCAATGGAATCCGGATCAATGCCCGAACCAAAGTTGCCGAGCTCGTAATCCACATCGGTGGCATGATCCGCCAGACTGGCACTGGGACCATAGGTCCAGACATTCACATCGCTGTCTTTGGTGCGCTGGCTGGCTTTGGTGCCGAACTTGATCGATGCCGGGTTATCGTTCCAGTACAGGTCACGGGTAAAGTCCAGCGCCACATCGACCTGCTCATCCGTTGTTTTGCCTTCCGTCACTTCAATCTCATCCAGATCGAAGTTGCTGTCGTCATAGAAACCCGTGGGATACAGCGCTGAAGGCTTGCGGTGGCCCTGATAGCCCCCATCGGTGAAGTCCGCCACGAACACGGTGCTGTCCGCATGGCGGGGCTCGTCTTCCTGCGCCGTGCTGTAACCTGCACGAAAATCCGTGGTCCATTCCCCGGATACGTGCTGTCCACCGAGAACGAAAGACGAAATATCCTGGGTTTCTTCACGGTCCTTCAGTTCTTTTTCCACTTCGGTAACGCCGGTCTGCCCCGGTTGCTGGGCAGAGTCAAAGGCGAAAACATTAGCCTGACGAATTTCTTCATCCCGGAATTCACTGTGCAAAGTGCGCAGATACAGGCTGGTGTCATCACTGAGCAGGTAATCGACGTTCAGCGCCATACCCAGCCGCTCGCGGGTAATCATGTAATCGCGCTGCTCGAATTCTTCCAGGGCATTGTTATCATCAAAATCCCAGGCGCCGCCCGTTTCCACGTTGTCAGACCCGAAATCGCGTTTGCCCCAGCTCACGGCACCGGCCACACCAAGATTCTTTTCCCCGCCGCCCAGTGAAAACTGGTTGCTGGCTGCCACGGCGAATTCTGGACTGGTCTGATCGGTGTGCTCGTCGTAGCTGCCGGCGCCACTGACGGAATAAAACAGGCCATCGCGGTCAAACGCTGACAGGGTCTCAACCTCCACCGTGCCCCCCAGCGAGTTGCCGTCCATGTCCGGGGTCAGGGTCTTGACCACGGTCAGGGACTCCAGCAAATCTGCAGGGATCACATCCAGCGCCACGGCGCGGCGTCCGGCCTCGGGCGCCGGCACCTGAATGCCATTGACGTTAACCGCATTAAGATCCGGGGCCACACCACGCACCCGAACAAAACGCCCCTCACCCTGATCCCGTTCAATAGAGACACCCGGCATCCGCTGCAGGGACTCGGACACGTTGTTGTCCGGGAAGTCCCCGATATCATCTGCCCGCACCTTGCTTTCAATATTATCGGCCGCACGCTGCTCACTGAGCGCCCGGTCGGTACTGGCCGCCTGACCGATAACGCGCACCGTTTCGATCTCGTTGGGCTCCCCGCTTTGTGCGTGAAGCTGGCCACACACCACGGCAATCGCCGTGGCCAATAGAGTCCGCGCCACAGGCGGCCCGACAGGCTGTTGAGAAGCCCCTTGCATGCTCAGCGTGGCCTGAAGGGTGCAGCTGTTGTGTTTTGTCGCGACGGGCAGGGTGGCTCCCTTTCCTAGCGACAAAGCGCAGCAGATGGGCCCTTCAGGCCGCGCCCTTCGGG
>NZ_AXBZ01000044.1:0-3089 GCF_000475295.1 Alcanivorax sp. P2S70
TGGTCGGCCAAGAGTCTTGAGGCGTTGATGTAGCGACAAATATCTAATTTTACATGTATGCACACCAAGTGGTGTATTTTATTATGATAATCAATCGGGTAGCACGAATGCCGTGTCAACTGTGCGCGACGCAACCGCTGCATCCCTGTTACATTATTGGTGGCGCCGGGCAGGGGATCACAAAATCTCTTTACCGACCGGACCATCGCTAAGCCACTCGCGGTCTTCCTCGCTCAGTGCGGTATTCTCTGGTGTACAAGCTGCCAACATCTCTTCCAAGGTCGGCATGGGCTTTGGGCGAATGATCAACTGCTCATCAGTCAGTTCCATATCAACGATACTTCCCACATCAAGACCAAGATGCTGCAAGACAGTTTTAGGGACTCGAAGTCCTGCGCCATTACTAATTTTCTGCACTTTCAATTTCATAAGCACCTCACACATTGGGTGTAACCTCAATTTAAATAGATAAATCACCCGTAACAACCATGTGGTAGTGATGGTCAAGAATTTAGCCATGCAATATATAGAGGTTCGGCCACGGACAAATAACTATGGATCTTCTGTTGTTTGGCGATTGCAATGATTTCACTGTGTGTGCACAAATGATCGGACAGAGGCTCAAATAGAGGGTGCCGGCGATCAATCCCTGATAAATAGCGATTAGCCCACTCCTCAAGTCGCTGGAACTCCTTGCTGTTTTCGTCGGGCGAGCCAATTGTGTCTGGAATAATCTGGTTCAATAACGCATATACCTGCCCTTGGTTCGTGGCGTGCAGCTCTGCTTCCTGCCTTGGCAAGCAGCACTTCTTGTATTTAACCCCGCTACCACATGGGCATGGCGCATTTCTTTGCAGGTGAGACATTCTCCACCCAAACGGAAAATGGGTATTATAGTCCGTGGATGCTCAGGCATCAAAAAATGATAGTTCTCACTTTTAGGTGAGACTTCCATGAGCAATGCTCGTCTTCAGGCATTTGGCGCAAAGGTTAGAGCAATGCGAAAGCAGAAAGGCCTATCCCAAGAGGAGCTTGCAAGTTTAGCAGGCTTGGACCGCAGCTATATGGGTCACATTGAGCGTGGCGAAAAGAACATTACTCTGCTCAAAATCTACCAGATTAGCGACGCTCTCTCGCTTCCTGCTGCTATTTTTCTAACCGATGAATGATATTCCTATCATGTAGAACCGGTATCAGGCTTTAATTCACTATTTTCGTTCAAGCGGTTTTGTGTCGTCAGGAAGTTGTAGGGGGGAGGGGAGGTTGAATTCATTCTCCAAGAACTCATCTAGCCGCTGCGCGATACGGAAGGCCTCCGCATTCTCCGATCGCTTGCCTTCAAGGTTTTAGACCTGGCAAATGAACTTGCGATGGACTATCTACAGGATGACCCGCTTGCCGGGTCTGAGCAAAACACGATAAGAAGCCCACGCTTAGCGAACCGCACATTCTTCCCAATGGCGTTCATAGCTGTAACGTCAGCCTTGCCTATCTGGGTTTGTATTGGTGTTTGTTTTTTCGCCCAACAAACTGCCGGAAACGAAAAGCAAGGCACCGGTGACAATAGCAATATCAGCCAGATTAAAGGCCGGCCAGTGCCAGTCCCGCCAATAGAAATCAAAGGAATCCACAACGTAGCCGCGAAATATTCGGTCAATCAGGTTGCCCATGGCGCCACCGAGGATAAGACTGTAAGCGAAGGCTTCTCCTTTATGACGATTTTCAAGAATCAGCTTGATCAGGAAAATCGAGACCACCACCGCGATTCCGATTAAAAAATAGCGCTGCCAGCCTCCGCCATTCGCAAAAAGACTGAATGCGGCACCGGTGTTCCATACGTGCACCCAGTTAAAGAACGGGGTCACTGAAATAGACTCGCCATAGGCCATTGATTGCTGCACCAGCCACTTTGCAGCCTGATCTGACGCTGCCAGCAGGCTCGATATGGAAAACAGGGCATACGACGAGTGCTTGTTGCCAATAATGAGCAATTATTTAACCCTTCAACGCCAGAATACGCCTGGCCCCGTTAAGTACAATGACTCCCGATATGGTGCCGATAATCAGATCCGGATAATTGGACCCGGTCCACGCGACCAGGGCGCCGGCGGTGATGACCCCCAGGTTGATCACCACGTCGTTGGCCGAGAATATCCAGCTTGCCTTCATGTGCGCCCCGCCTTCCCGATGTTTGGATATGAGCAGCAGACAACTGGTATTGGCAATCAATGCGACGAATGCGATGGCCATCATCACCAGCGATTCAGGCTCACTACCGAATACAAAGCGTCTCACCACCTCTACGAGCACGCCCACAGCCAAGATCAGTTGCAGTACACCAGCAAGATGCGCGGCACGTACCTGCATTTTCACGCTATGTCCAACCGCATAAAGGGCAAGCCCGTACACCGCCGCATCGGCAAAATTGTCCAGGGATTCTCCAATCAGGCCGGTGGACTGGGCGATCAGACCGGCAGTCATTTCCACCACGAACAGAAGTGCATTGATGCCGAGCAACCAGCGCAGGGTCCCGGATTCTTGCTTAGCAGAAGCTGCCGAAAACTCGGCGGCCTTGATGGTCTCCGGATTTGCAGCGACGGTTTCCTGAAGCGAGGCGCCTAGCCCCAAGGTCTTCAGTTTCGAGGTGACGGGCTCGACCTCGCCGTCATGCACGACCTTCAGCCGGCGGTTCGACAAGTCGAAGGACAGCGCCCGAATCTCCTCAAAGCCGTTCAGGGCTAGGCGAATCATTCGTTCTTCTGATGGACAGTCCATCTTCGGCACGGCATAAACACTGACCCATCTCCCTGGCGCCTCGGAGGAGGCCTGTATATCGGTATCCGCTGCGGACGTTGCATCACCGCCACAGGCGCCACCACAGGATTTGCTCATGATACGACTCCACTTGAACAATGTTGTGGTACCATTTAAAACTATAAAGCTACTATAAGGTCAATAGAGTAAAGAATCCGTTGGGGAGGAGGCTGATGCGCATTGGTCAGTTGGCGCAGTTGGTAGGGGTCGAAACACAGACGATCCGCTTCTATGAACAGCAGGGCTTGTTGCCGCCGCCTGATCGGCAGGACAAC
>NZ_AXBZ01000045.1:0-43345 GCF_000475295.1 Alcanivorax sp. P2S70
GCGCAGCAGATGGGCGCTCCAAGCCGCGCCTTTATGCTCGTCAGGGTACGTAGGGTCTTCCAGGCTGGCCCGCACTCGTTGTTGCGCTTCTTTCGAAGGTGAAGAGCCGATGGATGGACATACACCTTCAAAATCGCGCCCCTCTTTACCTTTTGACCCATACAGGGGCGAACCAGCCTGAAAGACTGAGCACACAAGGAGCTATTCAGAGGCTCCTTAACATTCTTTTGCAACTGTCCACGAACGGATTGCTCCGCCCTGCACTCCAAACCGGAAATAACCGAAATAAGGAGTGAGCCATGAAAAGCGCAGCTATTGCCGGTCTGGGTATCGCAGGTGCCGTGGCTATTGCAGGGGTCGGGTACGGCGCCTACGAGGCCATGACGCCAGCAAAATCCGGATACGCCACCGTCACCAAGGTGGAACCCATTGTTGAACGCTGGGAAGAACCCCGGGAGGTTTGTCAGGATGTCACCAGCACACGGCAGAAACCCGCCAAAGATCAGCACCGCGTGACGGGCACCGTTGTTGGCGCCGTTATCGGCGGGGTGGTTGGTCATCAATTTGGTGGCGGCAGCGGCAAAGATGCTGCCACGGCCGGCGGGGCCATTGCCGGCGGCGTGGCGGGCAACCAGATCCAGAAAGGGATGCAACAACGCAACACCGAAACCGTGACCGAACAACAATGTCGCACCGTCATGGAAAGCCGTAGCAAGACCGAAGGCTACGAAGTGACCTACGTCTTCAATGACAACGAAGACACCATCCGCCTGGACAAGAAGCCTGGCAAACGCCTGCGGATCGAAGACGGGGATGTGGTCACCCCCTGACAGGCTGTTGAACCCTCGTTCGAGAACCTGACCCGGTTCTCGAACGACGGACCGCAATCAGGGGTTCAGATAGTGAACCCCTGTCATATTCTCCGATACCTGCCACAACCGCTGTGCCACTTCCGGGTTATCGGCGATCCGGCGGGCATAGGCTTTGGCCGGATAGCCACGTAGCTCCAGCAGCTTGCCATCGGGTCCGTAATATTCCCCGGCCTGCACATCCGCACTGGTCGCCGCCATCACACCCGGCAGGCAACCCATCTCAGCGGGTTGCGCTATCATCGCGTTGAACAACCCTCCGCCAGGTACGGTATCCTGCAAATGGGTCGCGGAGTAACCGGGGTGAGCCGCAAAGGCCCGGATAGGGGAACCGGCCGCCAGTAAGCGTCGATGCAACTCACGAGCAAAGATCAGGTTCGCCAGTTTGCTCTGCGCATAGAACGGCCAGCGCCAGTAGGATTTCTCGGCATTGAGGTTATCCCACATGATCTTGCCGCCCCGATGCACCACACTGGATATCTGCACGATGCGTGGTGCCGGTGCCGCCTCCAAGACCGGCAGTAGCTGCCCGGTCAGCGCAAAATGGCCAAGATGATTGGTGCCAAACTGAATCTCAAATCCGTCTTTGGTGCGCTGCAGTGGTGGCGCCATCAAGCCGGCATTATTGAGCAGCACATCCACCTTGTCGAAACGGCCACTAACCTCCTGCGCAAATTCTTTAACGGAGGCCAGATCAGCCAGATCCAGCGCCATGATCTCCAAACTGGCGCCCGCGGTTTCGGCCATCACCTGCTCGGCCGCAGCTTGCGCTTTGGATGCATTCCGGCACGCCATGATCACCTGCGCGCCATTGGCCGCAAACAGCTTGACGGCCTCCAGCCCAATACCACTGTTCGCGCCGGTCACCAAAATGGTCTTATTGCTCAAATCCGGAATATGGTCCGGCCGCCAGGTGGATCTTCCCATCTCATGCTCCTTGCAGAGACTCGTGTCTCGTCCGATTTCGGTAGCGCTATAGTGCGCATTCAGCACACCAATCAAAACCACCCAAACATGCATTGTCCCGGTATAACCGGTCAGTCAGGTTTCACGAACACTCGCCGGGCAGAGACTACCTGGCCGCGCACCGCGCAGTCCGGATGATGATCATTCACCAACCCCATGGCTTGCATGAAGGCATAGCACGTCGTGGGACCAACAAATTTCCAGCCTCGGCTTTTCAGTGCTTTAGACAGTGCTTGGGACCGGGGTGAGGTGGTTCGGGTAACGGGCTGCGCATTGGTCGGCTCCTCAAAGCGCCAGAAGAACGCGGCCAGTGAGCCCTCCTCTTTAATCATGTCCCGTGCGCAACGGGCGTTGTGAATAGCCGCTTCTATTTTTCGGCGATTCCGAATCAGGCCACTATCGGTCAGCATTCTCTCAATCTGTACTGGTCCGAAAGCCGCCACAGATTCGATATGGAAATCGCAGAAGGCACGGCGGAAGTTTTCCCGTTTCTCCAGGACGGTGCGCCAGCTCAAACCACACTGAAAGGCTTCAAGGCAGACCTTTTCGAACAGGTGACGATCCTCCTTCACCGGAAATCCCCACTCGGTATCGTGATAGCGCTGAAAATCCGGTGCAGCAGTGACCCAGGCGCAACGACACAGGCCATCGCTTCCTACAACGGTCGCTGTCATCCTGACGCCTTGTACGTGGGTGCTGCGGTGGCAGGGAGCTCAAGCAACTCGACAAGAAAATCCTGCCAATGGGTATAGACCATAAACCGGCCATAGCCAGGAAAACTGCGGAAGCGGACATTGGGAATAGAGGAAGCCAGTCCACGGGCACTTCCGATGGAAATAATGCGGTCGTCTTCACCATGCCATTGCAGAACCGGTATTGAGATAGTGCCCAAGTCCACTTGCCAGGGTTCCTGCATTCTCAGATATTCCTCCAGATGGACCCTGGCACCCTGAAACTGGCTGTGGCGCATGCGCTTGATGGTGCGGGACAACAGCTCCTCATCCGCAAAGATTTTTTGATCCGCCAGGCAAAGATTCTTGGCCATGCGAACATAAAACCTTTCCGGGGCCTTCTGTACGCCACGGATCGCTAATCGGCCAATCAGCAGAAACAGCCGAGGGTCTCGCCGAAATACGCGCAATAACATCTTGTGTAGCCGGTCCAGCTTATCGAGCTCGAAATGCTCAATCGGGACAGTACTGGCAAGAATCCCCAAGCGACTGAACAACTCTGGAT
Source organism: Alcanivorax sp. P2S70 (assembly GCF_000475295.1). Taxonomy (NCBI): domain Bacteria; kingdom Pseudomonadati; phylum Pseudomonadota; class Gammaproteobacteria; order Oceanospirillales; family Alcanivoracaceae; genus Alcanivorax; species Alcanivorax sp. P2S70. Next base: position 3,072 of record NZ_AXBZ01000045.1, read on the forward strand.
CCTGTGCAGCTGCACACAGGGCGTAAGGCCCGCCACCGCAATAGCTGGCCATAGGAGGGCGTTCAATCCCGAGGTGCTGGCAAAGGAAGCGGATATCCGCCCCCAAATTGCCGAACTGCAGGTCGGGATTGTAGGTAGAAATCCCATAACCGGGACGCACGATCAAAATTACCCGCAGATTCTGCTCCCGATACCAGCGATCAAACCAGGCATGGTCCGGAAGCGACGAACCGAGATTATCCAAGGTCAGTACCGGCGCGCCATCCGGGGCGCCGTATTCCATCCAGCTCAGCACCCGCCCGTCCGGCAAGGTCACCGTATATTCCTGCTCCGTCTGTTCGGCGGGCAGGTTAGCCCCCTGGACAAGCGCATGCCCCATCACACGGCTGACCAGCTGCACCTGGCTGTTGGCCTCCAGCTTGGCCATGGTCGACTTCAACTGGGTTCGCGCTGTATGCACGCTGATATCGAGAAGCGCCGCGCTCTGATTCAGATTGCCGACTTTGCACAGCACGTGCAGCAATCGTGCTTCTGCTGGTGAGATGGCAAACAACGACTGCAGCCTCTCTGCGGATGGGGTGACGATACTGTGACCGGACAATACCCAGAGTATCGTGCGTACTTGAGAAATGTTGCCGGGAGCATCGGATTTCTGCACTGGAACACAAAGCAGTGAGACGCTCTCTTCCGGCGCGCTCAACAGCTGGGTGTTTCTACCTTCCGCCAGTTTATTGACTTGCACCAGAGCCTGACGCAATTTTCGATCATGAATGACTAATTGGCCGCTACTTGTCAGTTGCACGACCCCTTCCGCCAGCACCTGATGGGCAATCGCATTACACTCCACGACCTGCATCCATTCATCAAGCATCAGCATGGGCCAGGGCATCTGGTTATATAAGGTATTGAGCACCTGACACCGGTCTTCCAGCGCATGCATATAAGCACTGCTTTTGACAGCTCGCTCAAGATGCTCGATCAAGTGCTCCACTTCCGGCCTGACGGAGGAGTTACCCACTACGGCCCTGGTCACCGCAGGGCGTCCAGGGTTATCTCCTGCTGGGCTTTCCTCCTCAGAATCCGGTGTTGCCTCACCGTGGCCAGCCCACTCTGCCAACGTATCCAACAGGTCCACCCAGTCACCCGGGGCAAGCGCGGTGTCATAGATCTGGGCGATCACATCATTATCGTTCTTGTTTTTCTTGCGCACGGCGGCATCCACTCACGGGTATGCAGTTATAGTAAAAAGCCCCGACCGAAGGTCAACCTCTTACAACAATTCAAAATATGGAACTAAGTTTCACAAAATGATGCCCTCGGCGTAACATACCGCCTCACCGCCCCGGAGGACGCGCTATGGCACGAGTTCAACTGGAGCTGCCCGAGCAGTTTCTGTATACCCACACCATTAATGTTCGCATGACCGACCTGAACACAGGCAAGCATGTGGGCAATGACCAGATGATCTCGTTACTCTCCGAGGCCCGCTACCGGTTCTTCTGCGACGTTGGTTTCGACCAGTTTGAGCGTCAGGGACAAAGTATCGTGGTGACGGACTTGGTGGCGACTTACAAGGCGGAAAGCTTTGCCCAAGACGATCTGCAATTTGAAGTCGGCCTGATGGATTTCAACAAGTACGGCGCGGACCTGATTTTCAGGGTGACCAAACAACCATCTGGCCAAGTGGTGGTTCTGGCAAAACAGGGCTTCGTTTTTTTTGATCATGCCCGGCATGGAGTCATTCCGGTACCCGATAACTTTCGCCAGCAGTTTGCCTCGATTGCTGACCAGGCCTGATGGTGGCTACAACGCCATCCCGGTACACCAGCCACTGGCCCAGGCCCATTGGAAATTAAATCCGCCCAGCTGACCGGTGACATCCAGAACTTCACCGATGAAGTGCAGTCCCGGGACCGTTTTGACTTCAAAGTTTCGGGAAGAGAGACCGTCGGTATTCACCCCCCCCAGCGTCACCTCTGCGGTACGGTACCCTTCTGTCCCTGAGGGCTTGAACTGCCAGCCCTTGAGCACTGCGGCCACCCCGCCAAGACGGTCATTGCTGAATTGCTGAAGGTGGCCTTGCCAGCCGAATTGCTCCACCAGCGCAGCAGACAAGCGCTGGGAAAAATACTGGCGCAACCAACGCTCCAGCCCCCGATTGGGGTGCGCATTGCGTTCCTGAATCAAGACCTGAAGTGGGTCTTCCAACTGTGGAAGCCAGTCCACGGTGACCGCGGTGCCCGGCGCCCAGAAGCTGGACACCTGCAACATGGCCGGCCCGGACAGCCCCCGATGGGTAATCAGCATCGGCTCAGCGAAACGTGCCTTTCCCGCCTCGGCCACCACCTCCGTGCTGATCCCTGATAACTCCGACAACCAGGCCTTGTGCTCGGGAGGCAGCGTAAACGGCACCAGACCGGCCCGGGTGGGTAACACCGACAGACCAAACTGCTCTGCCAGCTGGTAACCAAAACCACTGGCGCCCATGGTCGGAATCGACAAGCCCCCGCAGGCCACCACCAGTGACTGGCATCGCACCGTTTCCCGGGTAGTGGTCAATTCAAAGCCAGAGTCTGTCCTGACTACCCTGCGGATTCCGGTATCCAGCTGTATCTCTGCCCCGGCCCACTCACACTCCGTCAATAACACCGCCAGCAAGGCCTTGGCACTGTCGGCGCAGAACAATTGCCCCGGCGCCTTCTCCACATGCTCTACACCATGGCGTTCCACCAGTTCCAGAAAGTGCCAGGGGGTGTAACGCTTGAGCGCAGATTTACAAAAATGGGGATTGGCAGAAACGAAATGTTCCGGCGTGGTATTCAGGTTGGTGAAGTTACAGCGACCGCCGCCGGACATGAGAATTTTCTTGCCAGCCTTGTTGGCATGGTCGATCACCCGCACGCGATGCCCTTGGTAAGCCGCGGTAGCGGCACACATCAGACCCGCCGCACCGGCACCGATCACAACAACATCAACGACACTGGAAACAGTCATGTAAGCTCCAAAATCAAGGAGCGAAGGATAGCGGGATCGGGCTATACCAGAAAGGTATAGCCCCGGAAAAACATTAGCGGATGACCGACGCCTCCATTGATGCGGAATAATTCTCGCTGCTGGCGTCGTTTACGGTCGCGGCTCCGTTCGCGATCTGAACCTGACTCCGGTAACGACCGCTTGCCATTACCTGTTCGCCGGGCAACAAGCGGGACGACGGTGGTTCAGATTGCCCATATTGCGGTTCAGCCGGACGATCACTGCTGCTTATATCATCTTCCTCGAAATAACAGCCTGCCAGCAAACCGGCAATGATTGCACTCAAGATCAGTTGCTTCATCTTTCCCCCACGGTCTGCCACGACCAAAATGTCCGTTTCCCGGATCGTCTGCTGTTATACCCCGGCGCGCACTGGTCCGGCAAGCCAGCCGGTCAGAGCTGGCTTGACGAAGCCTGTTATTGGCTGAGTTCCTGCTCGCTGAACATGTCTGCGAACAGCGGCGAAGTCAGGTAGCGCTCCCCGGAATCGGGCAAGATCACCACGATGGTCTTGTCCTTGAACTCGGGCAGCTGGCTGATACGGTCCGCCACACACATGGCCGCACCGCAGGAAATACCGGCAAGGATGCCCTCTTCCTGCATCAGCTTGTGGGCCCAGGCCATGGCGTCCTCGTTGCTCACTTGTTCCGCGCGGTCCACCACACTCAGGTCCAGATTCTTTGGCACAAAGCCGGCACCGATGCCCTGAATCTTGTGCGGGCCGTGGGTGGGCTCTTCACCGTTCAGCCCGGCGGTAATCATGGTCGAAGAGTCCGGCTCCACAGCGATACTGGTAATGGCCTTGCCCTGGGTCTGCTTGATATAACGGGACACGCCAGTGATGGTCCCGCCGGTACCCACACCCGCCACCAGCACATCAATATCGCCACCGGTGGCCTCCCAGATTTCCGGGCCCGTGGTCTGTTCGTGAATAGCGGGATTGGCCGGGTTCTCGAACTGTTGCAGCATCAGGTGCGTATCAGGGTTTTCCTCAACCAGCTCCTGCGCCCTGGCAATGGCACCCGGCATGCCTTTCGGGCCGGGAGTCAGGACCAGTTTGGCACCCAGTGCCTTGAGAATCTTGCGACGCTCCAGACTCATGGAGTCGGGCATAGTCAGCACCAGATCGTAACCACGAGCAGCGGCCACGTAGGCCAGGGCAATACCGGTATTGCCGCTGGTGGGTTCCACCAGAGTCATGCCTGGCTTCAGTTTGCCGCTTTTTTCCGCATCCCAGATCATGGAGGCACCGATCCGGCACTTGACGCTGCCCGCCGGGTTACGCGACTCCAGCTTGGCCAATACATTGCCCTTGGTAATGCGGTTAATTTTCACCAGCGGGGTTTTGCCGATGGTCTCGCTGTTGTCCTTGTAGATCTGTGTCATGTTGTCTCCTTGGTATGCGATAAGCGCAAACTCAATTCCCGGAATCTTTTTTCAGCTTGCGGCTCCAGCGCTGTCTGGCGTAAAGACGCATATCTGCCACATTGTCCGTTTCATCCATGATCTCGCGGCCAAGGATGCTTTCCAGAATATCCTCAAGGGTGATCAGTCCCACCCAGGTACCATGCTCGTCGTAGACCACAGCCATATGCTGACGTTGGGTCAACATGGCATGAAACAAGTCCTCAATACTCAACGAGGTGCTCACCATGGTAACTTCGTGAGCCAGCACCGTCATGGACTGCTCCAGAGGAACCCCCAGCAAGTCAGACTTGTGGATATAGCCCTGCGCTTCGCCACTGGCCGTCATCACCGGGAAACGGGAAAAGGGCTGGCCTTTTTCTCTCTCGATGAAATCTGCGACTGACATGTCCGGGCTGACAACCCGGCACACGGTACGCGGTGTCATGATCGCTCCCACCTTCACGTCATGCAGGCGGAGAATGTTCTTGATGACCTTGTACTCATCTTCCTGCAGGGCCTCCTGATCCTTGCCCATGGCCGCCAGCGCACGAATCTCTGCCCGCACATCCACATCATGCTCGTTACCACCAATCTGGCTGGTGATCAGTTTCGACAACCAGACAAAGGGCGCCAAGGAAACCATGATGAACTTGAGCATGGGCGGCAAAAGGGGGGCCAAGGACCGCCAGTACTTGGCGCCGATGGTCTTGGGAATAATTTCTGAAAGAATCAGAATCGCCAGGGTCATCACCCCCGATGCCGCCGCCAGCCAGGTTTCACCAAACACCACAGCAACCTGTGCTCCCACCCCTGTGGCACCCACCGTGTGGGCAACGGTATTCAGCGTCAGGATCGCGGACAGCGGTTTATCGATATCGTCTTTGAAGGCCCTTAACGCCTTGTGGAGCGCCGGGCGTGTATCTCGCAGACCGGCAATAAAACTTGGCGTAATGGACAACAGTGCAGCTTCCAGCACGGAGCACAAGAACGAAAAACCAATGGAAATGGCGGCAAAGATGATCAGCAGGGTCAAGGGAGCAGACTCCTTCTGCAACTGGCGGCAGCCCCTGACACGCAAGGCCTGCCGTTTGCGAGAACGGTTAAATCAGGGGCGATAATCACTGGCAAACTCTGCCAGCAACTGGCACACATTCGCCATCCCATCATGAATCACCGCCTCAATTTCTTCCATGGTGATTTCATGGGTGGATTTGCCCGCGCCGGGGTTGACCACCAGCGACAGCATGGCATAGGGAATGCCCAGTTCACGGGCGAGTACCGCTTCCGGCATGCCGGTCATGCCGACAATATCGCAGCCATCACGCTCCATGCGGGCGATTTCTGCGGCGGTTTCCAGCCGGGGCCCCTGGGTGGCACCATAGCAACCCCCATCGCTCCACTTGAGATCAGAGGCGGCAAGGCGGGCTTTCAGGGCATCGCGCAGGGCCGTATCAAACGGCCAGCTGAAGTCCACATGCACCAGCGGGTCAGCCGGATCGTCAAACAGGGTGCTCTCGCGACCCCAGGTGTAATCAATGATCTGGTCCGGTAGCACCAGCGCACCGGTGGGCGCCAGCGTGGTGATGCCACCTACCGCATTGGCCGCCACAATCGCCGTCGCACCGGCCTCTTTCAGCGCCACCATGTTGGCCCGGTAATTCACTTGGTGAGGCAACAGCACATGGGGGTCGCCATGACGGGCCAGAAACAGTACCCGCTGGCCATCCAGTTCACCTTCCACCACCGGGGCAGAAGGCTCACCAAAACGGGTGGTAATGGCATGTTTGTCGACAATGCGCAGGTTATCCATGCGCGTCAGGCCGGTGCCACCGATAAATGCCAGCATCAGCTGTCGCTCTCCTTCACTGCGTAGATACCCGGCGCGTTACGCCAGAAGCCCTTGTAGTCCATGCCCATACCGAACAGGTAATAATCCTCGGCTTCCAGAGCCGTGAAATCGGCTTTCAAACCCGGTCGGGCCTTACGGTCGTGTTTCTTGTCGACCAGCACACAGGTCTTCACCGACGCCGCGCCCTGGGCGTAACAGGCTTCGATGATCGACAACAGGGTCGAGCCCACATCCAGGATGTCATCGACAATCAACACATCGCGGCCCGCCAGACTGGCATTGGGGGTGACGATCCATTCCACGGCACCGCCGGAGGTGGCCCCGAGATAGCGGCTGGCATGCAGGTAATCCATCTCCAGTGGGAAATCCAGGCGTTTGACCAGCTCGGCCGCGAAAATCATGCCGCCATTCATGATAGTCACGAACACTGGCACTTTGCCGGAGTAGGCCTCGGTCACCTCGAACGCGAGTTTGGCGATGGCTTCCTGAACTTGATCGGACGAATGCAGCTCGATGGCCTCGCGGCGTACCCGCATCAGTTCCTGTTGTACGTCGTTAGCGCTGGACATGTGTAGTTTCCTCGGCGTTGTCGTCCTCCAGCCCGGTGGCCGGATGGTCGTTGTCGCTGATCAGATGCAGGGTGCGGGTCGGGAAGGCGAACTCGGCACCGTGCTCATGGACAATGTTCATGATTTTCATAAGCACGTCCTGCTTGATCTCATGGTAACGCACCCACTGGGTGGTTTCGGTGAAGGTGTAGATGAAGAACTCCAGGTGTGACGCCCCATAACTGTCGAAATTGACAATCAGGGTACGCCCCTCAGTATCCAGTTCTTCATGGGCAACCAGCATGGCTTTTACCGCTTCCACGATACCCGGCATTTTTTCCCAGTCGTCGTAACGGATACCAATCTTCTCGTAGATACGGCGATTGAGCATGCGGGACGGGTTTTCCAGCACAATGGAGGTAAACATCGCATTAGGGATATACAACGGTCGCTGGTCAAAGGTGCGGATGCGGGTCAGACGCCAGCCGATATTCTCCACCGTGCCTTCAATGGAACGGTCTGGCGAGCGCACCCAGTCGCCGACACGGAACGGCTTGTCCAGATAGATCATCATGCCGCCAAAGAAGTTGGCCAGCAGGTCCTTGGCGGCAAAAGCCACCGCCATGCCACCAATACCGCCAAATGCCAGCACCCCGGAAATGCTGTATCCGAGTGTCTGCAGAATAATCAGTGCAGCGGTAATGATCACCGAGACCCTCAGCAGCTTGGCAATGGCCGCTGCGGTGGACTGGTCCATGGGCTTGCGCATGCGCTCCGGATCGATGAGGTTTTTCTGGGTATAGGAGATAAACCGGTTCAGGAACATGGCAATAATGATGATGAAGGCGATCCGCCGCGCCTGGGGCACCATGTCAAAGATCAGATTTTCTTCTTCGCTGACGCTCTGCATCAGCTCAACGCTGATCGAGAGGCCCACCACCCAGAAGAACAGCCGCACCGGGATCCGGGCCGCTTCCAGCAAGGCATCATCCCACAAGGTATCGGTTTTGATGATCAGACGTTCGATAACATCGATCGCCCGCATCAGGATAAAATTCACCGACACAGTACATAACACCACAATAAAAAGCTGTGTCAGCCAGATATCCGAAGGGGTATCTAGCGTCGGCCAGACCAGCAACTGCTGCCAATCCCAGTTCATGTGTTCTCCTCAATCAATCGTGTTGCCACTGCTTCAGCGGCCTGCCGCCGGCCGATGTCCATGGCATGCCGTGGTCGGCAACGCAGGCCGCCGACCGCAACCTGCCCCTGATGGCCAGCGGTTTCCAGATAGCCAAGCACCTCTTGTGCCCCTGACTGGCAATTGCAGGCCAGCACCATGTCGCAACCTGCCTTGAGCGCCGCCTCGGCACGTTGGGCATAACCGCCCGCCCCATGGGCCCCCGCCATGGACAAGTCATCGGAAAAAATCACGCCACGAAAACCGAGACGTTCTCGCAATACGGTTTGCAACCAGAACGGCGAGAACCCGGCGGTCTGGTTCTCCACTGCACTGTAAATCACATGGGCAGGCATGATGCCATCCAGCCGCGACGCCAGTGCCGCAAACGGACGCAGGTCCGCTTGCTCAATCTCATCCATGGGGCGCGGGTCTACCGGCAGCTCCAGATGGGAATCTGCTACCACATGGCCATGACCAGGGAAGTGCTTTCCGGTCGCGGCCATACCGGCAGCATTCATGCCATCAATAAACGCCCCGGCCAGCGCTATCATCGCCTGCGGATCACCATGAAAACTGCGATCGCCGATCACCGTGCTGGCCCCATAATCCAGATCCAGCACCGGCGCAAAACTGATATCGATATCCAGCTCGGTCAATTCGGACGCCATCAGCTCGCCGATAAGTTTGGCATCCTGCAGCGCCTGCTCAGGCCCGCACGCGTAACCCCGCCCCAGTGCAGCCATGGGAGGCAAGCGCACAAAGCCTTCCCGAAAACGCTGCACCCTGCCCCCTTCCTGATCGACAGCGATCAGCATGTCTGGGCGGATTTCGCGAATCTGGCGCACCAGCTCAGCCAGTTGCTGCCGGTCCTGATAATTGCGGGTAAATAGAATCAAACCACCGGCTCCAGGATGAGCCAGCATGTCTTTCTCCACCGGGGAGACCGACAGGCCTTCCAGGTCGAGCATTAAAAGCGGGGAAACCGTGTCAGACATGACAACCCTGATTGGTCACTGTTATTCCGTGATAGTCACGGCGGTACCCACCGGCACCTGATCGAAAAGCTGCACCACATCCGCGTTGCGCATACGGATGCAGCCGTGGGACGCCGGCACCCCCATAGGCTCGGAGTCCGGTGTGCCGTGAATATAAATAAAGCGCCGAAAACTATCCACGTTACCGCCCTGATTGTGCTCTGGCTCCATCCCACCCAGCCAGAGAATACGGCTGAGCACCCAGTCGAGGTCAGGATGCGCCGCAGACAAGGCTGGGCCATGAGTTTCACCCGAAAACTTGCGGCCAGTCAGCACGGCGCCTTGCGGCAAACCGGCACCAAAACGTGCCCGTACCAGGTGGCGTCCCAGCGGGGTCGCTTCACTGCCCATGACCTGGCCGGCACCATTGCGGGCCGTGGAAACCGGGTAACGGACAGGCTGCGGGCCTCGCAGCTCCAGCCACTGCCCGCTGAGATTGATGATGATGTCCATCGTTAACCTGACAACACGCTGACAAAGGTCTGAATGATGGTGGCGTTGGCAATATCGACTATAAAGCCCCCCACCACCGGCACAATGATAAACGCAAGCGGCGACGGACCATGGTGCTGTGTCACCGCCTGAATATTGGCCACCGCCGTTGGCGTCGCGCCCATGGCAAAACCGCAATGCCCGGCACACAGTACTGCAGAGTCATAATTGCGGCCCATCAACCGGAAGGTCACAAAGGTAATAAAACTCAGCGCAAGCATCACCTGCACCAGCAACATGGCGAGCATGGGCAAGGCCAGATCCACCAGCTGCAGCAACTGCAAACTCATCAGGGTAATGGCCAGGAAAATACCCAGGGCAGTATTACCGACCATGTCGATGGTGGCATCGTTCACGTGCCACAAACGCCGTGCGGTATTGCCCAGCAAGATGCAGACAAACAACACCCAGACAAAGGTGGGCAGGCGAAAGACCTCGGCAAACTGCTCAGCCGCCACGGAACCCACCACCACCCCGACAGAGAGCAGCATGAGAATGCGGATCACACTGGCTGCCGCAATGGGGCGTGCTTTCTCGGCCTGGTCATAGCGTTCATCGCCCTCCCCGGCACCATGGGCTGGAGCGGACAACCGATAACGGCGTATCAGAAACATGGCAAGAGGCCCGCCCAGCAAGGCACCAAACACCAGCCCGAAAGTGGCCGAAGCCGCCGCCAGTTCCGACACCCCGGTGAGCCCGAAGTCACGCTGGAACACTTCTGCCCAGGCAGCACCGGTACCGTGCCCGCCCGTCATGGTCACTGACCCGCCGATCAGGCCGTAATACGGCTCCAGCCCCATCACGGTGGCCATGGTCACACCAACCAGATCTTGCAGGGCCACCAGCACGATCACCAGAATGGCGAAGATCAGCATGGCCCAGCCGCCCTGCTTAAGCAGACGGAAATCGGCCGCCAGCCCCACCGCCCCGAAGAAGAAAAGCATGGCCGGGGTTTTGAAGCTTTCATCGAAAGTGAGGTTAATCCCAGCCAGTTGCAGACCGGTCACGATCAGGGTGGCCAGCAGTCCCCCTACCACCGGTTCAGGCATATTCAGTCGGGAGAGAATCCCGACCTTGTGCACGATCCACTGACCCGCCCCCAGCACCAGCAGGGCGACCATCAGCGATTCCATGGCAGAAAACTGCATCTAAACTCCTTATCCGGCCCGATTGAACGCAGGGGCCAGGCGCCACACAACGGAATGGATCCGCTATACTGCCCGCGAAATCAGGATACGGCCATGAATCGCGAGAAACGGACTGAAATTTTTACCCGATTACGGGATCAGAACCCCAACCCCACCACCGAACTGGAGTACAGCTCCGACTTCGAGCTGCTGGTTGCCGTGGTGCTATCTGCCCAGGCCACCGATGTGGGTGTCAACAAGGCCACCGCCAGGCTCTACCCGGTAGCCAACACCCCCGAAGCCATTTATGCGCTGGGACTCGAGGGCCTTAAAGAGTACATCAAGACCATCGGCCTGTTTAACTCCAAGGCCGAGAACGTGATCCAGCTGTGCAAGATTTTGATCGAGCAGCATGACAGCCAGGTGCCCCGTACCCGCGAAGAACTGGAAGCCCTGCCTGGCGTCGGTCGAAAAACCGCCAACGTGGTACTCAATACCGCCTATGGCATGCCGACCATGGCCGTGGATACCCACATCTTCCGAGTCTCAAACCGCACCCGCATTGCCCCCGGCAAAAATGTGCTGGAGGTCGAAAAACGGCTGCTTCGACTGGTGCCGGACGAGTTTCTGCGCGATGCTCACCACTGGCTGATTCTGCACGGTCGCTATGTGTGCATGGCACGTAACCCCAAATGCGGGGACTGTCTGATCGCCGACCTGTGTGAGTTTCCGCTCAGTAAACGACCGGGCTAACGGAGGCCCGGCCCAACCCGTTGAAAGGATGCATTATGAAAACCGCGTTGCCGTTGATTCTTTCCCTCGGACTGTTGTCCCCGTTCAGCCACGCCATTGAACTGACCCCTGGCAAATGGGCCATCACTGTGGAGATGAATGCTCCCGGTATGCCCGAAAACATGCGTACCCAGGTCCAACAGGACTGCGTGACCGCTGAAGAAGCCGCCAACCCGGAAGACGCCATGCGTGAAAGCTGGAAAGAAGACAATAGCGCAATCTCGTTGATGCCAACTTGCTGGTTGGCACTGGACAACGAGAGCCCCTTGATTCGGGTCTGGTTCAGTTTGAGCAGCGGGCTACCGTTCTCCAGCAGGTTCAGCCCATCCACCGCCACATCCCCTGTTACCGTGAAATCCGGTGATTCCCCTTCCACTGCGGTGTTCAATTCAAGACCCAGTGAGCCCGCCGCCAGGCGCAGCGGCATCTCCCGCTCCAGCCACGGCGACAAAGGCGCCAGCGGAAGCGCCGTCAGGGAAGCCGACGTATTGATGGACAATGGGGCGAGCTGGCCTTTCCCGGTGTGACTCAGCTTGCCTTCACCCAGTACAGTGGCCGCGCCTTCCCAACTGAACGGCGATTCTTCTCCGACCACCAGATCCTTGAGCGTAAACACGCCCTCTTCCAGCATCACGGTTTGCGCCGGATTCAGGGTGCGATCCACAAACTCGAACCGGTTACCATCCACTTTCAAGGCATCCAGGTGAAGCACCCACAGGGTTTCTGCTTCAGCAATTCTCTCTGCCGCCTGCTGGGCTTTTTCCTTGACGACCTGTTTACGCTCTTCAGCTTCATCGGGATCCGGAGGCAGAAACAGCGTCGCCAGATCAAGGCCCGCACTCCCCAGGATGGCCCGAATATGCGGTTGATTGATCAGCACCTCGGGAATATTCACCGTCTGTGAAAGGGTATCTACCGCAACACCGGACACCTTTACCTGAGGCAGCAACAGGCTTGGGGTCTCCTCGGCAGGGTTCTGAATCGCCAGATCGCGCAGCACCACCTGGCCCTTGCTGACCATCAATTGAGCATCAGGCTCGGCATTAAAGGCATATTCGGCTTCCACATCGAGCTCGCCCGAAGGCACAGTGAAGCGCACCTGTTCTGCCCCGAGCCTGGCCAGTGAAACCAGGTCTACCCCTTGCACCTGCAACCGGCCATTGGCAACAAAGGGGCTGAATTCGAAATGGCCATTCCAGTCGAACACCCCGCCATCCGGGCCTTCCAGGCGAATGGCATAATCATTCTGACCCTCGCCCTTCGATACCGTCGAGAAATTGCTGACGGTAAATGCCACGGGCAAAGTCAGTTGATGCGGCTCCTTGCCGGTGGCCTCGGTATAGCGCAGGTCACCATTGGTGAGCGTCATGGTGGCAATAGCCAGGCTCGGCAACCCGCCCTCATCCTCATCGCTCCCCACTGGCTCAGGCTCTGCCGGGTCCTCGGCAAACTGCGCCTGGGCGTGGGCGATCACATCATCGAAATTGAAAACGGATTCAGGATTCCGCTGGGCCCGTAATGTCAGGCCCTCTACGCTGATCTCGTCGAAGTACCAGGTCCAGCGGAACAGGGAAGAGAGCTGAAAATTCACATACAGACGATCAAAACCGGCCAGCACCTCAGTCTGCTCATCCGCAATGGCAAAGCCATCGACCTCTGCACTGAGTACCAGAGGGTTAAAACGCACTTCGGAAATGGTGACGTCGCGGCCCGTCAGATCAGCCAGCGCCTGTCGGGCGTTATCCTTGACCAGCCCCGGCACCACAAAGAAACCCACCAGGGTATACAGCACGAACAACAACGCCAGAACCACCAGTGTTTTGCCCTTCCAGCTGGCGCTTTTCCAAGATTGCGTGACCTTCACTACCCCACCTCTTGTACTGATTCTGATCCTGACGCCATGGTAGCAGTTGAGCGTGACAATGGCGCGCTAAACCCATTGCAGCCCTCCCCTTGGCGTGGACAATGGCGGCAATATCCACGGGAGAACCGTCATGAGTGACAACTACCTGCTCAACCTTTATGAAAAAACACTGAAACTGCCTGCCGGTCGCAAGCTGTTTTCCATGGTGTTCAGCCGCAAGGCCCCCTATTTTGCCACCATCACGCCGGTCATCACGGAATTGCGCCCCAACTTCTGCGAAGTGAAATTCAAAAAACGCAAAGGGGTGGAGAATCACATCCAGACAGTCCATGTGATCGCCATTTGTAATGCCCTGGAATGCGCCATGGGGGCCATGGCGGAATCGTCGATTCCCAAGCACCTGCGTTGGATCCCCAAAGGCATGAACGTGAATTACACCGCCAAGGCCAGCAGCAACATCACCGCCACTGCCGAGGTAAAACCGGAAGACTGGAAGCCCGGTGACCTGCCTGTCACTGTCAAGGCCATGCGTGACGACGGCACGCTGGTCGTAGAAGGCACCATTAACCTGTGGGTCAGCGAAAAGCCCAAGAAATAACCTGACTCGGGCCACCCCTCAGGTGGCCCGGCTTTCCCTCCGGTTCCAGACTCAAGACCTCCACCCCAAGCCAACATAACGGTACACTGCATCGCACAAGCCTTTTAGGCACACAATAAAACTAACGTGCCAACGCCCCACAGAAAGGCATCACCAGGGTTGAACGCAGGATGCGTTGGCTCGAGACATGAGGGGAAGGATAACCATGCTGATTTTGCCCGTTGGCGAAAAAGAAGGGCATCGCGCGCCACCGTGGGTCTGCATTTTTCTGATCATACTTAACACGCTGGTTTACGCGATCTGCACCCATCAGGACCATCAGCTGGACGACCCCTTCAGCGAAGAGCAAGCCAACATACTAGCCGAGTATGAATCCGGCCTCTTGCTCGAGTGGCTTGCCCAGGGCGATGCCCGTACCTACTCCGATGCTTTAGCCATGGGCGACCGAGGCCCCGACTTCATGTGGCAATACGGTTGGTTTGATCAGGCCTTTGCCCAAGTGATCCACGCACACTGGCAGCAACAGCCGCCCACTCATCAGTGGCAGGAACTACGCTCTCAGCTGGAGGAGTGGACAGCCACCCTGTCCACTTTCCGGTGGGGACTCACGCCCAACTCGACCACACCGACGACCCTGCTCTCATCAATGTTCATGCACGGCGACTGGTTCCACCTGCTTGGCAACATGGTATGGCTGATCATTTTTGGTATTGCCATGGAACGCTACTGGGGCTCCAGGCGCTTCCTTGGCGCCTACCTGTTATCCGGGATCGGTGCCGGTGTGTTTTACGTGTTGTTGAATCAGGAAAGCGGTATCCCACTGGTGGGAGCGTCCGGGGCTATTTCCGGCCTGATGGGACTCTATGCCGGCACCTACCGCCTTAAGAAGCTGGAATTTTTCTACACACTGGGGTTTCTGTTCGGCAGCTTTAAAGCGCCAGCGCTGGTACTGTTTCCTGTCTGGCTGGGTTGGGAGCTGGTGCAATCGGCCACAGTACAAAGCAATGTAGCCTACCTGGCCCATGCCGGCGGCTTGATCAGCGGCGTCCTTATTGCCGCGGCACTTCCCTGGACCGGTCAACCTCGCCATCAGCGGGCAGGAAGCAACACTGACAGTAATGAGCGGGAAGTCCCTGAAAGCTGCCTCCAGCTTGCCGAGCAACTGCGCTTTGATGAAGCGGGTCAGCGCTGCAGGCAACTGCTGGAGCAGCACCCTCAAAGCCGGCCCTTGTTGGGCTTCTTCCTCTTGATGGGGCTGCGCCAACAGCAGCTTGATAGCAACATGAAAGATGCCATGAAGAAGCTTAACACTCTACCCGCCAGTGCCGGCACGCTTTGGTGGTTATGGGAAGAATTTGAAAGACTGGGTGGCGATGTCGCAACGCTCCCCCCCCCTTTTCGGCTCTTGCTGGCAGAACTGGCCTGGAAACAAAAACAGGTCGCCAAAGCCAAAGCGCTGGTAGCGAACCTCCAGCAGCAGCAATGGCAGCACCCACGACTGGATAAACTCAGTGCACAGATTGCGGGCTGCTGAGACGATGGAATAGCGACAGGACCTGCGTCCCCTCGTCACTTTCCAGCGTGCCAGGAGACTGACGTTTCACAAAGCCCAGCAGTTTCCCGGCAGTGCCTGCATCTCCCTCTTCCAGATACAAGTGAGCCAGCAACAAATACGCCTCCGCAAGCCCGCTGAACCCGGGAGACCATTTGTGCATGTTCACCAGTAATCGTCTCGCTTCCGGCACCCGCCCGCGCTCATGCAACGAACGGGCAAGCGACACACTCAATGCCGGATCATCCTCCAGGCGCATCCCGGACTCCTGCTGTAGCGCTTCCAGCCATATCTGCACCGCAGTCCCCTGATTGCCCATGCTGTGCTGGGCACGAATGAAACGCATAAGATGCTCTTTCCAGGGTTTCTCCTTCCCGAGCAGTCTTAGCAACCGCAGGCGCCGCCAGTTAAGCTCCTGGTGCATGGGTGCGGTGCCAAGACCGCGGTTGATCAATCTCAACGCATCATCAAGACGACCTTCCTGAGCATAGATATGAGCAATTCCAAGCGACTCGGCAACCTCATAATCATCCGCGGACAGTGAGCGCCCTCGATCTTCATCAGCCGCCAGACCGAGTTCTCTTGCCTTCTCATTCAACAGCGCACCCATCATCGCCGCAGCCACCAATGTGGTATAGGCAGAAAAGACGCCGCCCGCAAAAACAAGCGGAGCGGTGGCATCCCCGGACTCCAGCATGGCCGGCGCCGCGGAGACTGCCATGACCGCGAGCCATAACAAAAGATATGACCCTCCGACGGTTACTATCAGTTGCAGCCAGCGCAGCGGGTTTAGAGCGCTTCGCAACGACCGGCTAACCGCAAGAATCATCAGAACAGCTGGCATAATCAGTGTAGCCAACGCCAGCAAACCCAACGTCAGAACCATCGACGCCCCCGCCAACAAAGCCGGTCCAACAAATAAAACCAACATCACACCAATCTGGCGTACCAGTAGCCCGCCCTCACTAATGGCATCCATCGGAGATGGCGGCGTCCACTTATCACCGGCAACGTCTGCAATCACCAGCAACGAGTACACCGACAACAGCATGGCAACAAACAGGAACAGAAGCAGGGTGGGTAGCCCACCGATGGCCGCATTTGCGCCACCAAAGAGTAATACCAGCCATAGCGCAGGCAGCTGCACAGGGTAACGAAGAATATCTTTTGAACGTTTCCAGAACGGCAAGCCGGGCTGACCGTCACCGCGCCACTCCAGGCGTTGGCTACATAACGGGCAGCGTGGCTGGCCGGCCGCAAAGTTGGCTTCTCCACCGGGTACGCACTGGGTACAGTAGGGTTTGTTGCACCCCTCACAGACCCAGCTTGCCGGTTTACGCGAATGGTAACCACATGCTTCCATGCATGCCCCCTCAGACTTGATTATCGTTTGATAAAGGCCGCCGTTATATCTGCCGCCATGTTGATAAGATCCTGTTGATCCAAACCGCTGCGTTTGAGTGGCTTGAAATCATGATCCCCCGAAGGCAGCCAGTGTACCTCAATCCCGCCCCCCAACGGATACTCGCCAACTTCATCCGGTTTCCCAAACGGATCACGCTCACCCTGACAAATCAGCATCGGCACCGCGAGTGAGGCCAGGTGTTCCGTTCGGGTGTTTTCGGGTTTGCCGGGAGGATGAAACGGGTAGCCAAACGCGACGACACCATCGATCTCGCTCGCGCCCTCCGCTGCCAGCATTGATGCCATCCGACCGCCCATGGATTTCCCGCCGACCCACAAGGGCAGGCCTGACCGCTCAACGCTGGCCACTTGCCTGGCAAAGGCCTCCAGCAGTTGGGGGGCGCGATTCGGGGGAAACTTGCGCTGTTCCTCGCGTCTGCGCTGCATATAGGGGAATTCAAAGCGCACCACCTGAATTCCCCGGTCAGCCAACGCCTCTGCCAGCGATTCCATAAACGGGCTGTCCATGGGAGCCCCTGCGCCGTGAGCCAACAACAGGGTAGCCACGGGGTTTTTGGCGGAACTGATTAGTGTCATAGCGCGTCTTCGAGTGCTTTCAGATGGGCTTGCAAGGCTAGCCTGAAATCCACCTGGAACAGATCAAGGGGAGGTTGTTTGATAACGTCCGCCACCACGGGAGCAGGGTGACTCAGGGCCCAGCAACCGATAAGCGCCTGCTGGACCTGCAGCAGATAAGTGCCGGCCTTGTCGACAGGCAACCCGAAGTGATCCGACAACCGCTGGGCTAAAATCGTGAAATGTTGCAGTAACGACGCTTTAAACCGGCGCGCCTGATCCGCATCCAGGTTTTGCTCCAGCACACTGTGAAGAATTGCCGTCAGCCGACAGAACAGGGGTCTGCTCAGCAATAGCTCGCTGAGGCGTTCCCACATGGGGCCCGCCTGCCCCTCCGGCAATGGCACTGCCACCATGTCTTCCAGTTCACCGAGGTACAGCGCCAGAAACAGGGCTTCCTTGGAGGGGTAATACCGATAGAGCGCAGCCTTGGTGACACCGGCCTGACGTGCGATATCGACCAGACTGATGGTCTCGAATCGTTGTCGTGAAAAATATCCCGCCGCAGCATCAAGTATCTGCGCACGCCGCAGGGCCTTCTGCTCTGGCGAGCGGGCTCGCTGGAAGCGGCACTGATTCATCGCTGCAACAGACCAGCCAGCTTGCGCGTCACTGCCCGTGGCGACACCTTGCCCAGCCAGACGGTGATCAGGTTTTTCCAACCGGGGATAACAATGGCTTTGCGTCTTCCGGCTAACGCCTTGCTGACCACTGCTTGCGGGGTCATGGTTCCTGCCTTGAATAGCAGGGTATTGGTCATATTCGCTTCGCTGGCGAATTCAGAATCCGTGGCGCCCGGACACAAGGCACTGACCGCAACGCCCTCTCCCTTGAGCTCTTCATGCAGGGCTTCACTGAAGGAAAGCACAAACGCCTTGCTGGCATAGTAGACCGCCATATTGGGCCCGGCCTGAAAGGCCGCGGTAGACGCCACATTGATGACAAAGCTGTTAGGCCGGGACTTGAGCCCCGGCAGCAGCCGCCAGGTCAGATCCACCAAGGCCGTGACGTTCACCTGAATCATATCCAGCTGTCGCTGAAGTGATAACGCCTGAAAACCCCCGCGGTCGCCAAAACCGGCATTATTGATCAATCCGCCAAGGCTGATACCGCGCGTGTCCAGCTCACTCACCAGGGCCTGCGCCGCGCCGGCCACTGCCAGATCTGAAGCAATACAGGCAACCTCGATGTTATGACGCGCCTTCAGCTCACTGGCCAGGGCCTCCAATCTATCCAGACGCCGTGCCACCAGGACAAGGTGCTGTCCTTCTGCTGCCAACTGACGGGCAAATTCTTCTCCGATCCCGGCGCTGGCACCGGTAACCAAAACAGCATGCATACCACTCTCCCGAATAGACTGTCGTGGGGCAGCATGTCGACGAGTCCACCACCCCAATAAGTAACCTTGGGTAACTAATTTACCACGACAGCCCATTCACCCCCTGTCACCGTGGGCCAATCACCGCGCTTTGCGCGTCCCAGAGTGCCAATTGACCGTGGGGGCCCGGCGCTACGAAACCGCTAGTGTCCAGCGCCAGTGTCTCTCGCCCCTGTAGTCCAGCCGCACGACAGGCGGTGTCAAAGCGCTGGCGCAGCAGGTGTGACCAGGCACCCTGCCCCGACTGCCGCTGATGCCAGCGGCTGTTGTAGATGGCCCCCCCATGCAAATCACGCATCACAGACATGACCTTCTCTGCCCGGTCAGGGTAGTGCTCCGCCAGCCACTCTTCCCACAAGGGGCCCACCTCATGAGGCAACCGCAACACCACATAGCCGGCATGCTCTGCCCCGGCCATGGCCACCTGCCCGACAATATCTTCCAGTTCGTGATCGTTGATAAAAGGAATCACCGGCGCCACCAACACACTCACAGGCACACCCGCACGGCTTAACTCGCGAATGACCCGCAGTCGGTCCTTGCCGCCACTGGCACGTGGCTCCAGTTGCGCCTTGAGACGATTATCCAGGGTCGTGACCGACACCGTCACCGAAGCACGTCCAGCCCGTGCCATCGGTGCAATCAGATCCAGATCCCGCAGCACCAGGGTACTCTTGGTAATCAGGCTGAAAGGATGCTGGCTATCCGCCAGTACCTGAAGCATCTCCCGTGTCAGTCGTCTCTCACGTTCGGCGGGCTGGTAAGGATCGGTGGCAGTACCCAGAACGACGGGCAGGCATTGATAGCCCGGCTTGCGAAGGCTTTCGCGCAACACCTCGGCGGCATTTTCCTTGCAGAAAATTTCGCTTTCGAAATCCTGCCCGGGAGAGAGATCCACATAGGCATGGTTCGGGCGCGCGTAACAATAAATGCAGCCATGTTCACAGCCGCGATAGGGATTGATGCTCTGGGAAAAAGGCAAATCCGGACTGCGGTTGGTCACAATAATACTTTTGGCAATTTCCCGGTGGTAGCGGGTGGGCCGATTCTGGGGCGCCTCGTCCAAATCACTGTGACGGCTGGCGAAGCGCCCGGGAATCCGGCTAAGAGTGCCACGGTTGACAGCTGGCATAATCGCCCCCTCAATATGCTGACCATATGAACAGTATATTAGCGAGGGTCCGGGCTCAAGTCTGTTGCACCATTACGGCCATCAACACAGTCACCTCAGAGCGTTTTCACCTACAGGCTGCGTAACTTGCGCAATTCACGCACCCCTACCGCCAGTGTCATGAAATCATGGGGACTGTCCGCCTGCAGACTCTGCAGCCGGTGCATGCCGAACTGTACCTTGTTGCGGGATTTCTCCTGCCAGGCCGTGAACCGGGCATCGGCACTATCGCCTTCCTGCTCCAGTACCTTGGCCGCCACCTGCCGATGCAGGCGGTAGGTATCCTCGCGCAGATTGGCCCGGGCCAGCGCCTGCCATTTCCCTTGCACATTCAGATCAATGATCGCCGACAGCAGCCAGAGAATATTGAGCCGGTCGCCTACCGCGAAGTACACCTGAGCCGCCATGGCGAGGGGCACCTGTGCCTGCGAGGCGAGCTCGACAATATCCGGCGCGCTACCCAGCACCATGGTGTTGGCCAACAATCGGGCTTCTTTGGCAGGAACCCCATCGTCCCCCATGCCCTCTACCGCCTGCTGCCATTCTTCCCGGTAACTGCCCGGCAGGACCTCTGGCAGCATGGCTTCCAGCTCGGCGATGGGCTTTCGGTATCGATTCACCGCCTCCGCCACCGGGCGACGCCCCCACTTGTAGAACAGCAACCAGGTGGTCATGTGCTTCATGAGCCCAATCACCCGGCCGTACAAGCGCAACTGCACCTGACTGTCCACCTGCCCATCCAGACCATCCACCGGTGCCCAGTAGAGGTCGCCATCAAAAACGGCATGGGCCATGGCGTACGCTTTCACCATACGATGCCGGGACAAGCCATGCTCATCGGCGAAACGATGCACAAAGGCAAATCCCATGCGGTTAACCACAGCATTGGCCAGCACCGTGGCAATCAACTCCCGGCGCAGGCCATGTTGCAGCAAGTCGTCGCGATAGTGCTGAACCATTTCGTCCGGGAAATAGTGAAGCACATCCTGATCGAAGAACGGGTCGTCTGGCACGTCCGACGCCAACACCGCATCAAACAGCGCATTCTTGGTGTACGACAGCAGCACGGACAGTTCGGGGCGGGTCAGCCCCATGCCTCGGGTACGACGCTCACCAAGACTTTCATCATCCGGCAGGTATTCCACAGCCCGGTTGAGGATACCCTGTCGCTCCAGCGTCCGGAGGTGGTTGGCGTGCTCGTCGAGACGACTTTCGGCGTCGTATTCCAGCAGGCTTAACGCCAGGCTTTGTACATAATTATCCCGCAGCACCGAGCTCGCCACGTCGTCGGTCATGCGCTCCAGCATGGGATCACGGGTGTCCCGATCAAGGCGGCCATCGCGCATGCGCTGGTTGAGCGGAATCTTGATGTTCACTTCCCGGTCGGAACTATGCACACCACCGGAATTATCAATGGCATCGGTATTGATTCGCCCACCGTTCAAGGCATATTCAATGCGCCCGAGCTGAGTCAGCCCCAGGTTACCGCCCTCACCCACGACTTCGCAGCGCAGTTCACGGCCATTGATGCGAATCGCCTCATTGGCCCGGTCACCCACCTGGGCATGGCTTTCATTGCTGCCTTTGACATAGGTGCCGATCCCGCCATTCCAGAGCAGTTCCACTGGTGCCTTGAGAATCGCCGTGATCAATTCAGCCGGGGTCAGGGTCCGCTGCGCGATCCCAAGGGCTTCGCAGGCTTGCTCACTGAGCGTCAGGCTCTTGGCACTGCGAGAATAGACTTCTGCACCCTCAGACAGGCAAGTACGATCGAAATCATCCCAGCTGGTACCACGGGTGTTGAACAGCCGCTGGCGCTCCACGAATGTGGCCGCCGGATCAGGATCAGGGTCGATAAAAATGTGCAGGTGGTTAAACGCTGCCACCAGCCGAATCTGTTCCGACAACAACATGCCATTGCCGAAGACATCGCCTCCCATGTCGCCAATACCGGCCACTGTAAAGGGCTGCCTCTGGATGTCCTTGCCCTTTTCACGGAAGTGCCGCTTCACACTTTCCCAGGCGCCGCGGGCGGTGATGCCCATCTTCTTGTGGTCGTAGCCTGCCGAGCCGCCAGAGGCAAAGGCATCACCCAACCAAAAACCGTATTCGTCCGCCAGACCGTTAGCGATATCCGAGAAAGTCGCGGTCCCCTTGTCGGCAGCCACGACCAGATAGGGGTCGTCCTTGTCGTGGCGCACCACCCCAGGGGGCGGCACGACCGTCTCCCCTTCCCGGTTATCGGTGATATCCAGCAGGCCACGGATGAACTGCTTGTAGCAGGCGATCCCTTGTTTCTGCCAGGCATCACGGTCCGCCGGGTTCCCCTGCTTGACCACGAAACCGCCCTTGGCACCCACCGGCACAATGATGGCATTCTTGACCATCTGGGCTTTGACCAGGCCCAGCACTTCAGTGCGAAAATCCTCGCGACGATCTGACCAACGCAACCCGCCACGGGCCACCGGTCCGCCACGCAGATGGATACCCTCCATTTGCGGGGAATACACAAAGGTTTCAAACATGGGCAGCGGTTTGGGTAATTCGGATACCACCGTCGGGTCCAGCTTCAGGCTGACCCAGGACTTGTTATCCCCGTGCTCATCCGGTTGATAGAAATTGGTCCGCAAGCCTGCCCGCACAACGCTCAGGAACGCCCGCAATACCCGGTCCGCATCCAGAGAGGCCACCTGATCGAGGTGATGGTCCAGCGCCTGGGCCAGTTTCACGCCGTCATCCCTGCGCTGGCTGTCGCTACAGGAAGGATCAAAACGGTTCTCGAACAATTGCACCAACAACCGCGCAATCACGGCATGGTCCGCCAGCAACTGCTCCATATAGCTTTGCGAATACGGCAGCCCGGTTTGCACCAGATACTTTGTCAGGGTGCGCAGGCAAACCACCTGCCGGGCATCCAGCCCCGCCAGCAACACCAGTCGGTTGAGCCCATCGTTTTCGATGCGTCCCTGCCAACAGGCAAGAAAGGCTTCCTCGAAATAGCGCTTCTGCTGGACCGGACCCAGCGCGCAATCGCCGGCGACGCGGACATCAAACACCTGGATCCACTGATCGGCTTCTTCACGCACGCTCACCCGGGTCGGATCCTGACTGACCACTCGCAAGCCAAAGTGCTCCAGCATGGGCAGCACATCCGACAGACCAATCGGTTTTTCCCGGGAATAGAGTCGCAAGCAGGTGGGACAGGCAGGCCCTTCCTCACTGGACACCGCCAAAGACGGCAACACCGGCTGGTCAGCAGACAACTGCGACAGGTAGTGAATGTCAGCGGCAGCCTCCATGGCACGGGTGGTTTCCTGATACCCCACCGGAAAGGCGCTGGCATAACGTCGCGCCAGGCTCACTCCCTCATCGCCATCTTCGTGCAGCACCTCCCGTAATTGATCCGACCAGGACCGCGTCACGGATACCAGTCGCTCCTCCACCTGGCTTTCGCTCATGGCCAGATGCGTTCCCTGGGGAATACGAATAATGCAATGGATGCGCGCCAGCCCTTCACGGAGGAAGTCCACCGTGCGCTCCACCGACAAGCCATTACACAAGCTCTTCAGCTCATTGGTAACGTGGTCACGTAATTCACGGGAGTAGCGCTCACGACTGAGGTAGACCATGCAGGAGTAAAAGCGACCGTAACGATCACGGCGCATGAACAGGCGCAAATGATGACGGTCACGCAGGGCCCGGATGCCCATGCAAATGTGATAGAGCTCTTCTTCACTGCACTGAAACAATTCATCACGGGGCAACTGGTAAATGATGTCTCGCAAGTGCTTGCCGGAATGGGAGCGCTCGGGCAACCGTGACCGCTCCAGCACGTAGTTCACCTTGCGGCGAATCAGCGGAATATCCCGGGGACGATTGATATAGGCATCCAGGGAAAACAGGCCGATATAGCGGTCCGTGCCCTCTACACTTCCGTCCTGCGCCAACCGCTTGATGGAAATCACATCCATATAATGGGGATGATGGATCGAAGAACGGGCGTTGGCCTTGGTTACGACCACCAGCCGGCCATGGCTGATGTACTTGGCCATTTCATCATGGGGGGCGATAAACTCATCCGCATCGGCATAACGGCTGCCATGCCTGGCAATGCCCAGCCCGGCCTCATTTTCCAGATGCAGTCGCATGCCATCATCCACGACCTCTGCATGGGAGCGGGCATAGCCGAGAAAGGTAAAGTGGTCCAGGCTTAACCACTCGATAAACGCCCCCGCTTCTTCCAGTTCTTGCTGGTCCCGTTGTGGAAAATGACCAGAAAGATTCTCACGGGTTGCCTGCAGGTTGGCGAGCATTGCCGGATAATCCGCGACGACCACCCGCAACTCCCCCAGCACCAGCTCCAACTGCTCCTGCAAGCGTGCATAGGCCTCAAGGCTGCCCAGCGGCTCGAATTCGACATGGATCAGCGATTCCGCCGGGTGTTCACCGTCGCTCACCCCTTGCACCTGGATGATCTGGCCTTTGTCATCGCGCCGTAGCTGCAATACTGGATGAATGGTCCAGTCGATGGCGGTACCCGCATCCCTCACCGCCATCGCCACCGAGTCCACCAGAAATGGCATGTCGTCAGCCACGGTCCGCAGGCAAGCCATGGCCCCGGAACGGGACGGGGGTTCAATCTGAATCAGTAATTCGCGGTCCCGGTGTCGGGCCAGCAGCCAATGCTGCCAGGCCATCTGGAAAAGCTGTTCGGGGGGCCGTGCAGTCAGCGCGGCAAGACTGGCCATTTCGAAATAGGCGGCGAGAAAGCGGCGGAACAGGCTTTGTTCCTCGGGGTTGACCTGGGCAGCAACGAGGCTTTCCAGCTGCGCCTGCAACAGGGCCTGACGCTGGGCGATGTCATCCTGCATCGAGTCCTCCGGCATCCGTCAGAGTGAGGGCATCACAGCCCTTTTGTTCACTCTATACCGGGGTTGATGACGATTGCCACCCTTGCGAAAGCGACGGGGAAGACCGTGCTTGCGGACTACTGTAGCTGTTCTGGCTGTACCAGCACCCAGGGCATGACCACCACACTCCAGAGAGTCTGGTCGGCGCCATACCACTGTGTCGCCTGCGTGTCCGACACCTTGTCGACCAGACCCTTTTCACGCCACAGACTGATCTCGGCGGCGTTATCTTCCGAAAACGCCACGGCCACATCGACCAGATCCAGCCCAGGCGCCACATAGATGGTTTGACCACGGGCGAAAAAAGGCTGCAATTCGGCCCAGCTGGCCTTGGCGGTTTCCTGGTTGAGTTTGGCTTTCAGGATATCGCGGTCTTCACCGTTAGCAGACATGGTCGCCTCCGTATTCTGGGGCGGGCATTATCCTTGATGGAATGTGAAGTGGCAAAACGGGGGGGTAAAAAGAAACGCCCGCCATCTTTGGGGGTATGGCGGGCGGGCTGTACCGGGCCGAAATTGAACATCCGTGTTCTATCGCGTCCTTGCGAGATCCACTGTAGCGTTGTCGCCACGACGCCTTAAGTCGCAAATCGCCCGACTTCCTGTAAGCCTTTTGCCATAAGCGCCACAGACATAAGCTTACGACCAACGAATCTCCTGGCTCGCCTCCGCCACATGCCGGCGTCTGCGGTCATAAAGATCAAAGCGGGCTCCTTCTTCAGTGAAGGCCACCATGGAAAACGCATTGTCACTGAACACCTGTCCTGGCACATTCACTTGCCCCAGTGGACGCCCCCAGCCGCCATAGAGCAGGCCAGGCACACGGATCATCGGACGATACCAACGGAAAGCCATCAGTGCGGTGGGCCAGAACAGGCCGGAACAGGTCCAACTGTGCACCTGCTTGCCCCCATTGAGGGTGAGATTTGCATAGAGTGACGCATGGACATCACCACTGAGGACGACCAGTTTGCGACTGCGACTTTGCGCCATGGCCGTCAGCAAACGCTGCCGCTGATAACGGAAGCCTTCCCAGGCATCTTTGCCACGGAACGGGCGGCGCTGCTCCGGAAACAGCACCACAGAGGTCACCAGCACCTTGATCCTGTCGGGATCCGTGTCCAGCCAGCGCACAAAGGCCTGCTCCTGCTCTTCGCTGATCATGCGCCGCTGCCAGGACCAGCGGCTCAATACCCGCTCAGTACGAACATCCATCACAAAGAAATCAGCAGGCCCACGGGAAAAGGTGTACCAGAAGCGATCCGGATCACGATCCAGGTAGGTGCCAGCCTCATTGAGCGGGGCCGCCGGGGAATGGGAGGCCTGATAAATCTGGTACGCCTTGATGGCCGCCGGGTACTTGCTGGTCCAGCGGTCGGCATTGGCTCGTTCCGGCCAGTTATTCTCGATCTCATGATCATCCAGGATCATGTAGCTGTTGGTTTCCCGTAACAGCCTGGCCAGCTTGGGCTGGGCAAAACTTTCCCGGTACAGGGAAGAAAACTCTCCGCGATTATCCGCCGCACCAATGTTGTAAAGGGAGTCGGCGTAAACCTGATCGCCCCCAAACAACACAAAATCGGGCTTTTCGCGGGTGGACAGGTCAGACATTTCGGCAAAGATCTTGTCGGCTCTGTCGTCCTGGATCTTGCCGTCAAAACCCACAAACCGGTAGCAACAGGAGCCAAACAGAAAGCGGGTCTGATCTGCATCCGGCTGGTTGGTCACAAAACTGCCCTCACTGGCAGCAGACCAATCCAGTTCTGCGGGCTCCTCATCCGACACCCAACCCGCCTGATATTCATACCGGCCACCAGGCCGGAGGCCGTTGAGAATGACCACGCCCGACCCATCAAAATTACCGTTCAAGCGAAAGCGTCGAACATCAGACCATTGCGACTGACCTTCCTCACGCCAACGAATCCGGCCCCAGAGGAATTTTTGTCCCGCCGTCAGCCTTCCCTGGGGCAATGCCCCAAACACACGTACATGGGTATCACCAGACTCCCCGACAATGGGCCCTACCGCAAAGCGCTCAACTATCCTTGTCATTCTTTTCCTCTCGATTGAGCCCCCCGGCCCACACTGCTAGCATTCCAGTAGTTTACCCACCTTTTGCCAGGATCAATTCATAGTGTGCAAGGACGCTGGATACGCCCTCTACTTCGTTGTTGGCATCATGCTGATGTGCCTGACCTCTGGCAGCTTGGCCAGCAGCACAGGTACGCAGATTATTGCTGAACAGCAACAGAATCTACAGCCCTACCCTGGGGTGCAATATTTTTGTGCTTCAGAAGAGGATGTGCCCGACATCACCGGCATCAGGATGCGTAGTGATCTTCACTGGCTTTCGGCAGGCGCTGCCGCTCCCAACCTGGGCTTTACTTCTCAACATTGTTGGTTCCATTTTTCGGTTCGTAACCTGAATCATCTCCATACCCAATGGCAGCTTCGTGTTGACTACGCCATGCTGGGGGAGATTGATGTTTATCAGCTTGATGCCGGAGGAAACCTGGTTTCCCATTATCAAGCCGGAATGGACCGTGAATTTTCCCTGCGTCCGAATCTGCAACCCTCACCCGTATTTCCTCTGACTCTACCCACAGGTCAGAACAGCGACATCTATCTGCTTGTCGCCTCCGCCCACAGCATTCAATTACCCCTGACCTTGCAATCCGAGGAGCAATTCGCCAAGTACTCGCAGAATATGACCATGGTCCAGGGCATCTTCTTCGGTGGAATGCTGGTGATGATTCTGTATAACCTGACCCTGTTCTTCTCGGTACGGGAAAAAGTGTATTTACTGTATGTGTTCTGGTCAGCCGCCATAACGCTTTTTCTTGCCATCCTGCATGGTTACGCACAGCGATATCTGTGGCCAGACTCACCGCTGGTAAGCAGTTATATCATTCATTTTCTGTTGCCCCTGCTTGTCATTCTCCCGTCGCTTTTCACACTCCATTTTCTGTCACTGAAGGACAAGGCTCCCAGAATGGCAGTATGGCTACGTGGACTTGTCCTGGTTGGCACCCTTCTCTTTCTCGCGGCTCCCTTCAGTAGTCGCGAGGCACTGATCCCGGTCTCTGTTTTCGCCATCCTGGCCATGGATTTCAGCATCCTCACCATCGGCTTGATTCGCTTGCGGGCAGGGGATCCTGACGCCCGCATTTTCACCGTTGCCTGGGGCTGTTTCATGGTCGGTGCAGCAACCATGGTGCTCAACAAGTATGGGATCATCTCTCGCAACAGCGTTACAGAAAACCTGGTACAGATCGGCGTCTTCCTGGAGGTCGTATTACTCTCTCTGGCTCTAGCACGACGAATTAACCGGTTAAAAGAAGCTCACTCAGATTCTATTCGTGAAAGAGCCATTGCCGAGATGGAAGCATTCAAGGCAGGAGCTCGTAACCATGCGAAAAGCGAGTTCCTGGCTACCATGAGCCATGAAATACGAACACCGATGAACGGAATCATGGGAATGACGGACTTGCTTCGTCGAACTCCATTAAGCCAACAGCAGGCTCAATACGTCAGCACGATCTATCAGTCGACCCAATCACTGCTCACCGTCATCAACGACATCCTGGACTACTCGCGGATTGAATCGGGCAAACTGGAACTGGATTATCAGACTGTTGCCGTGGAAAGCGTGGTCGATGATTGTGTCAGGCTTTTTGCGCTGCGTTCCAGCGAAAAAAGAATCCCGCTGTATATGCACATAGACAGCCGGGTTCCCGAGCAAATCCGCACTGACCCCATCCGCCTCAAGCAAATCATTACCAACCTGCTCAGTAATGCTTTCAAATTCACCGAGCGCGGCAATATCGCTTTACACCTGACGCTGAAACAACCTGTAAATAGCCAGAACCAATGCGTGTTGATGATCGAAGTTGTCGATACAGGTATTGGCCTGGATGAGGGCCAGCAAAGCACGCTGTTCCAAACTATCAACGAGCGCCCCAATCGTAGCAAGCATGGCGGCGCAGGCCTCGGACTGGTCATCTGTAAACGACTGACCGACCTGCTAGGTGGCGATATAGGCGTGTCCAGCTCGTTAGGACGCGGTGCAACGTTCTGGTTATCCCTCCCTGTGGAGGCGATCAAGTCACGGCAACAACCCGCACTGCGAAACCGCTCTGCGGTGGTTATTTCCAGCATCCCCGCCCAGCTTCTCAGTCTCTCGCAAATTCTCAGCCGCTGGGGCGCCTCTACCCATGAGTTTCGGGATGTGGAAACGGCACTGGATCCAATCAATCCCTCCCGCTCGGTGGATTTCGTAATCGCTGATCTGGCGGTGATGGAAAATCCGCATTATGTGGAACGTTTAAGGACTCATTACCAGTCTCCCACGCTGCTGTTGTTACACCCTACCGGAGAACCTCTCAGCGAAACGCTGCCAGAAGACCTTTTGATGATCGAAACACCGTTTTCCTGTCAGGCTCTCAAGCGCAGTTTGCTAACAGGGAAAGACGAGACAGGAAGCGACTCTTCGCCATACGAAGCCAGGGCGATAATCCTCGATAAAGCGAATCACCTGAATGTAATCGTTGCAGAAGATAATCCTGTGAATCAGCTTGTGATTGACAGTATTCTCAAATCCCTCGGGATTCAGGCTACGTTAGCAAGCGATGGAGGGCAGGCACTGTCATTGCTTCGCGAGCAACCGGATTACTGGGATATCATCTTTATGGACTGTGAAATGCCGGTGCTGGACGGCTATCAGGCGACTGGCGAAATCCGGGAAATGGAAGCGCAACTAGGCAGCCACCCTCATTGCTGGATCATCGGACTGTCCGCCCACGCCACCAATGAGTATGTTCAGAAAGCCCGAGATGCCGGGATGGATGATTACCTGAGCAAGCCGGTGTCCCAGCAACAGGTCAGCGAAGCCCTGAAACGAGCGCAGCTATCCATGTCTAAAGGTAGCGACTAGTCTCGCCACACAATGGCATAACGTAACTGACGCACGCAGAGCCGTTTTATTCGGATCACCAGAGCAAGGCGACTGCCAGTCCGTGATGTCCCTGACGGCCCAACCTCAGGGACTATGACTCGATCAGCGACGGCTCAAGCAAATCAGCACAGGCCACCAGCAAGTCGCGGCTACGAACCGGCTTACCCATAAACGCGTCGCAGCCGGCATCAAGACAGCGCTGGCGGTCCACAGCCAGCACGTTTGCAGTTAATGCCAGTACCGGGCCCTCAAATCCTTTATCACGCAATGCCCTGGCTGTCTCATAGCCATCCATCACCGGCATCTGCATATCCAGTACCACCAGAGAATAATGGCTGTCATTCTGATATGCCTCGCAGGCCTCTCGCCCATTTTCCGCTTCGACGACCGTCATGCCGGCACGTTCAAGCAAGGTCTTCACCAGCAAGCGATTAACCTGATTGTCTTCCACCAGCAAGACACGGCCATTAAGCTGAGGCAACGGCTGAGCCTGTTCCCCCGCAGGCAAAACCGAAGGCGCTACTGTCGCATCCAGGGCGAGCTCGAAAGGCATCTCCAACGTAAAACAGCTCCCTGTGCTATCGCTGGTGACGCTGATATCCCCGCCCTGGGCTCGGGCGAGTTCACGGGCAATACTCAACCCCAGCCCGGAGCCGGTGTAACGGCGAGTGTGAGATACATCGGCCTGCGTAAAGGGCTGAAATATGCTCTGCAACTGGGACTCTGTAATGCCAATACCCGTGTCCTCAACGCGGATGCTGAGCCGCTGATCCGGACGCTGCCACACTACGCGTATTCGGATCGTCCCCTGCTCAGTGAACTTGACCGCATTCCCCACCAGGTTGACCACGATCTGGCGTAGACGGAAAACGTCTCCGTTCAATGCAGCCGGCATGGTCCCATCCATTTCCAGGGCAAGTTCAATTCCCTTTTCAACGGCACGCAGGCGAAAGCTTTCAACAACCTCCTGCAACAGTTCTATTACCGAGAATACCGATTCCTCGCGATCCAATTGCCCTGCTTCAATTCGCGACAAATCCAGCACGTTATTAATCAGCGCCAACAAGGCATCCCCATTGTGCTGGATAATATTCAAATAATGCTGGCGATCGGCATCACTACCGCGCCCTTCTCGTAATAGCTCGGCATACCCCAGAATAGCGGTCATAGGCGTGCGAATTTCATGGCTCATGTTGGCGAGGAACTGGCTTTTTGTCTTGCTTGCAGCTTCCGCCTGGCGACGGGCAGATGCCAACTGGTTTTGGGCATGATCAATGCTGTCGACCATGGCATTGAAGTCCTCGGCAAGCTCTCCAATTTCATCGTTGCCCAGCACCGGGACCCGTTGGTCAAGCGTTCCGCCGCGGGCAATCGATCGAACCGCATTGTGTACCGAGCCCAGGCGGCCGAATAACAGCCCCTGGATTCGCCAATAGACTCCCGCCACAGTCATTGCCGCAAGAATGCTGAGAATCAAGGCCATGAGAAGGATGACGGTACTCTTCAACCCCTGCACATCACTTGGTAATTCCACAACGATTTCAAGGGGTTGGCCGTCAAAGAAGTCAGGAATCGGAAAGCGCCCCCTGAGTAGCCCCTCAGCATCTGAGAATAGCCCCCTTTCCACGCCCCCCTCCTGCGATAACTCTCTCACATAAAGTGCATGCCCAACCCTGTCAGAGAGATACTCAAGCCAGTAACCGTCAATCCAGATACCCAACAGGTAGGCCTGACAATTCTGCTCCACCGCAGTACTAAAAAGCAGCGGGCGTCCGTTTACCCGTACCACCCCCCAGATGGGGGCACAGCCCTCCGCCTCAAAACGGTCTGCCAGACGCTCGAATACCGGCAGTGCGGGCTCCTCAACCCCAAGGGCACTACCGAGACGCCCCCCATCCAGAGACAGCATGAGATCAAGCTGACCTACCCCGCCCAGATTCCCTGGAGGGGAGTCCGGCTGACGGCTCCAATCTTCAGCCCGGATGCGCAATACTGAAAGCTGATCAAGAAATGCACTCTCAACCACACTCAATTCCCGCTCAGCAGACGACTCCAGCATGGATTCCAGCAGGCTGTGATTGACCCTGGCCAGAGCCAGCAGCGCAACGCACACACAGGCCGCGGTGGACAGTATCAACAACCACCGAATACGGGCACGAAGCGTCATTGCCGGTTTTCCCCTCTGAATCACCAAGAACACAAACCCCAACCATGCCACACAGGTACACAAAAACGGTAGCCCCGTCCCTGCTCAGTGGACTCACGCTCATCACTAACGGAAGGCACGGGATGAAAATAGTGCAGTCTCGCCGTATCATAGGCGCCCCATTTCCCGGATAAATGACACCGTTCTCATGAGTGACACGCCACGCAAGATCCTGGTGACCAGCGCCCTGCCCTACGCCAATGGCCCGATCCATCTGGGCCACCTGCTTGAATACATCCAGACCGACATCTGGGTGCGTTTCCAGAAGCTCCGCGGGCAGATGTGCACCTATGTCTGTGCCGATGATGCCCACGGCACCGCCATCATGCTCAAGGCCGAAGAGAACGGTATTACCCCGGAACAGCAGATCGCCCAGGTGAAGGCCGATCACGAGAAGGACTTTGCCGACTTCCAGATTCGTTTCGACAACTACTACAGCACCCACAGCCCGGAAAACCAGGCGCTGTCAGAGATGGTCTTCCAGCGAAACAAAGACGCAGGCTACATCATCGAGAAGACCATCACCCAGCTTTACGACCCGCAGAAAGGCATGTTCCTGGCCGACCGTTTCGTCAAGGGCACCTGCCCGAAGTGCAAGGCGGAAGACCAGTATGGCGACAACTGTGAAGTCTGCGGTGCGACCTACTCCCCTGCAGAGCTGATCGAGCCCTACTCTGCCGTCAGTGGTGCCACCCCGGTAGAGAAGGACACCACCCAGCTGTTCTTCGACTTGCCCAAATTCGAGCCGCTGTTGCGCGAGTGGACCCGTTCCGGCGCCTTGCAAGAACAAGTCGCCAACAAATTGCAGGAATGGATCGAAGACCTGCAGCCCTGGGACATCTCCCGGGAAGCGCCCTATTTTGGTTTCGAGATCCCCGGTTACCCCGGCAAGTATTTTTATGTCTGGCTGGATGCCCCGATCGGGTACATGGCGAGCTTCAAGAACTACTGCGACCGCGAAGGCCTCAGCTTCGACGACTACTGGGCAGAAGGCTCCAACGCCGAGCTGTATCACTTTATTGGCAAGGACATCATCAATTTCCACGGTCTTTTCTGGCCGGCCATGCTGGACGGTGCCGGTCTGCGCAAACCCACGGCTATCTACAGCCATGGCTTTGTCACCGTGAACGGCGCCAAGATGTCCAAGTCCCGCGGCACCTTTATCAAGGCCCGAACCTATCTGGATCATCTCAGCCCTGAATACCTGCGTTATTACTTTGCTGCCAAGCTTTCCAGCCGTGTGGATGACTTTGACCTCAACCTGGAAGACTTTGTCCAGCGGGTGAATTCAGATCTGGTAGGTAAACTGGTAAACATCGCCAGCCGTACCGGTAACTTTGTGAAAAAGTTTGGCGGCACCTTGAGCGCCGAGCTGGATAACCCACTGCTGGTTCGCGAGGTGCAGGAAGCCGCTCCGCGGATTGCCGAGTTCTACGAGCAGCGTGAGTTTGGCAAGGCCATGCGGGAAATCATGGCGCTGGCCGACCATACCAACGGCTACATCGCCGAAAAGGCTCCCTGGTCACTGGCCAAGGAAGAAGGCAAGGAACAGGAGGTGCTGGCCATCTGCACCACCGCCATCAATGTCTTCCGTCTGTTGGTGCTGTACCTGAAGCCAGTACTACCGGCACTGGCCGAGCGCGCAGAGGCGTTTCTGCAGATCGACCCGCTCCGCTGGGACGATGCCGGGCAGCTTCTGCTGGAGCATGACATTGCCAAGTTCAAGCCCTTGCTTGGCCGGGTAGAAAGCAGCCAGATCGATGCCATGCTCAGTGATTCAAAGGAGGTTACGGCCGCCGCCAAGGCTTCGACCGCCCCGGCAAAAGCCAGCAACAAGATGGACGACACGGTGGATGACACCATCAGCATCGATGACTTCCTGAAGGTCAAACTGCGCGTGGCGCGCGTTGCCAAGGCCGCTCACGTAGAAGGCGCCGACAAACTGCTGCAACTCACCCTGGATGTGGGAGAGCTGGGCGAACGCAATGTCTTTGCCGGCATCAAGGCCAAATATCAACCGGAGCAGCTGGAAGGCAAACTGGTGGTCCTGGTCGCCAACCTGGCGCCGCGCAAGATGAAGTTCGGTGTCTCAGAGGGGATGGTGCTGGCCGCAGGCCCTGGTGGCGAAGACATCTACGTACTCAGCCCCGATAACGGCGCCAAACCCGGGATGGAGGTGCGCTAACCTGCTCACCCTCTTCCTCTGCTGTGAAAGCAATCAGGCCCCACGTGCCGGGGCCTGTATTGTTTCACGGCAGCCTCTGGGTAAACCCCCTGCATGCCTGGCGTGGTCAGGAGCACGCAGAGGTTGTTGCTTGCCTCGACGGCAGGCTGGCCTGCACTCGTTGTCCCATGTCCTTCGAAGGTGATGAGTCGATGGATCGACATACACTGTCAACACCGCCCCCTCTTGGCCATGGCAGAGGGGCCAAGCCAGCCTGAAAAACTGAACTCGCCAGGTATTATTCCGAGGCTCCCTCAATGAACTAACTACTGATGGCTGTACGCGAGCTGGCTCATGCTGACTCTGGCACGCCCTTCTGCCGCCGCACTACCAGACAGGTACAACCCCGCCTTGAAATAGCACTTGTAATCAGCCCAATCAGACACATTTTCCACATGGACCAGATTTCCATTCAGGCTAATAAAAACCTGATGATTATAAACCCTGAGTTCAGCCTGAATTTCCTGTCCAGTACGCGGTACCAATGGCACTTTTTTGTAGCCCGTTTTTTCGTGATAAAACACCGCCACAAGATAGTCTTGGTATACCTTCCCGCCAATGCTCTGCGCTTTGGCCCAGGTTAACCTCAGAGGCGGTTTGACTGACGTTTTTTCCTTACGGTGCAATTGCATCCAGGTGTACTCATTGATGGTGGAATCGCTGAGCCTAAGGGTTGCCGTCATTCGGTGATTTCCCGCCACTGACCACTCTGGGTATTGGCGCAACTCCGAGCGTTTTTTGGGTTTACCCTGCCGGGTCAGATCGAACACCACATTATCGTTTTCAAAATAAAAATACTCCATTTCGGGGTATGTCAGCAGGGTCTCCGTGTCGGTTGTCACCTTACCGGTTTTCCCATCTGTCACTTCATACTGCAATACGCTGGAAGAAAAAGGATCAGCAAACTTTTCTTTTCCGGACGCCTGAGATTCCTCATTTTCAGCAGCGTCCGTTTCCTCAGTTTCTTTCCCATACGCAGGCGACGTCACGCCAACACTGCTTTCCTCGTTATCTGAAGAAACCACTGCGGGCGCCCCACCACCGCCACCGCAACCAAGCACATTGAGAGTAAAAATAAAGACGAACGTTTTATATAAAGAACACATTTTTTATTCCTGAAAACTCTCCTTAATACCTACGGAGGTAGACCTTCCCTGTGACTACCGCAAGAGAGGGTAAGACTTTATTCTTATCCCTGTGTATCGCAGAGAATCCTAGCCACGAAGCAAAGCCCGCTCTACGGGCTTTTCGTTAAAATGTGATTTAAAACGTCTAAGTAATTTAACTTAAAATCTGTCAACGGGATTTGAGGAAGAAATTGCTATAACACGAAAAAGGAATAGACCATTCGCCGATTAAAAATAGCCAAAGGTATTAATTTTAATCGCCTATAAAATATTTTTGTTAGCCAAAAGAATTACCTTAATCTGGACAGCAATCCAGATAGCGTCGCAAGGCATCTTCGCTGCAAATGGTGACCTGCCCGTAACCCAGCTCAACCAACCCCTCACGCTGAAACTGCTTGAGCGTGCGATGAACCCCTTGGCGGGTCATCCCCATCATGTTGGCGATGTGCTCACGGGTCAGCCGCACAGTGACCGGACCGCCCGGCTCTGCTCCCCCGCGCTGCATGTCGCACAGAAATAACAACCGCCGTCCGATCCTGACCGTGGTCCCGCGCAAGGCGTCTTCCTGGATGACCGTCATGGCCGACCAGAGCCGACGGCTGATGCACTCGAGCACGACCGGATAGCACTGCGGGTAGCGACTCATCAGGTCCCGAAAATACGCCCCGGGTAATTCCACCAGTGTTGCCTGCGTATGTGCCGTGGCACCGTAAACCCGATCGGCACCGGGCGCGAAGACCGCATCGCCCACCCAGGCCCCCTGGTCAAACACAATCAAGACCGATTCCCGACCTTCCTGGTTGACCGAATTGATCCGCACCATTCCTCTGGCGATGACACACAGGAATGTCTGGGGCTCCCCTTTCTCATAGATCACCTCACCCGGCTGGAAATGGCGGATACGGGCATGACGTGCAGCCTCGTCCAGTGCCGCTTCGGGAAAACCGGCGAACAGGGGGCAGTGTTGCAAGGCATCAAGAGCAATAGACATACGCCAATTGTAAACAGGTTGACAGTCTTGCCAAGAAAAAGCGGCCTACACTCCCGTCATGTCCTATCGACACATCACGGGGAACACCGTGACACCCACAACAATCTGTCTCCAGGGAGAGCGCTACAATGAACAGCCAGGTAAAACTTGACCCAGCCGCCATCACCTCCAAGCAAGCGGATGTCAGCCCCGAAGAGTGGCAACTGCGGGTGGACCTCGCCGCTGCCTATAGACTAGTGGCCTTGTATGGTTGGGATGATCTGATCTTCACCCATCTGTCCGCCCGAATCCCGGGCGATGAGCACCATTTCCTGATCAACCCCTACGGCATGATGTTCGACGAAATCACCGCATCAAGCCTGGTGCGCGTCGACCAGGACGGCAACAAGCTCAACGCCGGCGATTTCGACATCAACCCGGCGGGCTTCACCATTCACAGTGCCATTCATGCCGTACGTGAGGACGCTGTCTGCGTCATGCACACCCACACCACCGCCGGCGTGGCTGTGTCTGCACAGAAAGAAGGGTTGCTTCCCCTGTCACAACAAAGCCTGTTTCCGCTCTCTGGGTTGTCGTATCACGACTATGAAGGGGTCGCACTGCGCGATGACGAAAAAGCCCGCCTGCAGGCCGATTTGGGCAGCACCAACTTCATGATTCTTCGTAACCATGGCTTGCTCACGGTGGGCAGCACCGTGGCGGACACCTTCCTCAACATGTTCATCCTGCAACGGGCCTGTGAGATCCAGCTACAGGCCTTATCGGGCAATCGCCCGCTGACCCCGATTCCTGATGGCATCGTCAACACCATCAAACAACAGGCCTCTCAGGTCACCAAGGGCATGGGGGGCAACCTGGCCTGGCCGGGCCTGCTACGCAAGCTGGACCGGGAAAACCCCGGTTATGCAGACTGAGGGCTACCGCAATGAACGACATGACACAACCCCGTGCCGCCTTCACCCACATGAAGGACGGCCAGGCCGAGGACTGGAAGATCATTGCCGAGAATTTTGGCGAGTTCAGC
Organism: Alcanivorax sp. P2S70; assembly: GCF_000475295.1. Classification (NCBI taxonomy): domain Bacteria; kingdom Pseudomonadati; phylum Pseudomonadota; class Gammaproteobacteria; order Oceanospirillales; family Alcanivoracaceae; genus Alcanivorax; species Alcanivorax sp. P2S70. The sequence continues at coordinate 40,575 of NZ_AXBZ01000045.1, forward strand.
AAAGGACTGCCGGACCGGATCATGGCGCACCTGCGACTGCTGGAAGGCGATTTCGGCGGGTTCAGGATCGACCGATTCCAACACTGCCTGCAAACTGCCACCCTCGCCCATCGCGACGGCAAGGACGATGAATACGTCGTCTGCGCCTTGCTGCATGACATCGGCGATACCCTTGGCACCTTCAACCATGCGGACGTGGCAGCGGTTTTGCTGGAACCCTTTGTCAGCGAAGCCAATCACTGGATGGTGAAGCATCACGCCATTTTCCAGGGGTATTACTTCTTCCATTATCTGGGCATGGACAGGGACATGCGCGAGCACTTCCGCGAACATCCCTTCTATCGGCAAACGCTGGAATTCGTCAGCAAGTACGATTCTCCGGCGTTCAATCCGGATGGAGAGATTCTGCCACTGAATTACTTCGAGCCCATGCTGCGGCAGGTTTTCGCCAGCCCGCGAAAGTCACTTTACAAGGACGCCATGAGCAACGACTGAGGCGCCTCACTGACGCCCTCCCTGGCGGGAGGAGCGTCAGTCCCAACCTGGCCCGCGACACGCAAAGTGAACAGTCTTGACCTCACTGTTTCCTTTCCCGCCAATCTCCCTGTCATTGCAGGCCAAAAACCCGCAAGTTCTCTACGTGAAATCTTCGGTCATTGTCACCGACCCAGCGTAAACGCTATGTATAAGGGCAATATCGCGCTTTCACGACGAGGTCGTAATGACACAGTCTCTGGATGCACTCTGGGAACAGGTGCGTGCACAGAAAACCCGGATTCCCTCCCTGTATGGCGACATTGATTTTGATGTCACCCCGGAGCGTTTTACCGACGACATCCACACCCGCAGCGCCCTGCCCGAAAAATTCGCAGGCAAGTACCGGGGCAAGATTCTGGCCGACAAGGAAAAAGTGGAACGGGCCCGCGCCTATACCCTGCTCGGTGACAATGTGGCCGATGCATATGCCGCGCTGATGCCCGAATACGGGTTCCGCAACCTGATCACCATGCTCAAGACCGCCTGCGACAAGGGACTGGATGCGGTAGATAATCCGCCCCAGGAACTGAGCGATTTCATTCAGGCCATGGAAGCGACACCGGACTGGGTAGACATGGATCTGGTTCGCGAGGGCGCGCGCCTGAGCCGTAACCAGATGGTCAACCTGGCACCCTATGTTATCCGTGGCGCGTTCGTCGCCACCTTCATGAACAAGTACTCCGGGTTGCCCATGGCCATCACCGGCACCCTGGCCAACGAGTCGGTGAACCAGCGGATCAATGAGACCGCCAGTTTCTTCACCACCGCCACCCTGCCTGGCGCTCTGGAACGCTTTGGCCCAGGCTTCAAGGCGGCCGCCATGGTGCGCCTGATGCACTCCATGGTGCGTTTCAACATCATCAAGCGGGCGACCACCGACAAGGGCGGCCCCTGGGATCCCGCGGTCTACGGCATACCTATCCCGCAGGTAGACCAGATGCCGGCCGGCACCATGCCCGCCTACCTGACGGCGTTCAAGGCCATGCGCAAGGGCCGCAAACATTTCACCCGGCAAGAACGGGCGATCGTGGAACTGTCGCGTTACGAGTGTTTTCTGCTCGGTCTGCCTGCAGAGTTGCTACCCGCAGAAGCCCCGGACATCATCGACACCATGCTCACTTATTCCGGCACGCTGCGTGAAGGGTATGACGACAGCACCTGTGGTGAGCTGACGCGGGCAACCATGTCCGTCTATCGTCCCAAGGATGACAAGCTGATCAGCAAGGTTCACAACGCGGTGGAGCGCAGTTTCTCGAAAGTGTTCTTTACCCAGGCGTTTCTCGGCAAGAAGGACAAATCAAAGGCTGAAGAGATGGGCGTGGCACCCCACGCGCTGGACTATGCCCTGTTCAGCGTCGGCAATCTTTTCATCATGCCGCGCCTGCTGGCCTATCGCACCCTGCAGGATATTCCGGTGGCCAACAAGGTTGCCGACCGCATTCTGGTCAAACGCATCAAGCAGCTGCTGGTGGATTACGGTCATGCCGAATACACCACCGATGCCAACCAGTACGCCCCGACCACCAGCGAACCCGCTGCCTGACCCTGCCCGCTGCTGTGGGCGCCGGCCTCTGCCACGCCTACAGCAGCAAACCTGCCACCAACAACGACAGTGCCATCAGCCCGTGGGGCAGAAACACGTGGCGCCACCCAAGGATCCGCAACAACTCACGGCTTCCCCCGGCACGCCGGCTACGTTCCCAGCTATCGGCGGTCTGGAACGGCGCGATGTCATCCACCTCACCACGAAAGTGCGCTTCAATTTTTTCTATGCGCGCATAGTGCGCCGACTGAAACGCCTTCCAATGGCCTTCCACCAGCCAGAACATCAGGCTACCCAGCATCCCCACCCAAAGCAGGGACGGACGATCAAAGAACGCGCCCGATCCGGCCAGAATGCCGGCAAGCGTGACACTCCAGGCCTTGATCGTCAGGGATTTCTGATCGAAAGAATCAATCAGGTGAGTGAGATGGAAGTACTCCGCTTCCAGCTGCTGGTCTCGTTGCGTCACGACTGTCCCCTGTTCATTAATGCCTCGCACCGCGCCATTTAACCTGATCCCCCGGCGCTGCACAAAAACGCATTGCGGCGTTATTGAACATGGCCCTTAAGGAGCCTCTGAATAGCTCCTTGCATGCTCAGCGTGACTTGGAGCGTGCAGCTGTTGTGTCTTGTCTCGACGGTAAGGGTGGTTCCCTTTCCTAGAGGCAAGGCGCAGCAGATGGGCGCTCCA
>NZ_AXBZ01000046.1:0-50428 GCF_000475295.1 Alcanivorax sp. P2S70
CCGGCTTTCTTCGTTCTGGGCTGGTCTGACGTTGGATGACAAACCCGTCACTTCAAATTGATCCTCAAAGCTATTCAGGCTTTAGCATCAAACGTCCGACTTCAGACGTCCGACCACACCCTGTTACTCGCCGCGCTTCTCTCGTTTCTCCTTGCGCTTGTCCTTGCGATCCTCCATCCGCTCTTTACGCTTCTCTTTCATCTCTGCCATTTTTTCCTGCTGTTCGGGGGTCAGGATAGCGTTGATCTTTTCCTGGGTCTCATCGTGCAAGGCTTTCATTTTTTCACCCTGCTCATCGAACACGGCTTGTAGTTGCGTACTTTGCGCTTCGCTCAGATCCAGCTTCTTGGTCATGTGCTCAACCATGCGTTCGCCACCCCGGTGATCCGGGCCATAAGCAAACGCGGTGCCAGTGATAGCGAAAACAGCAACAGCAACGATAGCGATCTTTTTCATGGTGCTCTCCTTCTGGACATGAGTCCCTGTGTTTTGATGGAGTCAGTATCACTGTAAAGATTGCAAGGAATATGCAGGGAATGTGGAAGAGCAGTTGAAAGTTTAAACGCGGATCAGGGCAGCAGGTTGTGAGCCGCTGTGCCTGCGTGTCCCAGTAATGGCGCGGGGAACAGCGTTCCATTTCAGGAAGGCCCCAGATGGCGCTTTTCAACTTTGAAAATTAAACTTTTCACTCAAGGCGTTTCCAGCCGGTAGCCGACGCCGTAAACACTGCCGATCCAGTCGTGGGCATCCGGGCTGCCGTCACTGAGTTTACGGCGCAGTTTGCGGATGTGGCTGTCGATGGTGCGGTCGGATACCACGCGATGATCATTGTAGATTTCATCCATCAACTGGTCCCGGGACCAGATACGGCCGGGGTGGCGTGCCAGGGTGTTGAGCAATGCAAATTCGATGGCGGTAAGGGCGATGGACTGGCCGGCAATGCGCGCTTCAAAACGGTCGTCATCCAGCACCAGTGCGGGTTGTGCTTCTTCTGCCGGTTGCGGGTTGGCGCGGCGCAGCACGGCTTTCACCCGGGCTACTACCTCACGGGGGCTGAAGGGTTTGCAGATATAGTCGTCGGCACCCAATTCCAGTCCCAGCAGCCGGTCCACTTCATCCACCCGTGCGGTAATCATCAGGATGGGAACCTGGCTGTGCTGGCGGATGGATTTGCACACGTCCATGCCATCGCCATCGGGCAGCATCAGATCAAGCAGAATGGCATCAAAGCCACCGTCCCGTGCCAGTGCCATGGCGGTTTGAGCACTGTCGGTCTGCTCGGTGTCGTAGCGGGCGTGTTGCAGGTAGTCGGCCACCAGCTGGGACAGGCGAGGTTCGTCTTCCACGATCAGGATACGGCTCATACGGACTCTCCCGGCAGGGTCAGGGTAATGCGTACACCGCCCAGGGGGCTGTGTTCAGCGCGGATACTGCCACCGTGGGCTTCGGCAATACGCTGGCAGATGGCCAGCCCCAGCCCGGCCCCGCCAGTGCGTCGGTTGCGCGAGCTTTCGACCCGGTAGAGGTGATCAAACAGATGGGGAAGGGAGGCGTCCGGGACGCCGGGGGCGCTGTCTTCCAGAACCAGGGTCCACTGTTTGCCGGTGCAATCCAGCCTGACACGCAGTTGACCACCGTCGTGGGTGTATTTGAGGCTGTTCTGCAGCAGGTTATCCAGCAGCTGGCGAATGCGTACCGGGTCCATCAATAGCCAGGCGGACTCCGGTAGCCAGCGGTCGACGATGAATTGCTTCTCGTCGAACAGGTGGCGATAGCTGTCCAGCACGTCGTGAGTCAGTTGCGCCAGATCTTCCTCAACCAGCTGGTAGCGCAGGTTGCCGCCATCTGCCAGCGCCAGGTCGTGGAGATCATTCACCAGATGGGTGAGCTGTCGCGTTTCGGTTTCCAGCGCCTTGATGGCATCGAGCGTCAGTGGGCGAATGCCGTCGCTGAGGGCTTCCAGTTCCCCTTGCAGAATGGCCAGCGGGGTGCGCAGCTCGTGGGCAATGTCAGAGAACCAGCGCTGGCGGGCTTGCTGCCCTTGCTCAAGGCGCAGGGACAGCTGGTCGAGCTGGTGCCCCAGACGGCCCAGTTCGTCGCGCCGTGGGCTGTTCAGGCGGCCGCTGTAATCGCCTTCCTGCAGGGCACGGGTGTGGTGGGTCAGGGCCAGAATCGGGGCGACCAGGTGACGGGCCAGCAACCAGGAGACCAACAGCGAGAGTACGACACCCACCGCGAGCATCCACAAGACAAACCGCAGTTGGCGCTCCAGAAAGCGGTCGTCCAGCTTGTCACGAATGGCCTCCTGATTGGGGTAGGTGAGATAGCCGGCCAGTTGATTGTTTGCCAGAATCGGAACTTCTACCCGGAGTCGTGGTGGGGCAGGCGGGCCCATTAACAGCTCTTTGTCGGTATCGAGCAGCTGCAAGTGGCGGTGATCATCATTTTTGCCGCGGTGACGGTCTTCGTCACCCGCCAGGCGATACAGACGTTTCAGGCGGCGGGGTTCTTCGAGCAGAAAATTCCAGCTGCCGGTTTGTTGGTACAGGGAGCCAAGGTGCTCGGCGAGACGTTCCACCTGTTCCTGCTGACGTTCGTCCAGGTAAGTGTTGAGGCTGCGGACAAATGACAGGTAATAAAACCCACTGGCCGCCAGGATCAGGACCAGAAAGGTGCCAAGAAAAATCAGGAACAACTTGTTGCGAATGCCCATGGCGACAGTTCAACGGTTTTGGAACACCCAGTGTACCGCGCCGCTGTGGGCGGGGGAGCATTTGCACAATGTTTTCATAAAGCGAGCGGAGCATAGCGACGAGCTATGCTCGATTGGATAGAAAAACCAAATTCGTTCCCGGTTTTCAGAAGAACGGAAAAGCCTTCCAACTCGTCCCTATCCCTTCGGTTGCCACAGGGTTTCGGGATGTTCGTGCCGCAGGTTGATCAGCCGTGCCATGACAAACAAAAGATCGGAGAGGCGGTTGACCAGTGCCTGACTCACCGGGTTTACGGCATCCTCATCGGTATCATGCAGGGAAACCAGGACGCGCTCGACCCGTCGTGCGACGGTGCGGCAGTGGTGACACCAGGCCGCATCGGGATGGCCACCTGGCAGGACAAACTCCTTCAGGGGCGGGAGTTCGGCATTGATCATGTCGGCCTGGGACTCCACTTCCACCAGGTCGTGGTCATCAATCACAGCGCGTCCGGGCACGGCCAGTTCTCCACCGATATCAAACAACCGTTGCTGAATGCCATCGAGCGCCCTGTCCAGGTCGGCATCCAGTGAGCGCGCACGGAGTACCCCAAGGGCACTGTTGAGTTCGTCCAGTTCGCCCAGAGCATGAATGCGCGGGTGTGCCTTGCTGACGCGGGAACCGTCCGCGAGTCCGGTATCGCCTTTGTCGCCGGTTCGGGTAATGACGCGATTGATACGGGTTTTTTCAGTCATACAAGCATCCTTTCCTGGGGCTCGATGTGGGAGCTTGCCTGCAAGCGATGGAGCCGCAAGCTTCACGCTACAAGCTGCAACACGGGAAAGCCAGGGGCTGGAACCTTGGACGCCGCGCCCGTGCACAATTTCTAAGCCCGCGGGCAGGGCGTTTACGTTGCGATGAGCTTATTTCGCGTTGCCGCTTGTAGCTTGGAGCTTGAGGCTGTCCTTAAAGTTCGAACCCGACCGCGATACGGTAATGGCGCTCCGGCAAGGGATACAGGGTGGCGCTGTTGGTCGTGGCGTTGTAGTTCCCGTAATCCGCGACCTGATGGTTCTCGAGGTTGTAGGCGCCGGCGCGCAGGTAAAGTCCGCGGTAGCGGGCGGTCAGCTGCAGGTCCGTGGTGCGATAGTGTTCCAGTTTCGTGTACTGGTTGGCCAGATCGCCGTCGTAATGACGGTCGCCCACATAGCGGTGGCTGAGCTGCGCAGACAGCCAGCGCAGCGCTTGCCAGTCGGCGATCAGCGCCATCGTGTGCTCGGGCACCAGCGGGACATCGTTGCCACTGTATTGGCCACCATCAAAACGGGCCTGTTGGGCACTGGCGTTGGCGGTGAACGTCAGGTCCTTGTCGACCTGCCAGCGGGAATTGATGCTGATGCCTTTGTGGACGGTGGGGTCGTCCAGGTTGCGATTGGTGAACGTGGCCGGGTCAAACAGGATTTCATTGTCGATCTCGCTGCGCCACAGGGTCAGGGTCGAATACTGGAATCCCTGAGACCAGCTGGCGCCGACGGTATAGGTTTTGCCTGTTTGGGGATCCACTGGCGGGTTGAAGGGCGACAGTTCATCCAGGTTGGCAATGCGCACGCTGCGCTGCGCGCCGGCGAACAGGGCCAGATTGCCGGTGAAGGTGTATCGCAGGCCGCCTTCATACATCTCGCCGTCCTGGTCCTTGTTGGCCCCTTCACCGCTGAGTGTGCTGTCCAGCTTGCGGGCACCGGCACTGATGGAAAATTTCGGGGTGAGGCTGATCAGGTCGTGGATATACCAGGCACGCTGGGACTGTTCCAGATCCCGGTTTCCGAAGCTGGTAATGCTGCGGTAGTCATATTCATAAAGATCGACACCCAGGGTCCAGTTATGCACTGCGCTGCCGGTGGCGCTCTGGCCTTCCAGCTTGGGGGTGACACTGTAACTGTCTACCCGGGTGTCACCGAAGCTGCTGCTGGAGACATAGTCGAAATCCTGGTGTTGGCGTCGACGGCTGACATCCAGGGTCAGGGCGCTCTGGTCCCCCAGGGCAATACGGATTCCCGGCATCAGCCAGTAGTTGTCCTGCTCGGCTTCATCCTGAGGGGTGCTGGTGCCTTGCGGGTCGTCGCGGAATTGGTTCTGGCTCGCATCGATGGTACGGCCACCGGGGAGCCCCAATGATTGTTGTTCACCGGTGGCGGTAAAGTAGGCTTGGAAGCCCTCTCCCTGATAACGCAAATCGCCGAAGACACTGTGATTGCGGGTGTCGTTATTGTCCCGATAGCCGTCGCTGATCAGGCTTTGAGAGGCCAGTGCGCCACTGATTCTGTCGCGGTTCCCGGTGGCATGGAACTGTCCTCCCAGTGCGTTATAGCTGCCACTGCTCACTTCCAGTCCGGCGCTTTGTTCGTATCGCTGCCGGGTGACGATGTTGATGGTGCCACCTGTAGCGCCATTGCCGTACAGGGCGGCCCCGGCGCCGGGAAGGATTTCGATACGCTCAATGGCCGCAAGAGGGATGCCGGTCAGGTTTGGCGAGCCAAGATCGATGCCGCTGAGGCGCCGGCCGTTGAGCAGAATCAGGGTGTTCTGGTTGCCGGTAGCGCCAAAGCCCAGCAAGTCCAGGCTGGCGCCGCTGCCATTGATGCCGTACAGCTGGCTGGCTTGCAGGCCGCCCACCGTGTCGAGGACCTCACTCAGGTCGCTGGCAGGCAGGCTGTTGAGGGTGTGACGGTCGAGGATCACTGCGCCAACGGGCAATTCCCGCGCCAGACTGGTGCTGGTGGCACCACTGACCTTGACGGTCTGGAGTTCATTGGCGGCCAGAAGTTGACCAGAAGCAAGCAGGCTGACAGCCACAACAAGAGAACGCTGCATCGGGATTCCAGGACAGATGACAGAAGTAGGCGAACAATGCTGGCTACGATGGCGAAAAACGCGGCTCAATGCCAGTGCAGAAGGGTAAAAAGTAGCAGGGTAAAAAACCTGGGTCGGGTGACCGTCGTCACTGGCCGCGCGTGAGTGACGCAATGATCGCCAAGTGTGCCGGCACGGCGATGCCAAGCCTGTTGGCTTGTGTCACCAACCAGCCATTGATGGCATCGATCTCGGTAGGCGCGCCGCGCTGTCGATCAGCCCGCATGGAGGAGGTGTTGCCCGCCGTGGCTTGCGCGACGGCTAGCACATTGTCCAGGGAATGCCCCGGCCAGTCCGGGTTCAGGGCTTGCAGTACCCGATCCGCTTCCTGGCAAAGGCGTGTAGCAGCGTCTCGCAGGGCTGGGTCGCTGACAATATGGCCATTGGGCACATCGTGGAGCGCGGTGAGCGGGTTGATGACTGCGTTGGCCACCAGCTTTTTCCACTGCGGTTCGCGGATATCGTCACACCATTGAAGATCTGGCCAGTGCGGGGTCAGGCTGGCAAACCAGTCGGGTTGTGGGCCGTTGCCCCCCATCCAGGTGGTGTTTTCGGCAATGATCTCATGGTCGGGATGCTGGCCCTTGACGGCACTGGTGGAGACGGCTTCTACCACCTGCCCGGAAGGTAACAGCTCATCCAGGGCTCCCAGCCCGTTTTGCAGTCGCAGCACCTGTGTCTCCTCGTTTATCCAGGGCAACAAGGGGCTTAACGAGGATCGCGTGTAGGGGGTTTTAACCGCCACCAGCAAATGCCTCACAGGGCCTGTAATAGCTTCAGGGGCCAGGGTGGGCAGTTGCAGGGCAAGCTCCGGGTTACCGGCGCGATGGAGTTGTTTTTTCAGGTCTGAGGACGCGCCGGAGCGGACGACAGTGACGCCATGACCGGCCCGGGTCAGGTACCAGGCGGCCAGGGTGCCCATATTGCCAGCGCCCAGCAAAAACCAGTGTGGGAGAGAGGATGTCATGGCCGCATGGTATGCCAGCGACCAGTGAAAGTCAGGCGCTGGCGGAGACGGCCACGATCCGTTTGCCGGACAGGGACTGGTCCAGTTCGGCACTGGCCTGGTCGAACATCTGCTCGGCACTGGTCCCGCCCTCGGTGGCGGTGAGGGCCATGCTGACCTGCAGGCTGATAAAACCGGCGGCGGTCTGGTAGGCACGATGGTTCAGATTTTCATACAGACGACGGAAACCAGAGGGGTCGCAGTTATCCAGATGGGGTTGCCAGGTGACCAGGGCAAAGAGGTCGGGTTGCAGGCGACATAGATGATCCAGCGGCCGTACCGCCTGACGGAGGCGACGACTGAAGGCGAGTACTCCCTGTTGCATGACCTTTTGACCGCGCTCACGTAGCAACGATTCGTAGCCTTCCACGCGCAGCAGGATCAGGCAGGCCGCGCCACTGCGTTTCTCTGCCTGCTTGATGGTGCTGTTGAGTGCGCGAAGGCCGTCCTGGCGGTTGCCGAAACCGGTGAGCGGATCAAGCAGAGCCTGACGTTTGAGCTGCCGATTGAACGACAGCATACGCTGGTAGTCGGTTTGCACGCGGTTATGGCGCTGGATAATCCGGTCGGCGGCCATGACCCGGTGCTGCAGTTGTTCGGTCATGGCGGATTTGGAGACAAAGTCGTCTACGCCCTGATCAAATGCCTGTTGGAGGGCGTCCACCCCTTCACGGGCGGTGAGCAGTAGCACATAGGTATAACGATTGTTGGCTTCGTCGCTCTGGCGAATGCGGCGGGTGAGTTCCAGACCGTCCATGCCGGGCATCAGCCAGTCTGCCACAACCAGGTCTGCGGGCTGCCCGGCGAGCTGGCCAAGAGCGTCCTGGGCGCTATGGGCATGACGAATACGGGTATAACCCGCGGCGGCCAGGGTGCGATTGACGACGGCTGCTGAAAAACGAGCATCGTCTACCACCAGAATATCCATTTCCGACACGTTCATTGGCTTTCTTGTTGTTTTTTGTAAACGTCAACTATAGCCGGTTTGTGAATTGATTGAAAATTATACTGTGACCCTGTTGGGATCGTCGCCGCGACTCAGTTCCGGAAGGTGGGGTGGCGCTGAATCAGGTAGATCAGTCCCAGCACTGGCACCCCCATCAGGCTGGCCAGTATGAAAAAGCCCGGGTAGCCCAGGTTGTCCACCATACTACCGGAATAGCCGCCGATGGTTTTCGGCAGCAGCGTCATCAGTGAGCTGAAAATGGCGTACTGCACGGCGGTAAAGGAGACATTGGTGAGTTGTGAGAGGAATGCCACAAAGGCGGCGCTGGCCAGCCCGGCGGTCAGATTGTCCGCGGAAATGACCGCATACAGAATTCGGATGTCATGGCCAGCATAGGCTAGCCACAGAAACAGCAGGTTGGTCGCCACGGTCAGAACGGCGCCCAGGTACAATACCTTGATCACGCCGTGGCGCATTGCCAGCAAACCGCCCAGAAAGCCCCCGGCAATGGTCATGAACAGGCCGAAGGTTTTCACCACCGCTGCGATTTCGGTTTTGGTAAAACCGATATCTTCAAAAAAGACATTGGAAATCACCCCCAGCACAATGTCGGATACCCGGTAAAACCCCACAAATACCAGCAGGAGCAATGCAAGGCGGGAGCCGTATCGCTGGAAGAAATCGAGTACCGGTTCAACGTAGCTCTCGTGCACCAGTTGCTTTTCGTAGAGCGGGGTCAGCCCGAGTAGACGAATCACCACGAACACCACCCCTATGGCGACTGCCAGGCGCAGGCTTTCTACTGCCAGACCGGCCAGGGCGCCGTTGTTCAGCACCAGTTCCAGGGCCTCCCGGGCATTGGCTGAGATGCCGCGGGTGAGCACATAGGTAGCGACAAAGGCGAGGATGCCCGCGACGAAAATGCTCAGAAACTTCAGGTACTGGCCGCTGCTGTATTGATACGGTGACGGGCGGGGGTTGGCCGGCTCGCGAATGATCAGGGTGGTGACTGCGCCTACCAGCATGGTCAGGGCCATGACGCCATAGGTGGTCTGCCAGGCGGCGTAGCTATAAGCCTCGCTGGTGGAGCCCAGCACGCTGGCCAGCACCAGTGATCCCGCGCCGGAGGTGAGCATGCCGATCCGGTACCCGGCGATATAGGACGACGACATCAATGCCTGCATCTCGGCGCCGGCGGATTCGATGCGGTATGCATCAATCACGATGTCCTGGGTGGCAGCAGTGAACCCGAGCATCACCACGGCGAATGCCATCAGGTTCAATGCCCCGGGTTGGGTGGGGTCTACCAGGGAGATGCCAAAAATCGACAGGGCAACGGTAAGCTGCGCGATCAGCAGCCAGGCCCGCCGGCGCCCCAGCCATTGGGTGAGGCCGGGGACCGGCAAGCGGTCAATCAGCGGTGCCCACAGGAACTTGAAGGAGTAGGCAAGCGCGGCCCAGCTGAAGTACGTCACGGTGGAGCGATCCACACCGGCTTCGCGCAGCCATAACGACAGGGACGAAAAGATCAGCAGTAAGGGAATTCCTGCCGAGAACCCGTAGAAGAACATGGTGACAACACGGGGATGCAGGAAGGCTTTCAGGGAATCCTGCCAGCTGGAGGCTTGTGATGGCATGTCAGATTAACGGGCTCTTCCAGTGGGCGAAGGGATCATCATAGACACTTTGTCAGCGGGGAGCGATGCGGGTTCAATCGTTCCAGGTGACAAAAAAGCGATTGGGGACCTTGCCGCCCGTTACTGCCACTTTCTCGTCCAGCAAGCGCTGGATCTGTCTCTCCCCTGCAGGTGTGCCGGCCAGGGCAATGCGGCCATCACCGCGCAGTACCCGGTGCCAGGGCAGGCGCGAGTCGCTGGGCAATTGGCTCATCAATCGCCCAACAAAGCGGGCATGGCGGGGAAAGCCGGCCTGTCTGGCCACAGCGCCATAACTGCTGACCCGGCCGGCCGGGATGGCGGCGACAATCTGGTAGACGGCGTCTCGGAATTCATTGTTCATGGGGAAAGCTTCAAGCCACAAGCAGCAAGCTGCAAGAGAAAACATACGGTTCATTGCGTATTAGCGGGGAGGGGCTGGAGCGTCGGTTATTCGCTCCGCTCACCCTTCGGGCGTTCCTTCGCTGCGCTCTGTGATCTCTGTGGTGAGACAGGTTTTGATCCTGGTCTTGGAATCGCGCCGCGAGCGACGCTCCTACGGAAAGGGGGGAGGATTAAATCGGGCTTTTCGCTGAAACCCGCGATCAACCCAAAAAAGCCGCGCTCCTTTCAGAACGCGGCTTTTAGCGTGTTGCCTGCGTGACGCGTGCCAGCGGCTTAACGCAGCCCGCCGTCCATATCGATGCAGCGACCGGTGAAGTAGTCGGTTTCGAAGATGAAGGCCACGGAGCGGGCAATATGCTCGGCTTCACCCAGGCGACGCAGGGGGACCGCTTGTACCAGACGATCACGGGCTTCCGGCTTCATGGCGGCCAGCATGTCAGTGTTGATGGTGCCCGGGGCAACGGCACCGGTACGGATGTTGTAGCGGGCCAGTTCTTTTGCCCAGACTTCAGCCATGGCTGCAACGGCGGATTTGGCGGCAGAGTAGTTGCTCTGGCCGAAGCTGCCGTGTCGGGCCAGCGAGGAGATGTTCACGATCACGCCTTCCTCGGTACCCAGTTCCAGCATTTTGGCTGCGGCTTCACGACCACACAGGAAAACACCCGTCAGGTTGACGTCGATCACGGCCTGCCACTGTTGCAGGCTCATCTTGCCAACCACTTCGCCGTCCTTGTACTTCACCAGCAGACCGTCACGGGTGATGCCCGCGTTGTTGACCAGACCGTGCAGGGCACCAAAGTCATTACCCACGTTGTTGAACAGGGTTTCAACTTCTTCTTCCTTTGCCACGTTGGCAATGTAGGCACGGGCTTCGCCGCCAGCGGCTTCACAGGCTGCCACGGTGGCGTCCAGGTCTTCCTGGTTCAGGTCCACACAGGCGATGCGGGCGCCCTTGCTGGCGAAGTAGCTGGCAATACCACGGCCCAGACCGCGGCCGGCACCGGTGACAACAATGACTTTCTGGTTCAGATCCATGGTGATTCCTTAGACTGTCGGTTCACGTTGAGGGCGATTATGGGAGTGGCCTCGGGCAAGACCAATGACCGGATTGCTCAGTGGGGCTGGAAAACCGGGAAAGCGGCAGGGCTGCCAATCGCTGCTATTATCAAAACAGCACGCCAGGAAGGTGGTGCGGCAGCCGAGACAAGGAGAGGAAAGCATGCAATTGGAAGCCGACGCCCAGTCGTTCATGTATCAGCATAGCCATGCGGCACTGGCCACGGTGGATGCCGGGCTGCATCCGCTAAGCACGGCGGTCAATACGGTGCCGGACCAGGAAGGACGCTTGATTGTGCTGCTCAGTGACTTGGCGGAGCATACCGCCAATATTCGCCAGAACGCGGCCGTTTCGCTGATGTGGGTCGAGCAGCAACATAGTGACTGGCAGGCGGCGACGCGGTTATCTGTCACGGGGGAGTTGGTGCTGATCCCGGCAGAGCAGGGGGAGCGCTACTTGCAGATTTTCCCCCATGCCCGCGACTACCTGGCGCTGGACTTTCGCTTCTATGCCTTGCGTCCGGAAAAAGCACGCTGGATCCCGGGCTTTGCACGTGCCGAGTGGCTCAATTGCGATGCGGTTGCCCAGCCATGGGGCTGGGACCTGGCCCGGGAGCAGGCCATGGTCGGGCATATGAATGATGATCACAGCGACGCCGTGGATCATTATCTCAGCCTGTTGGGCCAGCCGGGAGAGGGCGCAAGGATGTTGGCCATTGATCCCTGGGGGGCCTGGCTGTGGCATCAGGAGCGCCTGCGCCGCCTACCCTTTCCTGCCCGGGCTGAGGATGCCGGGCAGGTCCGTGAAACCCTGGTGATGCTGGCGCGTACACGACCGGAAGATTTTTTCCTCGCGCGCCCTTGAAAGCCGACCCCCAACCCCCATTCCTCTGCCCTGCAGACAGTCAGCAGCAAGCGCCTGTTTCCTGTTGACTGTACTGTCATCATTACTATGATTGGCACTCGACTCGTTAGAGTGCTAATTCGGACTGCCAAGCCGGCCCTGTCGTTGGCTTGGATGTCATCAGAACTAAACTGGGAGTTTAAGGAAAATGAACATCCGTCCTTTGCATGATCGCGTGCTGGTTCGCCGTGAAGAAGAAGAAACCAAGTCCGCTGGCGGTATTGTGCTGCCCGGTTCTGCCACCGAGAAGCCGTCCCGTGGTGAGGTGATCGCCGCCGGTAATGGCAAGATCGCCGACAACGGTGACGTACGTCCGTTGGACGTGAAGAAGGGTGACAAGGTGATCTTCGGTCAGTACGCCGGTAACACCGTGAAGGTGGAAGGCGAAGAGCTGCTGATCATGAGCGAATCCGAGATTCTGGCCGTCATCGAAGGCTAAGGGCTGGGCGCTGATGCCCGGTACCACAGGATCAAGAACACTACAGTCCCCCGTTATCGGGGATGGAAAAGATTTCGCAGAGGTAAAGAACAATGGCTAAAGAAGTACTGTTTCGTGATGACGCCCGTGCCCGTATGGCCAAAGGGGTCAACATTCTGGCTGACGCTGTAAAAGTTACCCTCGGCCCGAAAGGTCGTAACGTGGTGCTGGAAAAATCCTTCGGCGCGCCCACCATCACCAAAGATGGTGTGTCCGTGGCCAAGGAAATCGAGCTGGAAGACAAGTTCGAAAACATGGGTGCCCAGATGGTGAAGGAAGTGGCGTCCAAGGCGAACGACGAAGCCGGCGACGGTACCACCACTGCCACCGTACTGGCCCAGGCCATCGTCAACGAAGGCCTCAAGTCTGTTGCCGCAGGCATGAACCCGATGGACCTCAAGCGTGGGATCGACAAGGCGGTAGACGCGGTTGTCGGTGAGCTGAAGAAGCTGTCCACTCCCTGTGACAGCACCAAGAGCATCGAGCAGGTCGGCACCATTTCTGCCAACTCGGACAAGTCTGTAGGCGAAATCATTGCCCAGGCCATGGAAAAAGTAGGTCAGGAAGGTGTGATCACCGTTGAAGAAGGCCAGTCCCTGCAAAACGAACTGGAAGTGGTAGAAGGTATGCAGTTCGATCGCGGCTACCTGAGCCCTTACTTCATCAACAACCAGGAAAAAATGCAGGTTGAACTGGAATCCCCGTACATCCTGTTGGTTGACAAGAAAATCTCCAACATTCGCGAACTGCTGCCGGTTCTCGAAAACGTGGCCAAGCAGGGCAAGCCACTGATGATCATCGCCGAAGATATCGAAGGCGAAGCGCTGGCGACCCTGGTAGTGAACAACATGCGTGGCATCATCAAGTGTGCGGCGGTGAAGGCGCCGGGCTTCGGTGATCGTCGCAAGGCCATGCTGCAGGATATCGCTATCCTGACCGGTGGCACCGTGATCAGCGAAGAAGTGGGTCTGAGCCTGGAAAACGTTTCCCTTGAAGACCTGGGTACTGCCAAGAAAGTGAACATCGACAAGGAAAACACCACCATTGTTGATGGCGCAGGTCAGCAGGCGGACATCGATGCCCGCGTTGAGCAGATCCGTCGCGAAGTGGAAAACTCTTCCTCTGATTACGACAAGGAAAAACTGCAAGAGCGTGTGGCCAAGCTGGCCGGCGGTGTTGCCGTGATCAAGATCGGTGCTGCCACCGAAGTGGAAATGAAAGAGAAGAAAGCTCGCGTTGACGACGCCCTGCACGCGACCCGTGCTGCGGTGGAAGAAGGTGTGGTACCCGGCGGTGGTGTGGCTCTGGTGCGCGCTCTGGCCAACATGGGTGACATCGAGGGTGAAAACGAAGAGCAGAATGCCGGTATCGCCATTGCGATTCGAGCCCTGCAAGCGCCGCTGCGTCAAATCGCTTTCAACGCCGGTGCGGAAGCATCCGTGATCGTTCAGGAAGTGCGCAACGGTTCTGGCAACTATGGCTACAATGCCGCCACCGGCGAGTACGGTGACATGTTGGAAATGGGTATCCTGGATCCCGCCAAGGTAACCCGTACCGCGCTGCAGGCAGCGGCTTCCATCGCTGGCCTGATGATCACCACCGAAGCCATGGTGGCTGACAAGCCGGAAGAAAACGCCGGGGCCGGCGCCCCGGATATGGCCGGCATGGGTGGTATGGGCGGCATGGGCGGCATGATGTAGTGCGACGTGAAGTCGCGAGGTCGCTAGCCTTTGCGGGCTACTTCGGGGGCTCCGCTCCCAATTAACCGCAGAAAATAGCGTATTCCTTACCCGGTGATCGGGTCTTCGATCCGGCGCCGGGTATCTCCCTTAGGGGAGTAATACCCAGCTGGACCTTGTCTGGCTAAACGGCTTCCCATGCTAATGGGATGAACGTTTATTCGGTGAAGACCGATGAATGTGCATCCGAGAAGTGGTGGGGGTATGCGTTTGCATGCCTCCATTGCTTTTCCCGTGCATTTAATCCTCTTGGGCTTCCTGCCCTCAAACGTTTCTTGGCCTCGGCCATAAAACGCGGATTCCTGTGTCTGGAAGAACGTGCTGGCACCTCTCGGTGTAAGCCGTTTCTGTCATTGTTTCGTTCACGCAGCGACTAGGTGTGAAAGCGAAACCTGTTGTTCGACCAACAGTAGCCTATGGGCAGTGCGTTGCTGGTAACGGCAAGGTGCGAAGCGCCCTGACAATGTAGTCCCACTCTGTGGTCTGGTTTGCCCGTGAGGGTTGCCGGGGATTCTGCCAGCAACAGGCGGATGAGACGCTAGGCTGGACGGTAGGGTCAACGTAAGTGAACTGCTGATAAACACCGTCAACCGCATGGAGCCAAAGTTGCTGACAGGCTTCGACCAAAATGGTGTGTGGCTGGCTATCCCTCTTACATCTGGGGATACGTCGACACTGAGCCACCGGTGGATAGGCAGGACCTAACCCGTTCGTGTGACAGACTCGGAACACGGTAAGCCCGTATCTTCGCCTGGATCCATCAGGCAGGTGGACCGCAAGGGAAGCTGATGGAGGTGCGGGTAAAGGAGGATGGAGAAAGCGAATGCTTGCCTGTAATGGGTGGGATAGGGGTTCGAGATTTGCCCCGACGCGAAAGCGTGCAGACTTCCATCTGGTCTTTGATCGCGTGAAGGCAGGTAAAACCGCCAGAAAGAATGCCGACGTAACAAGTCTCTTGTTGCCCGGTTAAACAATGTGCCCTGAGGGTGTGGACTGCGCCCTCAGGGGAAATGCGTCTGCGCCTTCTCGGGTTCCAATCTGAGGAGGATAGCAAGATGAACGCATCGCTATTGATGCCTGCATTCTCCCACCCTGCCACCAGTTGGCACATGATTGATTGGGAAACCAGTCATCGTCGGGTGAGGAGGTTACAGGCTCGTATCGCGAAAGCAGCACGGGAACAGCAGTGGAGGAGGGTGAAAGCCCTGCAACGCTTGCTAGTCCGCTCGTTCGCCGCCAAAGCCTTGGCGGTAAAACGGGTCACTGAAAACCGGGGTCGCAAGACTCCGGGTGTCGATGGCGAATGCTGGGACAATCCAGCATCAAAATGGGAAGCGATCCACCGTCTGAAACGGCACGGCTACAAGCCGCGTCCGCTCCGGCGGGTGTGGATTCCGAAGGCCAACGGCAAACGCCGTCCCTTGGGAATACCGACGATGCACGACCGGGCCATGCAGGCGTTATACCTGCTGGCTCTGGAACCGGTGTCCGAGACCACGGCGGATCGTAACTCATATGGCTTCCGGCCCATGCGCGCTACGGCGGACGCAATCGAGCAATGTTTTGTTGTGCTTGGTCGCAAAAGCTCGGCGCAGTGGGTGCTGGAGGCTGATATACAGGGTTGTTTCGACAACATAAGCCATGACTGGCTGCTGTCCCATGTCCCTATGGACAAGGCAGTGCTCGGGAAATGGCTGAAAGCCGGGTTCATGGAATCCGGTAGGACACACCCGACCCACGCGGGAACGCCTCAGGGCGGTATTATCTCGCCGGTTTTGGCCAACATGGCTCTGGATGGTTTGGAAGAAGTGCTAGAAGCTGCTTTCGGGCAGCGTAACACCAAAGCCAGCTACCGGACCAAGGTCAACTACGTGCGCTACGCCGACGACTTCGTTGTCTCCGGTATCTCGAGAGAGCTGCTGGAGAGGGAGGTCAGGCCCATCGTCGAAGCCTTTATGGCGGAGCGGGGGCTTGCATTGTCCGCGGAGAAGACGGTGGTGACGCATGTGGAGGAAGGGTTCGACTTTCTGGGTCAGAACATTCGCAAGTATGGAGGGAAGTGCTTGATTAAGCCTGCCCAACAGAACGTGAAGCGGTTTCTGGCCGAGGTGAAGTCGGTGTTGGACACGCACAAGACCATGCCTGCGTGGTGGATCGTCAAGACTCTGAATCCCAAGATTCGAGGCTGGGCGAACTACCATCGGCACGTGGTTTCGAAAGCGACGTTCAACTATGTGGACTATCGGATCTGGAAGATGCTGTGGCAATGGTGCCGCCGACGTCATCTCAATCGACGGAAGCGGTGGGTGAAGAACAAGTATTTTCGCCCCCTCGGCCAGCGCAGCTGGACATTCCAGGGCATGGACCCAACAGGCAAGCGGTATGCGTTGTGCTACGCCAGTGATGTGCCCATCAAAAGGCATATCAAGATCAAGGCCGAAGCGACACGGTATGACCCCACCTTTGCTGGTTATTTCGAGGAACGCCTGGCGTATCTCTGGAAGAACAGCGAGAAAGGGAAGTCCAAGTTGCTACAGCTTTGGCTCCGGCAGGAGAAGCGCTGTCCTTGTTGTCGCGAACTGATCACACGGGAAACCGGGTGGAACATCCACCACGTGATCGAACAGCATAAGGGCGGTACCGATAAGCTGGATAATCTGGTGTTGCTGCATCCGAACTGCCATCGGCAACTGCACTCGAAATCAATATGTTGATGATAGATGGGTGTTGAAATACAATATGTGGTGTCCTTGATCCCCAAGGGCGTTCGAATGGAGGGTCATACTTTGACCAAACTTTTGAATGTCCCCAAACTTCGCCTGGAGATAGCGCTTTAGGTGTCGGTCAGAAGGGGACCAAAGATGGAGAGCTAGTAGGAAGTACGTAGCTGGGGGCTGTGCCCCCTTCTGCGGACTGGCCCCAACGCTATTTGGGGGTTTGACTGTGATGGGTGCTGAGTAGACCGACGTAAGCTTACGACCTTGAAGTCGAGTACTGGGTACTAGACCAATCGAGACGTAAGCGAAAGAATAATCTCGGTACCCGCTCTCGCTAATACTGTGATGCTGGCTCATCCTTCGGGATGGGTTAACAAAGGCTTGAGCCGTATGCGGGTAAACTCGCATGTACGGTTCTTAGGGGAGGGGGGGCCAGTAATGGTCGCTCCTTACCCGACAATCAGCCGGTCATTCGACCCCTTAAAAACAAAGGCCCCGCTTCGTGCGGGGCTTTTGCTTTTAAGGGCAGCTCACAGGCGCGAAGCGATCGTTGGTGGCGCGGCTGGAACGTCTGCCGTGTGGCAACGATCAAGGCTCGTGTTGTAGCGAGTCGCTTGTCGCTTGTGGCTTAATGTCCCTTCACGTTTTGCCGGACTCCCCATGCAACCCAGAGACACAAAACTTCGTCCCCAATTCGTCGCCTTTATGGCGGTGCTGGCGGTGCTGGGTGTGGGGCATGAGTGGGCGAACCCCTGGCTGGAATTTGATCGTGCTGCGATAGAGCAGGGCCAGGTGTGGCGGATTGTGACCTGCCATCTGGTGCACTTGAATGTCTGGCACTTGCTGTTGAATCTGGCCGGGTTGCTCTTGTGCGGTGTGTTTTTTGCGGACTTGCTGGACCGCTGGCGTTTCTGGAGCTGGCTGGGGTTCTGCAGCCTTGTGGCAGGTTTGGCTCTGTATGGCCTGGATAGCCAGCTGCGTTATTACGTCGGCTTGTCTGGTATTCTTCACGGCTTGTTGGTGCTGTGCCTGTTGCTGGGCTGGCGGGGCAATCCGTGGTTGCATTCTTTGGTTCTGTTGATCATTGCCGGGCGTTTGTTCAGCGAGCATAACCCGGGCTATGACATCAATTATCTGCACAACTGGATTGATGGCAGTGTGTATGTCAATGCCCATCTCTATGGGGCCGTGTCCGGTCTGATGTTGTGGGGGCTGCTATGGGGAAAAGCGTGTGTTGCCAGACAAAAAGAACAACAACGACAGTGATAGTAGTGAGACGTCCCAACGGGGGGGAATAGGGGGCTATCTGTTCGGCGGGATTTTCCTTTTCGCCGGGCTGGCAGTGATGGTTTATGTGGCGGTGTTGCCCGGGGTTCGCTACCTGCAATCAGGGTTCTGGGAACGGGTGCCTGCCACGGTGTTAAGCAGTGAGCTGCTCACCAGTCGCTCTGACGGCTCTACGACCTATTCAGTGAGCGGGTCCTACCGCTATCGTTATCTGGGGCGTACTTACACCAGTACCAGGATCAGCCAGTACAGTGGCTACGACAACTTCGATGATTATTGGCAAACCCTATCGGGCCAGCTTAATCATGCCCGCTCGCGCAATCGTACGGTAATGGCCTGGGTGAATCCGTCTGATCCGGCACAGGCCTACCTGGATCGCTCCTTTCGCTGGAGCTCGCTGCTGTTCGGTCTGACGTTTGGCGGCGTTTTTGCGCTGGTCGGTGGCGGTATCATTTTTTTGATGCGTCGTGGCGTGAAAGAAAAAGCACAGACTCAGGCCACTGGCCGCTATGGCAGCCGGGAAAAATCCGGTCATTGGCTGATGATCGGCTTCGGCGCCATTTTCATCCTGTTGCCTTCCCCTGCGTACCTGCAAATCTGGAAAGAGGTCAGCCGCGGGGATTATGCCATTGTGCTGGTGTTGTTGTTCCCCATGGTGGGGGGTGGGATTGCGTTGGCCGGTTGGAAAATGCGCCAGAACTTCCGTCACTTCGGGCCAACGCCTCTGGTGCTGGACCCCGAGCCGGGCCACGCTGGTGGTCAGGTTGGCGGGCAAGTGCATCTGGGGCGTGCCCTTCCCGACCAGGCAGCGTTGACCATCTGGCTGAGTTGCGTGCGTTGTTACTACAGCGGTTCGGGCAAGGATCGCAAGACCCGTGAGGACGTGCTTTGGCAGACCCGTCAGCGGGCCTGGTGTCGGCCTGCCCAGCACGGCACTGATATTCAGTTCTGTTTTGATGTGCCTGCCGATCAACCAGTGACCCGTGATCGCGAGCGCAGTGTGACCGGAAGGCAGGACTGGATTCGCTGGCGAGTGGCCCTTAAAGGGGATGTGGAGGGCCGCGAGCTCAAACGTAGCTGGGAAATACCGGTAGCGGCGGGCAGTAGTTCCAGCCGTTACCAGTTGCCGGAAGCCCATGTGGACGCTGACGAACGGGACCGCGAATTACAGGCACTGCAGTCTGCCAATGAGCAGATTCGGGTGGAACAGACCGGGCAGGGTTTGTATCTGGAAAGTCGGGCCTGGCGCCATCTCCCCATGAAGCTGGGTTTGCTGGTCTTTGGCGGCATTTTTGCCGGTGTGGGCACTGGCCTGCTCGTGGCGGCGGCGTCGGAGGGGATCATGCTTTACTTTATGGGGGGCATATTTGCGCTGATCGGCTATCTGATTGTGTTTAGCACGCTCTTTACGCTGGGGCGCAGCCTCCAGGTGTGGGTCCGGGGCAGTGAGGTGAAAATCGTTCGTCGCTGGCTGGGCCTGCCCCTCTATCGCCGAGAGGGACGGTTGCTCCGGGCAGAGCAGATCAGCCTTCATGCCGGCATGAGCAGCACCAGCGAAGGACGCAAGACGGAGTATCTGAGTCTGCAGGCCCAGGTAGACGGCAAGACCCTGCGGTTGGCTGAGGGTATCAAGGGGCGCGAGGTTGCGGAGGCCCTGCGCGAAGCCGTGTTGAGAGCCCTGCGACTGGTGTAGACTAAACACCATTACTGACGCCACAGACGCCTGGCTTGGGCCAGCAGCAAGTTGCAACGCTTCCGCGTGGCCGACCTTTATTTTGCGAGAGACCACCATGAGCAAAGATCGCCTGATCGTGTTTGATACTACCCTCCGTGACGGAGAGCAGAGCCCTGGTGCCACCATGGACCAGGACGAAAAGCTGCGCATTGCCAAAGCGCTGGAACGCATGAAGGTGGATGTCATCGAGGCCGGTTTCGCGATTGCCAGTCAGGGTGACTTTCATTCGGTCAAGGCCATTGCCGATACCATTCGCGAGTCCACTATCTGCTCCCTGGCGCGGGCCAAGGAAGCCGACATCGACCGCGCAGCCGAAGCGCTGGCCGGGGCCGAGTCCGGGCGGATTCATACTTTCATTGCCACCAGCCCGATCCACATGCAGCACAAGCTGCGGTTGGCGCCGGATCAGGTCATTGAACATGCGGTAGCCGCGGTGAAACATGCGCGCAACCATATGGCCGATGTGGAATTCTCCTGTGAGGATGCCGGCCGTTCGGAAATCGATTTTCTGTGCCGTATCATCGAAGCAGTGATTGACGCCGGGGCCCGCACCATCAATATCCCGGACACCGTGGGTTACGCGATTCCGGAACAGTTTGGTGACACCATTGCGCAGTTGCTCACCCGTATTCCGAATGCGGACAAGGCAATTTTCTCTGTGCATTGTCACAACGACCTGGGGCTGGCGGTAGCCAATTCCCTGGCTGCGGTCCAGGCCGGTGCGCGTCAGGTGGAATGCACCATCAACGGCCTCGGGGAGCGGGCGGGCAACGCCTCTCTGGAAGAGATTGTGATGGCGGTGCGCACCCGTCAGGATCTGTTCAACGTGGACACGGGTATCAATGCCCGCGAGATCGTGCCGACCTCCAAAATGGTGTCCCAGATTACCGGTTTTCCGGTGCAGCCCAACAAGGCCATCGTTGGCGCCAATGCCTTTGCCCATGAATCGGGTATTCACCAGGATGGCGTGCTCAAACACCGCGAAACCTACGAAATCATGTCGGCTGAGGACGTGGGTTGGCACACCAACCGCATGGTGCTGGGCAAGCATTCCGGCCGTGCCGCGTTCCGGGCGCGCCTGGACGAGCTGGGTATCAGCTTTGCCTCCGAAGCGGCCATGAACGAAGCCTTCCAGCGTTTCAAGGATCTCGCAGACAAGAAACACGAAGTCTTCGACGAGGACCTGCAGGCATTGGTCAGCGATACCAAAAAGGCAGCAGAAGAAGAGCATTACAAGCTGGTGCTGCTGGAGGCGACGGCGCGTACCGGTGAAACTCCGGAAGCACGTGTAGTGCTGAACATCGCCGGCCAGGAAACCATGGCCACGGCCACTGGAGCTGGCCCCGTAGACGCGGCCTTCAAGGCCATCGAATCCATGGCGCAAAGCCACAGTACCCTGCAGCTGTACTCGGTCAACGCCATCACCGCCGGAACCGACAGCCAGGGTGAGGTGACCGTGCGTCTTGAAAAAGGAGGGCGTATCGTGAACGGTCATGGTGCCGACACCGATATCATCACCGCGTCCGCCAAGGCCTACCTGAATGCCCTGAATCATTTTGCCGCGGGTCTCGAGCGTGCTCACCCTCAAGCCGCGGACGGCGTATGAATGTCCCTGGCGTGATAGTGGGGTGCTTCAACGGTGTCAGCACCGAGGAATCGCCCCATGAATGAAGCTTACCGGCAAAGTTACTTGCAGGCCCTGGGGCTGACGCCTTGGGTGGCCCGTGCGCCACTACCCGGCGCCGCGCCGAGTCCGTGGCTGGAGTGGGAAGACGAGACCGAAGATTCTGCGCCCCCTGCGGCAACGCCGGCATCGTCTGATCCGGTGGACCCGGCCCCTGCGCACCAGCCCCCGACGCCTGCGGTGTCCTTGAAGGATTCCCTTCAAGAGGCCCCCAAACCGAAAGCGGTGGAGACAACCGCTGACGCCCCTGCGCCCCAGAAACCGGTCCCTGTTCACGGCAAGGGGCTCACGTTCACGCTGGAAGCCCATCAGGGCACAGACACCTGGTTGCTGTGTGCCCAGGAAGATAGTCAGGCGCCCGGGCTCGGACGGTTTGAGGCTCCCTTGATGGCCAGTTTACTGGCCCTGTTCCAGGGGCGCCCCGGCCGTCCCCGTCGTTTTTACTGCCCGCTGACCGATCAGCCCATGCAGGCGGATGAAGCGGCCCAGGCGCTGGCGGCTTTTATTGCCGGGCTTTCGGCGCAAGCAGGGGGGAGTCGTGTGCTGATGCTGTTACCCGAGTCGCTCAATCAGGCGCTGTTTTCGCAACCGCGCTACCAGGCTTTTGATCTGGGTGGGCGCAAGGCTCTGGTAGTGAGTTCGCTCAGCGAAATGCTGGAAGATCCCGCCACGCACAAGAAAGCCAGCTGGCAAGCGATGCAGGAACACGGATTTGACGGCACCTGAGCTTCCCCTCGGGCCGGAGGTCATCCGCGCCATGGAACGGGACGACCTGGACGCGGTGCTGGCCATTGAAGAGGCCAGCCAGCTTACCCCCTGGAGCCGCAGCCACTTCCGGGACTGCCTGGATAATGCCAACTATTTGTGTCAGGTCGTGACGATCGGCGATGAGCTGGTCGCGTTTCTGATCCTGTCGCGTATTCTCGATGAAACCCATGTACTCAACATCGTGGTTGCCCCGCGTTGGCTACGGCGCGGCATTGCCCGACGGTTGCTGGTACAGGCCATGGATGCCGCCTGCAGTGATGCCATGACGGTGATGTACCTGGAGGTGCGCGAAAGCAACGTCAGCGCCCAGGCGCTGTATCGTTCGCTGGGTTTCGAGATAACGGGGATCCGCAAGAACTACTACCGCAAGGGGGATGGTCACGAGCATGCGGTGTTGATGCAATGTCTGCTGGGAGGCGGGCATAAATGACAGTTGCAAGAGACGAGTAACGAGTGGCGAAAAGCAATACCCGTGGCATTTGGTTTTCGAAACTCGAAACTCGCCGTTGTCTTTATTCCACCACTTTCCAGCCCTTTTCGGTTTCCCGGAAGGTCAGTACACGTTTTTCCTCAAAGGTATCGCCTGCCTGAAAATTGCCATACTCCACCCGCAGGGCGCTGAGTGCCATGATCATGGCGAAGCGGTCCATGCCTGACAGGCTTTCGTCAGCTTTCACCTGGTTAGCATAGTCCGAGAGACTCTCCCGAGCTTCCAGTTCGTAGCTCACCTCAATGGTGTAGAGGCCGTTGCCATCTTCGTAGCCGTTGTGCTTTTCCAGCGAGGCAATCTCCAGCAGCTCGGCAAGGTGGGCGTTTTCCAGTTCTGCTTCCAGTACCTTGCGGGCTTCGCCGGTGTCTGGAGTCTGGCTGCAGGCAGCGAGCAGCAACGCCAGGGAAAGCAGGCAGGAAAGTCGGGCAACAAGGTTCATGGCAGGGGTCCATCAGCAAAATGAAAGTCTCACTCTAGCACTGCCTGCGAGGAGTCCCAATCCGGTAGCACCGGAAAAGCGTAAAAGCTGGACAGGCTGTCACAAATTGCCAACCATGGCAGCACTGACTGGATGGATCCAAGGGAGAATACGCGTGTCTGAAACGCTTTTTCGCCGCCTGTTGATCATGGTGGCCCTGATCTTTTGTGGCGCACTTCTGGTGCTGGCGGGCCCGCCCTTGCTGGAGAACCCGGATATCATTGGGGCTTTTGCTGCCGGCTTCGTGAATCCCTTTGCGGCTGGCTATGCCACGGATGTGATCCTTTGCTGGGTGATTCTGGCCATCTGGGTGCTGTTTGAGCGCCAGCGCTACCAGATTCGCGGGGGCTGGCTGGCCCTTGTACTGGGGATCGTGCCCGGTGTGGCGGTGGGTTTCGCGCTGTACCTGCTGATGCGCCAGCGTCAGCTGAAAGGCTCAGGCATCGTCTGATCGCGCTGCGACAGGGGCGCAAGGCTGCTATACTCGCGCCCTCGAAATTGCCAGTCAGAGACCCGCTTCATGAGCCTGCAAGACCAGGTGGCCAAGCGCCGCACCTTCGCGATCATTTCGCACCCGGACGCCGGTAAGACCACCATTACCGAAAAACTGCTGCTGTACGGAAACCTGATCCAGAGCGCAGGTACCGTGAAGGGCAAGAAGTCCGGCAAGCACGCCACCTCTGACTGGATGGAGATGGAGAAGGAGCGGGGCATTTCCGTGACGACCTCGGTCATGCAGTTCCCTTACAAGGGCGCCACCGTCAACCTGCTGGATACCCCCGGGCACGCCGACTTCTCGGAAGATACCTACCGAACCCTTACCGCCGTGGATTCCGCCTTGATGGTGATCGATGCCGCCAAGGGGGTAGAAGAGCGAACCGTCAAACTGATGGAAGTCTGTCGTTTGCGGGATACGCCGATTCTTACCTTTATCAACAAGCTCGACCGGGATGTCCGTGACGGTATCGAGGTGCTGGATGAAATCGAGGACGTGCTCAATATCGAGTGCGCGCCGATCACCTGGCCCATCGGCATGGGCAAAAGTTTCAAGGGGGTCTACAACCTGCTGCGCGACACCACGGTGTTGTACAAAACCGGGCAGGGCCACACCGTGCAGGACGTGCGCGAGATCCAGGGACTGAACAATCCCGAGCTGGATGCTGCAGTAGGCGCTGATTACGCCGAAGAGCTGCGCGATACCCTTGAGCTGGTGCAGGGCGCCAGCCACGAATTCGATCTGGAACGCTTCCTGGCAGGCAAACTGACACCGGTCTTTTTTGGTACTGCGCTGGGTAACTTCGGTGTCGACCATATGCTCGATGGCCTGGTGGAGTGGGCGCCGCCGCCCCAGCCCCGGGATGCCACCTCGCGCACGGTAGAGGCCGCCGAAGAGAAAATGACCGGTTTCGTGTTCAAGATCCAGGCGAACATGGACCCCAAGCACCGAGACCGGGTGGCCTTTATGCGCATCTGTTCCGGCAAGTACAAAAAGGGCATCAAGCTCAAGCAGGTGCGCACGGGTAAAGACGTACGTATTGCCGATGCGCTGACCTTTCTGGCGGGCGAGCGTGACAATGTGGAAGAGGCGTTTTCCGGTGACATCATCGGCCTGCATAACCACGGCACGATCCAGATTGGCGATACCTTCACTGAAGGCGAAGATCTTAACTTCACCGGGATTCCCCACTTCGCACCGGAGCTGTTTCAGCGCGTGGTGCTCAATGATCCGCTCAAAAGCAAGCAGCTGCATAAGGGGCTTACCCAGCTGGCCGAAGAAGGCGCGACCCAGGTGTTCTTCCCGCTGCGCAATAACGACGTGATTCTGGGGGCGGTGGGTACCCTGCAGTTTGATGTGGTCGCCGCCCGTCTGAAAGGGGAGTACGGTGTTGACTGTCGCTATGAACCGGTGAGTGTGGCCACCGCCCGTTGGGTGGAAGCGGACAGTGACCGAGAGATGGCTGCGTTTGAACGCAAGGCCCATGATAATCTGGCCCGTGACGGTGCCGGCCACCTGACCTATCTGGCGCCGACCCGGGTCAACCTGCAGCTGGCGCAAGAGCGGCATCCGGATATCTTGTTCCGTGAGACGCGGGAAATCTGAGAAGGCAGTTAACAGTTAACAGCGAAAACCGAAGAACCTGCCCCTGCTAAACATGGCCGTTTTACTACGGGTCGGGCAATGGAACCTGCATTGAACGAGGTGGACATGGACGTTGATACCGCTCGCCAATATCTCCTCGGCAAGCCCGAAGCGATGGAAGACTATCCTTTCGGGCCTGATGTGGCGGTGATGAAGGTGCGGGGCAAGATGTTTGCCACCCTGGGTGAAGAGCAGGGAGAAGGGCGCATGAACCTCAAGTGCGACCCGGACCAGGCGCTGGCACTGCGTGATATTTTTGCAGCGGTGTTGCCGGGTTATCACATGAACAAGAAGCACTGGAACACCGTCAGGCTGGACGGTTCTATCCCGGTGGGCGAGATCGAAAGAATGATAGATCACTCCTATGCGCTGGTGGTGAAAGGCCTGACCAAAAAGGTCCGGGAAGGCATGGAAGTACGGCATGGCCGCGACGCCTTGTATGGCGTGCAGAATGGAGAGGACGCATGATGGCGGTCATCATTGGTGGACTGATTGTGATCTGGCTGGGGCTGACGATGGCCGCCGCCATGCTGCGCTGGCTGGGTATCGAGTTGCATTATCTGGCGCGCATCATCGCACCGCTATTGCTGGCCGCCATGGAAACCGCGATGTTCCTGCTCGCGATTCCCGGTACCGAGCGCCTCCCGCTGGCGTGGCACTGGCCGATGACGGGTGGCCTGATCGCTGCCGCCTGGCTTGTGAATGGCGCGGTCAGTGGGTTGTATTGGTTCCAGCAGAGGCCCCCAAAAAACGAGGCGGTTTCCGAATAGTCTCAGTGTCAGTTGATCAGGGTGGTGGCGAGCAGCAACATCAGCCCCATACCGAGGATGTCGGTGAAGGTGGTCAGGAAGATGCTGCTGGCGGTGGCCGGATCTGCGCCGAAGCGTTTCAGCGTCAAGGGGACCAGCACCCCGAACAAGCCACTACCGATACAGGCCCCCGTCATGGCCACGATAATGACAACCCCCAGCATCACCGGTTGCGTGGCGCCAGTGGCCAGTGCGTAGAGTGTCATGGCAATGCCGGCGACCGCCCCGGAAAGCACGCCGTTGAGTGCGCCGAGCAGGATTTCCTTTCGCAATAACCGGTGTACCGGGTAGTCGCGTAACTTACCGAGAGTGAGCCCTCGCAATGTGATGGCCATGGCCTGGCATCCGGTGTTGCCACTCTGGCCTGCCAGCACCGGCAGGAACACGGCCAACGCGACAATACGGGTGATGGTGTCTTCGAACAGCCCGACCACAAACGCCGCGGCAAAGGCTGTTAACAGATTGACCTGCAACCAGGGATGACGCATGCGAAAGGCGGAGAGTATCGGGGTATTGATCTGCTCTTCTCTCGCCACACCAACCTGAGCGCCTGCCTGGCCGCTGATCTCGGCGGCGATACGTTCGTAGAGTTTCCAGCTTCTGACAATGCCGATCAGCGTGCCGTCAGCATCCACCACCGGATAGCACGGATAGTGGCGGCTGAGCACTTCGGAAATGGCGTCCCGGATCGGCGTGTCCAGCGCAAAGGCGAACGGTTCAGCGATCATGATGTCTGCCAGGGTCTGGGCTGGCTTGGCGAGAATCAGATCCCGCATCACGACCACCCCGACCAGCGTTTGGTTGTCTGTCACGTAAATGTAGGTGATGTCGGCGATGTCCTTGGTTTTCACCAGAAACGCCAATGCTTCTGCGGCAGTGCTCTCGGGGGGCAGGATGGCGGGGGCCGGGGTCATCAGCTCGCTGATGCTTTTCTCGACCCCGGAAATGGCGGCATGGGTATCGCGAATGCGGCGGGGCTGATTGTCGAGGAGGTGGGCCGCCACGGAGGCGGCCTTCTCTGCGGGAAGTTGGCCGAGAACGGCCTGAATGTCGTCGCTTTCCAGTCGGGCCAGGAGCTGTGCGCCTTGCTCATCACTGGTCTCGCGAAGGGTTGCTGCAAGCGTGTCTGGATCTGGAACCGTCATGTCGGACTCCCTGTCGCAACCTGATCTGGTCATTCCAGTGTATGCCTTTCCGGCAAGGGGTGCCTGTTTTTCAGAGGCTCCCTAGAAACTACTGATACCGGTGAATTCCATGACCCGGTAGAGCCAGTATGTCCAAAGACGCTCATCCGCATAGGTCGCATAGTCGGTGCTGTGCGTTTCACCGCGACGGTTTTCCCAGCGTCGGGCAAAGGTATCCGTCGCCTTGACCATGACCGGGTGTGCGGCAGGGGCGGTGAGTCTGACGCTGGTTTCCAGATTCAGGTTATCCAGATTGCGGCGGGTGAAGTTGGCCGAGCCAAGGATCAGCTCTGCGTGCTCCGCGTTGCGCCACATCAACATCTTGGTATGGCACTGTTCGCCTTGGGTATTGCACCAGCGCAGCGGGATTCCTGCTTCGTGCAACTCGGCCCCCACGGGGCGATTCGGGATGCCGTTCTTTTCACGACCAAAGGCATCCTTGTTTGGGTCAAGTAATACCCGTACCTGGACGCCGCGTTGGTGTGCATCTTTGAGGGCCTCAATCAGCGGACGGTGGGACAGATAAAAGACAGACACTTCCAGCGCGTCACCGTCTTTGCTGCGGGCGATAGTGTCCAGCAAGGCGTCGCGGATGGCCGCCTCGGTGAGGACCTCCAGCGTGGTGTTGTGATCAATCGCTGGTGTTGGCTGAATGGCGGGCCGGGGAGGAAGGGTAATGCCCGCCAGTTCGGCAATTTTCCATTCGCTGTGTGCCACGGCGCCTACAGAGGAGCCACTGAAGCGCAGGGCGATGTTGCTGTGCGCGCTGCTGCCATCGTGGGGATTGGCGCTGGTGACCAGCGCGGTCCAGTCGCTGCCTTCGTCGACAACCAGGGTTTTGCGGTGGTTGGCCTTGAAGTTGGGAAGGGCCAGATAGCTGCGCAGGGTTACCTTGCCATCCCCCATGGGGTTGGGAAGCCATCCCCCATCGATATCATTGCCAAGCCACTGACAGCACAGGCGCCACAAACCAGACCAGCCCGGGTTGGAATCACGCAGTGCTGGCAGCGGGGTCATCACAACGGTCACCCCGGCGTGTTTCAGTTGTTCCAGAGACGTGCTGCGCAGTCCGCCGTAAAGGGTATTGAGGGGGTCGGTGATCAGAACCACTGGCACTTGTTGCTCACGCTTGGCCAGTAACGCGTCAGTGAGTTCCCGGGACAGGGCGCGGTGATTGTCGTCGTCGGCGCCCTTGAAATCGTTGAACAGGAACATGTCCACGAGCACCAGCCGTTGTGCCTGGTCGATCAGACGGAAGATGTCGTCAAAAATGGCCTGGCGCATGCCGCGCTGTCCGTCAGGCGTTTCCCAGGTGTCGTCGACCAGCAAGGCAAGGTTATGGGCCGGCAGGGGCCCATCATGCAGGGTCAGTCCGTCGGGTAGCGGCTTATACCGGTGCCAGAGGGCGGTGGCGGCAATGACCGCGATCAGCGCCAGCAGCGCGAGTTTGATTTTTGTCATGCCGGCACTTTAGGGCGGTGCGGGGTTGGCAGCAAGATCTTGGGACCCTCTGAATCACTCCTTGCGTACTCAGCGCGGCCTGGAGTGTGCAGCAGATGTGCGCTCCAGCCTGAAAGGCTGAGCATGCGAGGCGTTATTCAGAGGCTCCCTTGTTCTGCAGAGCCTCAGCGGTCCAGCTGAAACTCCCTTAGCCCGGCATCGTCATCAAAGGCCATGGCATCACCGCCGGCCAGTTGTACGGCGTCACGTGTGAGGCTGACCTGTTCATCCCCCATGACGCCCTCGTTGAACTTGTACACGGGGGCGGGGGCTTCTGTCAGGCAGTGGTGACGGTAAGCCGCCTTGCAGGCCAGGGTGGTGTCTCTGGCGCTTTGCCAGGCGCTCATGGCCTTGTTGCCATGGCGCTGACGGAGCATGGTTTCGGTGACCGAGCCAGACAGGGCCACGGCGGTGGCGTTGTTGCCACCAAACCCCTTGGAATTGATCAGACTGGCCTGCAGGTCATCCTGCTGCTGATGCTCCAGACAGAAGTTCAGGTGCTGGCGGTGCACGTCGTCGGCGATATGATCGATGGTACGAATACCCGGGAGGATGCCGTGGGCGAAGCTGCCCAGTGTCGCCGCCAGCTGGTCGCCCCCGGCGCTGCCCAGCGAGTGCCCCACATAGGATTTGATGCCGACAATGGGCCAGTTTTCGATACCGAAGGCGGCCGCAGTACGATCCAGAATGACCGACTCTGTCACCCGGTTCTGCGGGGTGCCGGTGCCGTGGGCATGCACAAAACTGTGTTGCTGCAGGCCCCGCTCGCCGATCAGTTGGCGGGTGAGGGCGGCGGCCTTGCCCATGGTCAGGTAATTGCCCACACCGGGAGCGGAGATGGATTTCTTGGCCCCGTCAGCGTGGATAAACACATCCGGCACTGCGCCAAGAATATCTGCGCCGAGTTCCAGAGCGAGGGTATCGTCCATCAGTACAGTGAACTGGGCGGACTCGGCCATGGTAAAACCGCAGTTGGCGGAGAACGGGCGGCAGGCACGACGCACATCCGCCTGGCTGGCGCCATCCAGTGCGGCCAGATCCTGGTCTTCTGCCAGCGCGCCCATGGCACGGTAGCCTTCCATGATTTCTGCCACCAGCGGGGCTTCGCTGGTGCCCACGATGGCCACCCGGCACTTGCCGCTGCGAATGGCCTGTACCCCTTTTTCCAGGTTGTAGAGGAAGGTGGCACAGGCTCCGAGCATGCCGCCGGTGGTGCCCACCGAATGCAGCACATAGGCATTGAGGAAATCGGCGGTCATCTCTCCCAGCCCCAATGGCACCTGTTTGGAGGTAATGCGGTGGCCATTGGGTGGGAAACGCATCACGCCACCCAATCCATAGTCGTCCATTTGCGACATGGCGTTGCTGGCATATACCGCGATCTGGTCCGGCCGAACCTTGCTGGCCACGGCGGCCCAGTCCATCCCCAGATCCCCCAGCGCGTCGCTGATCCCGAAGATCGCCATTTGCAGGGCTCGGGGGTGGCTGCGTGACGCATACAGGGCACCGGGATCGAAGCCATCAGGGAGCTGGCCCGCGGCGCTGACCCGGCGGGGGGCATCGTGGGGCACATTCAGGTTCAGTCCCGCAGGCAGGGTGACCTTGCTGCGACGCTTGTCGATAGGGGTGACCTGCCAGCCTGCGGGTAGCGGGTCAGGCAGATCCATGTTGCGCATTTCCAGGGTAACGGGAATGTCGCTGGTGCCGCTGATGGCGGCATGAAGGCGGTGCTCTGCGGGCAGAGCACGAATCAGGGTGTTGGCAAGTTGGGCGTCCGGGGTCTGTCCGGTCAGGCGAGCCAAGCTGGTCAGGGTCTCCTGTCGGGCCGATTCCGCGAGGGCGTCGATGACCAGGCGCTGGTAACCAAAATGCAGCGCGCTGCGACCTGCGGCATTGATGCCGCCCATGGCGGTAATAACGGGTAATGCGGACATGAGGCTCCCGGGGACTGTACCAAGCCCAAAATGGTGACTAGCCGGTCAGGGTACAGGTGAAAGGGGGCTTTGCGTATACGCCGGGTGGCCAATTTGGCCTTTAAAGTGCAACAGAGTTTTAAAGTGAAAGCGGATGTTTCGAGGTGGGAGAGTGGAACCGGGGAAGAAACTGAGCAACAAAAAACGGGGCCAGCAAGGCCCCGTTTTGTATGGCCGGTGGCAGTGTTACACCAGCTCGATGGCCACGGCGGTGGCTTCACCGCCACCGATGCACAGGCTGGCCACACCGCGTTTGCCGCCAGTGCGTTTCAGCGCGTGAATCAGGGTAAGGATAATGCGTGAACCGGTAGAACCCACCGGGTGGCCCAAAGCGCAGGCGCCACCGTGGATGTTTACCTTTTCATGGGGAATGCCCAGGTCGATCATCGGCATCATGGCAACCATGGCGAAGGCTTCGTTGATCTCGAACAGATCCACGTCGTCCACGCTCCAGCCCGCTTTCTTCATGACCGCTTCGGTGGCACCGATAGGGGCAATGGTGAATTCGCTGGGGTGCTTGCTGTTGGTGGCATGGGCGAGGATGCGGGCCAGTGGCTGCAGGCCACGGTCGTTGGCCACAGACTCGCGGGCCAGCACCAGTGCTGATGCACCATCGGAGATGGAGCTGGCGTTGGCTGCGGTTACCGTGCCGTCTTTGGCGAAGGCCGGACGCAGGGTCGGGATCTTTTCGATGTTGGCGTTGCCGGGTTGTTCATCGGTATCCACCACCACTTCACCCTTGCGGGTTTTCACGGTGACCGGAACGATCTCGTCCTTGAACCAGCCGTTATCGATGGCGGCCTGGGCGCGTTTCAGGGACTCGATGGCGTAGTTGTCCATGTCTTCGCGGGAGATGCTGCGCTTGTCTGCCACTTCCTGGGCGAAGGAGCCCATCAGTCGGCCGGTTTCGGCATCTTCCAGACCGTCGAGGAACATGTGGTCATAGACCTGACCGTGTCCCATGCGCATGCCGCTGCGAGCCTTGTCCAGCACGTAGGGGGCATTGGTCATGGATTCCATGCCACCGGAGACAACGATGTCGTTGGTGCCAGCCTTGATGGAGTCGTAGGCGAACATGGTGGCTTTCATGCCAGAGCCACACAGCTTGTTGATGGTGGTGGCGCCGACATTATCGGGCAGGCCAGCCTGACGCATGGCCTGACGGGCGGGGCCTTGCTTGAGGCCGGCAGGCAGCACACAGCCCATGATCACTTCCTGCACGTCTTCCGGTTTCAGGCCGGCACGAGCCACGGCTTCACGGATAGAGGCGGCACCCAGTTCAGGGGCGCTGACTGCAGACAGGGAGCCCTGGAAACCACCCATGGCGGTACGGGCACCATTTACAATGACGATTGCATCATCAGACATGCTTTTCTCCTGCCAAAGTTCACTGGCGTGATAGGTATCGTGAAAATTGGGGCGCATTGTACTTGAAACAAGGAAGGGGCGCCCCATGTCACAAGGACCTGCCGGTCACAGCCAGTTGCAGATGAGATTCATACTCTTTTGCAGCAAGGGTAAAACCCTGTAATTACAGGGTTTACGCTGGAGATAGTGGCCCGTAGCTTGTTATGATCCTGTCTCCATGGATTGACGCAGAATCCATGGAGACAGGATTTATCAGCCGCTGACTTCAGCGATGCGTTGTCAGCGGAGAATTCCACCCCGGCCGTGTGCGCGGCCGGGAAACACCGTCAGGGGAAATGACTATGGCTTTTGAACTACCGCCGCTGCCGTTCGAGAAGAACGCACTGGAACCGCATATCTCTGCCGAGACTCTCGAGTTTCACCACGGCAAGCACCACAACGCTTACGTGACCAAGCTCAACGAAATGGTTGCCGGTACCGACAACGAAGGCAAATCCCTGGAAGACATCATCAAGAGCGCGCAAGGCGGTCTGTTTAACCAGGCTGCCCAGGTATGGAACCACACTTTTTACTGGAACAGCCTGAGCCCGAACGGCGGTGGCGCTCCCGCTGGCGATCTGGGTGCTGCGATCGATAAGGCATTCGGTTCTTTTGACGAGTTCAAAAGCCAGTTCAATGCCAAGGCGACCGGCAACTTTGGTTCCGGCTGGACCTGGCTGGTGAAGAACAGCGATGGCAGCCTGGAAATCGTCAACACTGACGACGCCGACACCCCCATTGCGCACGGCAAGGGCCAGACCCCGCTGTTCACCGTGGACGTGTGGGAGCACGCCTACTACGTGGATTACCGCAATGCCCGTCCCAAGTACCTGGAATCCATCTGGAACCTGATCAACTGGGACTTTGCCGCGGAAAACTTCGCTGCATAAGTTGGACTGAGATAAACGGTGTTCTTCCTTCGGGCACCGCTCAGGAAACTAAAAGGGCCGCTTTGCGGTCCTTTTTGTATCTGTCTGGCGACGGTTGGGTAACTCTGATAGCGTCACCAGCACTCCGCAGCCGCTGAGAGTCCCTGATTACGCATGCCGTAATCCCTGATCGGGACTTTCTGGTAAGGCGGCCAGTACAACAACAAAGGTGCGATATGCGTTTTTTGACAGCCATTTTCCTGTTCGCCGTAATGAACGTTTCCCCGGTCTGGAGTGCCGATGATTCCACTCCGCCCGCGACCGAGAAAAGCGATGCCCAGAAAGACATGGATGCTCTGGCTCAGGCGGGTATTCGACAGGCTCTGGAGGCCATCGCCAAGTCGGGCGGCATGTACCCTTTCGGCCTGATCAGTGTTGATGGCAATTTGCAGGTAGTGGGGTATTCCGGTGCAAAAGAAGAGGCCCCGGACCCGGAAGACTGGGCCAAGGGGTTGTTCATGAAGTTGCGTCAGATTGGCAATGAGCAGCCGGAAGTGAACATGATGTCGATCTATCGCCTTCATGAAATCGAAAACGATGAGGGCGAAAAGGTGGTTGGCGTCTGGGCAGAAGTCGATCACCGTGAAGTGCGTCCCTGGGTGATCTTTATCCCACTGCTTGAGAATGAAGATGGCAAGCATGAAATTGGCGAGGCTATCTACTACGCGACAGACCAGCCTCTGTTCGAGAAGCGTGGGGAGTAATAATCGTGGTTTCCCGAGCGACAGCGTCGACAGTATAGACGTTGTCTGTGAAGTATGATTGCGCCCCTGGGGCGTTGGATGATTAGGATACAAGGCATCAGGCATGACACGAGATCGTGAAGTCAATCTGGGTGATCTGGACGATATTTCCGTTGATGAACCGGTACGCCCGGGCAAGCCCGTCGCAGCGGCGCCCTCAACGGGCAAGCCCGCCGATAGGGGGAATGGTTCGGGGAAAGCGAAAGCCAAGCCTGCCCCTCAAAAGCCAGCACCGACCGGTGGGGGCGGTTGGATGGCAGCTTGTCTGGTTCTGGTCGTGCTGATTGCGGTGCTTGCAGTATGGTTTCACCGGCAGGTGGGTGTGCTTCAGGCCCAGTTAGACAATCGGCTGACAGAGTCCAGTGAGCAACTCGGTAACCTGCAGTCGCGTCTTTCCGCGACGGATGAGAGCCTTAATCAGTCCTCCGGGAAATTGCAGGACCTGGTGAGGGCACATAGCAAGGCGCTGGAAGATAACCGAACAGAAATTCGCAAGCTCTGGGACCTCAGCAACAAGCGCAACAAGGCGGACATCGCCGAGCAGGGCAAAAAGCTTTCCGCGCTGGGGAGCTCGGTGGAGTCGGTGAAGAAAGCCCAGGCAGGGGTCGATGGCAAGATCAAGGGCCTGAATCAGGAGGCTGCCACGCTGAAAAAGCAGGTAGAGAGTGCAGTGTCCGCGGTCAATAAGAGCAGTCAGCAATGGCAGACCCAGATCAGCCAGATGCAGACTCAGCTGGATGTACTGGTCGAAAATATTGGGCAGCTCGAGCGACAGCAGCAAAACGTGAAGACCGCACTGGCCAAGTTGGAAAAGGCGCAAGGTAGCCTCACGGCACTGGACGCCAGAGTAGATGATACCGAGGCTGCGGTAGCAGCGTTCGATGCGTACCGCTTGCAGGTGAATAGTCGCTTGGACAAGCTGGAAGGCCGTTAAAACGCCTTCCAGGGGGGAGGGAGAGGGTTGCGTTGTGTCCCTTTCCCAATAAAAAAACACAAGAAAGGGCATGTGGCCATGGCCAGACTGCCAGAAACGAAAGAGCGCAGGTTACAGGGACTCAATCAGGATGTATTGGCTGTTCCTGCGCCGGCGAGTGATAACGCCCCGATTCCTCTCGGAGTGCACAAGAAAAACACACCTGTCAGGGTATCGGATAGCGGCCGCTCAGGAGTGGTTTGGTTTTCCCTTGCCCTGGCGCTTGCTGCTGCGACGGTTGCGGTGACCCAGTGGTTCATCAACCAGGACACACGTCAGGAGCTGAGCGACCTTCGTCAGGAGTTTTACCAGCTTGCTTCCGCACAAACGGCATCGGTTGCTCCCCCTCAGTCTCCAAGCGCTGAAAAGGGGAGCAGCGTTGGCGTTTCAGATCTTGCCCGGCTCCGTGAAGATTTCCGTGAGCTGAACAGCAAGGTGCGAGCAATGACGGTTTCGCTGGCGAAGATGGGAAACCAGAGTGAAGAAAATGCAGCCTTGGCCAAGCGCCTGGACGGGATGGATAAAAGTCTTGGTGCCCTTTCTGGCCGTTTGACGGCACTGGCCAATCGCCAGAGTCAAGACGCACCGGTTGTTCAGCAGGTGGCTACGCCCAGCCTGGATAGTCAGCAAGTGTCGGCCCTGTCGGCCAAGGTTAACAAGATCGACAAGGACCTGCAGGCACTCTACCGCATCCTTCAGGGAGGCTAGTGCACGGCGGAAGTTTTTCGCTGGGCCCTCTGGCAATTGCGCATTGCCCTGTTAGAATAGCCGCCCATTGCGCCAGTGGTGGAATTGGTAGACACGCCAGATTTAGGTTCTGGTGCCGAGAGGTGTGGGGGTTCAACTCCCTCCTGGCGCACCATCTCAGAAAAAGGCCGTAGCAGCTTGCTGTTACGGCCTTTTTCGTTTTCGGGTGCCTTCCCGGCCTCACTTGAGCCGTCTGTGATGGAGCGTTTCCATGGCGGGTTTGAAATCCGCCCTTGGCAGGCGTAGAACCAGAGATCTGGTGGAGGTGATATGCGTGACTCGAACAATAACGACCGAGAGCCACACAAGGTTCGCAAGATCGAGAAGGAAAAGTGGCTGCTGTTTAGTCTGGTTGCGATGGCTGTCGGGGCAATTGTGCTAGGCGTTATGGCCCATTCAGAAGGACAGCTGGCACGAGGAGCGCTGGAGCAAATCCAGCGCTCGCTCAGTGATGCCGTTGAGCAACTGTAGCTGGCGACGCTAAAGCGCGGCTCGCACGGTGGCCGGCGTGCTGGCTATGGCGGTGGCCAGCACGTGTTTGCGGCGGCCGGGGTCCATCATGTTGTAACCAAACGCCTTCAGGTCTTCTGCCTGGGGCTCGATCCGGATCACACGCTTACCTGCTTTTTCCAGTGCTGCGACTTCCCGATCCACAATGCCTGTCATGTAACGCCGGACACGTCGTTCGATACGCTCGAACGGGTGCCAGGGCTTGTCGGGTTGGCGCGACGCCATGGGGGCGAGGATGACGACCTCTTCCACGGCAGCGTCTACCAGCATATCGGCGGAGGTGGGGGAGGCGACGCCGCCGTCAATGTAGGTACGGCCATCCACGGTGACCGGTGGGCACCAGCAAGGCACCCCATAGGAGGCACATACGGCATCATCGATACGCACGCTGGGGGCGCCGCCTTTACCGAACGGAATGCGCCGGCCGCTGGTGGTATCCACGGCCATGATCCAGGTGGCGGGGTGGCTGACCCAGGGGTTGCCATTGGCCGCACCGTTGACCAGCTTGCGGAAGGCCTGCATGTCGAATTGACCGGCGGGCATCAGGCCACACAGGGCGGTTAGGGCGGATACTTCACCCCGCAGCCCTTTGCGGATCAGTTGTTTGCCGGTCAGGCGGGCGCCGGGCAGGGGCGGCAGGGCGCCTCCGGTATCGGTGTCGTGATTCCAGTGGCATGTATCGCTGGTCCCTTGCTGACAGGCCAGCAGCTGATCGACGCTGATGCCGCTGCCTAGCAGGGAGGCAATGACGGCTCCGGCGGAGGTGCCGATAAGAATGTCTGCGTCACGGCAGTCCCAGCCCAGTTGTTGTTCCAGTTGATGTAGGGCGGCAATGCTCCAGGCGCCGCCGGCAACACCGCCGCAGCCGATCACCAGGGCGCGGCGAGGGGAGGTCGGGTTGGCCATGATCAAAATACCTGTTCGGTGGCGGGTTGCTGATGGTAGCTGTCGGCATCAAAGTGGTTGAGCAGCCGCTGCATTTCCAGGGTGCTCCAGGGGAAGCCGACACTGTTGAATCCGTTCTTGTCCAGGTAGTAACTGGAGCAGCCACCGGTGTTCCAGACGGTGCCTTGCAGATCCTTTTGAACCTTCAGGTTATAGCGTTGTTGAACCTCTTCTTTCACCTCGATACGTGCCAGTTGCTTCTCGCGCATGGTGGTGAGGCTGCTGACGATATAGCGAATTTGCGCTTCGATAACGATAAAGGCCGAGTTGTGGCCGATGCCCAGATTGGGGCCCAGTACCATGAAGGCGTTGGGTAAACCGGCAATGGTGGTGCCGCGATAGGCCTGCATGCCGTCCCGCCACATGTCACTGAGAGAGTCGCCGGCATCGTTGAAAATATGGTCGGCGATGGGCGGTTCGGTAACGAAGAATCCGGTGCCCAGAATGATGGTGTCGACTTCGCATTCGCTGCCGTCGTGGCCAACCAGGGTATTGCCCCGCACTTCTTTCAGTCCGGTGTGAAAGACATCCACGTTGGGCTGGTTCAGGGCGGGGTAGTAGTTGTTGCTGAGCAGGACCCGCTTGCATCCCAGCGTGTAGTCGGGGGTGAGTTTGGCGCGTAGTTCAGGGTCCTTGATCGCGACCTTGAGATGGGCGAGGCCCAGCTTCTGGATCTGGCGAAGCATGGCCGGGCGCCGGAAACCGATGCCGAATGTTTCAAAGCCCCCATAGAGCATCTTGCGCCAGGCATTGAGGGTGAAGGGGAGGCGGAAGAAGTTCTCCTCCACTTTGGGAATGCTGTGATCCGGTTTGGGGAGCACCCATTGCGGCGTGCGCTGGAACAGGGTGAGTTGTTGCACCTTGGGCTGAATCTCCGGCACAAACTGGATCGCGGAAGCGCCGGTACCAATTACGGCGACGCGCTCCCCCGTCAGATCGTGCTGGTGATCCCAGCGTGAGGAATGGAACAGCTTGCCGGTAAAGGAGTCGAGGCCCGGGATGTCCGGGATCACCGGTTCGTGCAGATACCCGGAGCAGGCCACCACGGTGCGCGCCAGGTACAGGGTATCGGCGGTTTGGACCTCCCACAGGTTGCGCTCCTCACGCCACTGCGCCCGCTCCACCCCTTGGTTGAAACGGATGTAGGAAGGCACGCCGTAACGCTGGGCAGTGTCACGGACATAATCAAGAATTTCGGCCTGGCCGGCAAAGGCGCGGGTCCAGTCCGGTTTCTGGGCGAAGGAGTAGGAATAAAGCGCGGACGGCACATCGCAGGCGCACCCGGGGTAAGTATTGTCGCGCCAGGTACCGCCAAGATCGGCGGCTTTTTCCAGAATGACCACGTTGGTGATTCCGGCTTCCTGTAACTTGATGGCCAGGCCGATACCGCTGATGCCGGCACCGACAATCAGCACATCGTGAACGGGTGTGTTGGCATGTTGAGTCATGGTCATTCCGTTTATTGGTTAGGCTGTGGACTGAAGAAGTCCATGGCTTTGTTGGTGAGGTTCAGGTTGGCCACCTGCTTGGCCAGGCTGTAGATGTCCGGGTAAATCACCCGTGCGCCCCCGGTGCGAAACGCACGGTAGATGCGATCGGCAAGCACGTCCGGTTTGCCGGTAGGAATAAAGCGCGATACCGGCCCCCGTTTCACCTGACTGCGGGCATGGCTTTCCAGCCCGGAATAGATCGGGCCGGGGTAGACGGTGACCACATTGACGCCCTGTTTTTTCAGATCCAGGCGGGCGATTTCCGATGCCAGACCGATGCCCGCCTTGGCCCCGCCGTAATAGCTGCAACCGCGAATGGGTACGCGCCCGGCCATACTGGACACGTTGATCACGCAGCCATGGCGGTGCTCGATCATGTTGGGCAAGGCCAGATCCATGAGCCGCATGGGGGCGGTAAAGTTGATGTCGATCAGGCGTTTGCCCCGCTCCCAGCCAGTGCCAGTGAGCGTCATGATGTCCATGATGCCTGCGCAATTGACCAGCACATCCACCGGCCCGCGACGGTCTACCAGCGACTGCCACCACTCAGCCAAGGCGTCGATATCCGTCAAATCACAGATTTCGGCACAGGCATCATGCTGCCGGGCGACGGGCTCCAGTGCGTCCGGGTTCAGGTCCACCAGGGTCAGGCTGGCATCAGGGTGCTGTTGGCGAAAACGGGCGGCCAGTTGCGCGCCAATGGCGCCAGCACCACCGGTGATCAGAATATGGGTTGGGTTCATTGGGCTGCGTCTCTGTGCTGGTTGTCGGGGGTGTTGTGGTTGGCGATGGCGAACCAGCAGGCATCCCGTGCCCGCTTCAGGTCGTCGTCATCCAGAGTGAGGTAGTTGAGCCGCTCTGCCTTGAAGACGCCGACGAAGGCTCCCCAGAACAGGGCGATGGCCAGGTCCGGCTTCAGGTGCTCACCCAGTAGACCGTTGCGCTGCCCGACGATGACCATCATGCCAAGCGGGATCAGCAGCGCCTGTTCCTGGCTGCGACTATGGGGGGTCAGGTAGCTGTGGTGATCCTGCATTTCCAGAAACTGGAAGCTCTCGGGGTCTTGCCGGGCAAAGGTGGTAAGGCGGGCCCAGAGCGTATCGAACAGGGCGCGGCTGGGGTTAAGCAGGTCCAGGTCGCTAAGCAGGTGATCCTGCAGGCGCTGTTTGGCATCGCAGAATACCGCGTTGATTAGTGCTTCCTTACTGTCGAAATAGCGGTACAGCGTCCCGACCCCGACCCCGGCTTCTGCCGCAATCGGGGGAACAGGGGTGCCGTGCAGGCCTGACTCGGCAAAAACCTTGAGCGCCGCGCGCAGGATGGTGTCCCGTTTCTGGGCTTCCCGGCGACTTGCCGGTGTGGCGGTGGCTACAGCTGTCATGGTGGCCTCTCATTCAGAAATGAATGTTCATTCCGTAAATGTGCCATTGATCAATGGTGTTGTTTAGGGGGGTAAAGAGTCAGATTGGGACAAATGCGGGGCAAGCTTCCAGCGACAAGCGGCAACGCGGGTTGGTGATGGGTCATCGGGGGGCGCCGTGCCCGCGATGAACCAATAAAGGGGCCCTATGAGTGCGAGCACGTCCTGTCAGCCACGCTGAGCATGCAAGGGGGCATTCAAAGGCTCCCTAGATTAGCCCCTTCTCCCGGGCCGCGTGCTCGGTGAGTTCGGCGACCAAACGGACCGGGCGTGCATAGGAGCGGTCGTAGTGGGCCTGGGACAAGGCATGACACTCAAGGCTGATTTGCTCGTAGAGCTGGCGGGGGGGAATGTCTTTGGCGCTGGCCAGAGGCTGAAGCCCGAAGCGGTCGTAGGGGATGGTCTGGCGGCCAGCGGCCTTGAGCAGCTCCGGGATCCAGCCCTGGGGGGATAGTTGGGGCTGGTAACGCAGATTCTGGAAATCCATTTGTTCGGCCAGCAGGGTGGCGTTGTGCACGATAAAGTAGTTATCCACCACTTGGGTGAGCAGTAGATCCAGACGCTTCCAGACGATGGTCTTCTGCTCGTCTGTGTAGGCATTCCAGTTCACCACTTCGTGGCTGAAGCGACGGCAGCCACGGCAAACCGTATCACCAAAGACGGTGGAACAGACGCCAATACAGGGGGTACGAATACGATTTACTGCCATGGAGAAAGCCTACCAGAATTCCCGTTGCTGGGGAGTGGCCAGTGATCCGTTCGTGCAGATTTTGCGCATACCCCGGGTCGCCCTGTCTTGAGCAGGGCG
Source organism: Alcanivorax sp. P2S70 (assembly GCF_000475295.1). Taxonomy (NCBI): domain Bacteria; kingdom Pseudomonadati; phylum Pseudomonadota; class Gammaproteobacteria; order Oceanospirillales; family Alcanivoracaceae; genus Alcanivorax; species Alcanivorax sp. P2S70. Next base: position 40,530 of record NZ_AXBZ01000046.1, read on the forward strand.
TGCAAATCGGCCATAGTTAGCCGGTCCCGCAGGGGATTATCGTGCAGGCAATAATAAACAGGGCCGACCGGACACCCCGGATACGGTTCGACGGAGAATAATAATGCGACTGGTTGTGCTGCTGGCGGCCTTGAGCTGGGCGTTGTCTGGCTGTTCTGGTATGGGGATGGGGTTTCCGTCCACGCCCGGTGCGTTTCTTGATGCGCCAGAGGGGAAAACCTTCGAACCCATCGATACGCTCGACCCGCGTAATGCGATGGTCTACATCTACCGCCCGGTGACCCGTTGGGGCTACGAAGAAGTACAGGCTCCGGTCTTCTTTCTCGACGCCACCCAGCTGTTTGGTCTAAAGGCCGGAGCTTACACCTGGCTGGAGCTGCCTGCGGGTAACCATGACTTCTACGCCCGCCGCCCCCTCAGCGTGCTGTATCTGAAGATGGTCTTCGAGATGGATCTCAAGATCGAGGGTGGCCAGGATTATTACTTCCGCTATTCGGAATTGAAACCACTGGATATGGAAGAAATTGTCGCCAACCCCGAAGACTATCAGCAAGCGGGCCCGTTACAGCAGGTGCCAAAGGCCATTGCCATGCGGGAAATTGCCGATCTGCGGCTGGATGAGGCGGGTGTCTACTATGCAGGCAAGGACACCAAGGCCCCGCGTTGGGCGCCGTTCTATACCTATTCCGTGGATTGACCGTCACCCATCGCGGTGAGTTTTGCGTGCCGAAATAATAAAGCCCCGGGAGTCCGGGGCTTTATTATTTCGGGCCGGTAACGGCGATCCTGGATGACGGCCCTGGCTAGTCTGCCTCAGTGAGCCGTTTTTTCGACTGCAACAAACGTTTCCATTGCTCCACATACTCAGGCAGCGCCGGGGACTGCAGGTTCATGCCGGTCATTTCCTGCACGGTCTGCGGGCTGACGGATTTGCCACCGTAGACGTTCGCGACTCGCAGCAATGCGTGGGTGTGCAATTTACGCAGGGATTCGAAACGCTGGTCGTAGTAAACGTATTTGTCATCCCAGCCCAGAATGCGGGTGTGTAGCTGAAACTGCTGATAGGGGCGTAACTCGCGAATGTAGGCGATTTCGGTATTCGCCACTACCGCATTACAGCGGGCATCGACCATGCGATTGAGCAATCCGGTCACTACCGCGTGTTCAAGGCGGCTGCGGTCCATGAACTTGAGATATTTGGCATTGTTCAGATGCATGTTCAGATCGATGTCCAGCAGGCCCACCCGGAATTCCAGGGTGACGACATCGAACAACTGGTGTGTGGGCGGCCGTTTACGACGACGGGCCGCGCTGATCAGTTCAAGCATCCAGGTTCCCTCAGCCAGATTGCCCCACGCCGGAATTATGGTTTTATGGCGTTTCAGTCGATCAGGGGCGCACAAAAACGCGGTTCAGTATAACGGTACCAGACCGGGTTCACACTACACACTTGGTCAGGTGCACTGAGTTTTACAGTCTATCAGGTGGCTGCGAGGTGAAGGCTGAATAGCTTATCCGGGTCTGTCCAGCAGCCAAGGGGCTGGAAACCCGCGTCGCACAGCTCTTTCGAGAACCCCTCGACGGTAAATTTATAGGAGCTCTCGGTATGGATGCGGGTGCCTGCGGGCAGGCAGCACGTGTGCTGCCCCAGCAGCAACTGTTGGTCGGCAAGGCACTCCAGATGCATCTCGATGCGATTCAGTTGGGGGTTATAGAAGGCAAGATGTCGCATTTGCGATACGTCGAAGTGGCAGTCCAGTTCACGGTTCAGGTGGTGTAGCGCATTCAGGTTGAAGGCGGCGGTGAGTCCCTGGCTGTCGTTGTAGGCGGCGTTAAGGCGTTCGGTGTCCTTTTGCAGGTCCGCCCCGATCAGTAGTGCTCCCCCCGGGCCTGCCAAGTGGTGCAGGCCACGCAGAAAGGCCGCCCGTTCAGTCGGATCAAAGTTACCGATGGTGGAGCCGGGAAAAAACACCACCCGCCCCGGTTGTTGCCCGTTTTGCGGCAGCGCTAGCGCCTGGCAGTAATCCGCGCATACCGCGCTGATGTTTACGCCGGGGAACTCAGCGGCCAGTCGCTGGCTGGCTTCCAGCAGACAGGCACGGGAAATTTCCAGCGGCATGTACTGTTCTGGAGCCCAGCGCTCCAGCAGCAGACGGACCTTTTCGCAGCTGCCGGCGCCCGGTTCGGCAATGGTATGACATCTCCCAAGATGTTGCCGGATGTCCTCGGCATGGCTATCAAGGATCGCCGATTCGGTTCGGGTGGGGTAGTACTCCGGGGTGCGGGTAATGGCATCGAACAGGCGGGAGCCTTCGCTATCGTAGAAAAATTTGGGGTGCAGGCTGGGCTGTGCGGCAGTCAGTGAACGGGTCACTTCGCTGAGCATGTTGGTGGCCGGGGGCTGCAGGTCGTAGAAATTGAGGTTGCGGCGTAACTGGCGATGGGGGCCCAGTGGCGAGTCAGGGGACGTGAACGGGGAGGCGGTAGCGACTTGGATCATAGAGTTTCTGCCAGGCGGATGCCGCTGAACTGCCAGCGGTGGTGTGGGTAAAAGAAATTACGGTAACTGGCGCGGATATGGTCCCGGCTGGTGGCACAGGAGCCGCCTCGTAGCACCATCTGGTTGCACATGAATTTGCCGTTGTATTCCCCGACTGCTCCGCTGGCTGGCCGAAAACCGGGGTAGGGCAGATAGGCACTGGCGGTCCACTCCCAGACGTCACCAAACAGATGTGCCAGCGGCGTGTCGAGGGCATGGCCGGGCTGATACAGGCCGTTGTCCACAAAGCCCCGGGCCGGTTGTGTCTGGCTGGCGGCCAGCTCCCATTCCTGCTCGGTGGGCAGGCGCTTGCCCGCCCAGCGGGCATAGGCATCGGCTTCGTAGTAATTCACGTGGGCCATGATCTGGCTGTCGTGGAGGGGTTGCAGGCCGGCAAGGGTAAAGTGGTCGCGATGACCTGAATGCCAGTACAGCGGACCCTTGATGCCCTGTTGCTGAATCCAGGCCCATCCGTCGGATAGCCAGAACTCGGCTCGCTGATAGCCTCCATCGTCGACAAAGGCCCGGTATTCACCCTGTGTCACGGGCCGGTTTGCCAGTGCGAAGGGGGCCAGCCAGACCGGGTGACGCGGGCCTTCGTTATCAAAGGCAAAGTGGGAGCCCTCGGGATTGCCGATGTCCACCAGTCCGCCTGAGAGTGGCTGAAAAGTGAGGTTTCCGACGGGCCGGCCGGGAGGCAGAGGTTGTCCCAGCGATGGCGCCAGCGGATTGAAAGACAGACTGTATTTGATGTCGGTGAGCAACAGCTCCTGGTGCTGTTGCTCGTGATTCAGCCCCAGCGTGACCAGCGCCGTCAGATCGGGGCGTTGCTCGATAAGCTGCACCATGGCGGTGTCAACCTGCTGACGCCACTGCTGGACTTCCTCACCGTCTGGGCGTGACAGCAGGTGCCGCTGTGGCCGCGGGAATTGCTCACCAATACCGTTGTAGTAGCTGTTGAAAAGGTATTCGTAGCGGGGGTGGCGAACCCGGTAGCCAGGCAATTCGGGTTTCAGCAGGAAGGTTTCGAAGAACCAGGTGGTATGAGCCAGATGCCAGCGGGGCGGGCTCACGTCCGGGCAGGCTTGCAACCCCATTTCTTCGGGGCAAAGCGGTTCGCACAACTGCTCGCTGAAGCGGCGGATGCGCCAGTATTCACTGGCCAGCGTGTGGCTGACGTCCTGTCGTGCGGTATCTGGCAAGGTTCTCCCTCCCGTGCCGTGTCCGTGAGACTGCATTGACGCAATATCACCTTAATGCACTGACGGTTTGAGCGAAAGCAACAATGAGACGGTTATCCCGGCTCGGTATACTCCGGGCATAGTGAGGAACCACTCAATAACGACTTGCCTCCAGGAAAGGGCCTCCCTAACCGTGGAGACAAGATACAAGCGCTTCACGCATCAGCACACGCTGAGCATGCCAGGCGTTATTCAGAGGTTCCTTATGGCCCCATACCGTAAGGAGAGCATATGAATATTACCGATATTGTTGCCGTTATTACTGGTGGCGCATCTGGCCTGGGTCACGCGACAGCGCAAGCCATCACAGCCAAAGGCGGTAAGGTGATGATTCTGGACCTGAACGAAGAGCAGGGTCTGGCGGTTGTCGCTGAACTGGGTGACAACGCGGCGTTTGTGAAGACCGACGTGACTGATGAGGCCTCTGTGCAGGCGGCGGTGGCGGCCACCGTAGAGAAGTTTGGTGCCATCCACGTGGCAGTGAACTGTGCGGGTGTGGGCTCTGCCATGAAGACCGTTGGCCGCGAAAACAAGCCTCATGATCTGGGTGTGTTCAGCAAGGTTGTGCAGATCAACCTGATCGGTACCTTCAATGTGACCCGTCTGGCCGCTGCCGCCATGGCAGAGAACGAGCCGGGTGAAGACAACGAGCGTGGCCTGGTAGTGAACACCGCTTCCGTTGCGGCCTTCGATGGTCAGGTTGGCCAGGTAGCCTACTCCGCCACCAAGGGTGCGGTTGTTGGCATGACCCTGCCGATCGCCCGTGATCTGGCACCGCTGGGCATCCGTTGCAACACCATCGCCCCGGGGATCTTCAATACCCCGCTGATGAACGCGGCACCGGACAAGGTGAAAATGCCGCTGATCGAAATGACCCAGTTCCCCAAGCGTTTGGGTAACCCGGAAGAGTTTGGTCAGCTGGTATGCCACATGATCGAGAACAAGTTCCTGAATGGCGAAACCATTCGCCTGGATGGCGGTATCCGCATGCAGCCGCGTTAAATAGTCGCGGTGATCGATTAGCGGCCAGCTACTAGCTGAAACCCAAAAAGCCCCGGACTTCCGGGGCTTTTTGGGTTTTTATCGCAGATTTGAGGGAATGGTTTGCAGCACTCCCCATGCTGTAGGTGCGTAGGCTATTTTTTCCGCTCACCCCTTCGCGCCGCCAGCGACGCTCCGACAGGCAGGGTTATCCTCACCGCTCGAAGCTGCCTTTCAGCCCTCTAACGCATAGCACGGCTCGTAATGGCTGCCCGGCAACTTCATGCGCTGCTGAACGACAAAGGCTTTTAGCAGTTCATCAAGGTGAGTCATGAGTTCGCCCGGGGCGTGCAGCTTGTAGGGGCCGTGTTGTTCGATGGCATGGATGCCCTGTTCTTTCACATTGCCTGCCACGATGCCAGAAAAGGCTCGTCTCAGGTTGGCGGCAAGTGTGTGCACCGGCTGGTCGGGGCTCAGGTTCAGGGCGGCCATGGCGGCATGGCTCGGCTCGAACGGGGACTGGAAATCCAGCGGGATAGTCAGTCGCCAGTTAAAGTAAAAGGCATCGTCATTGTCACGGCGGAACAGGGTCAGCTTGTCGATGCCATGGCACAGGGTTTTCGCGACCGCTTCCGGGTCATCGATGATGATCTGGTAACGCTGTGCCGCCTGCTCACCCAGGTTAGTACGAATAAAGGCGTCCACCTGGCGAAAATAGTCGGCGCTGCTGGCGGGCCCGGTAAAGACTACCGGCAAGGGCATGTCGATATTGTCCGGGTGCAGCAGCACGCCCAGCAGGTAGAGAATTTCCTCGGTGGTGCCGACCCCCCCCGGAAAGACAATGATGCCATGGCCGACACGCAGGAAGGCCTCAAGCCGTTTTTCAATATCTGGCATGATCACCAGTTCATTGACGATGGGGTTGGGGGCTTCCGCGGCGATAATGCCCGGCTCGGAAATCCCCAGATAGCGGCCTCCTTTGAACCGCTGCTTGGCATGGGCCACATGCGCCCCTTTCATTGGGCCCTTCATGGCCCCGGGGCCACAACCGGTGCAGATATCCTTGTGGCGCAGGCCCAGCTGGTAACCCACACTCTTGCTGTAGTCGTATTCCTCGCGGGAAATGCTGTGCCCCCCCCAGCACACCACCATATTGGGGGAGGCGCCGGCACGCAGAACCCCCGCATTGCGAAGGATGTGAAACACCGCATTGGTGATCCCGTGACTGCTATTGAGATCGAAGCCGTCGTTGTTCTGAATCTCGTTGGCCACGTAGACAATGTCACGCAGCACGGCTGACAGATGCTCGCGGATACCGCGGATCATGCGGCCATCGACAAAGGCGCCGGCAGGGGCGTTATCCAGTTTCAGGCGTAGTCCGCGATCTTCCTGAATCACCTCGATGTCGAAATTCCGGTAGGTTTCCAGCACCTCGCGACTGTCGTCGGTGGGGGTGCCACAGTTGAGTACCGCCAGGGCGCAGCGGCGCAGCAGTTCATGCAGGCCACGCCCGGAGGTATCGCGCAGGCGTTCGACTTCGTGCTGGCTGAGTACTTCCAGGCTGCCTTCCGGGGCAACGATGGTCGACAGGGTGTCGGTCATGGGCGGGGTGTCCTCGCAAGTCCTTTCAAAGGGATAGAGTAACGCAAATTGGGGGCAGCGCGGCGTGAGATTATGTCGGCAAAAGGTGTGGGTGACCCCGTGCATTTTTACATTTCCCCCCGGAACGCCTGACATGCCGAGAGCGTCTTAATGAACACACCATGACAACGGGCTGGCATGCTGAGTGCATGGCGGTAATGGCAGGACGCAGGTGGCGCATTGTCATAAATATGACTTGTCCTGTGACTAGTCTTGGCGGGTTTCGAGGCCTCAGGCCCCGACCGAACATGTTTAACCGGAGCAAACCATGTTGCTCAAGTATCTCAATGAGCTTGAACAAGCAGTAAAGGCGGTGGCGGATCACCCAGATGCGTCCACCATGGATCGTTGTGCTCACTGTGTGGCTACCCTTGATGCCTATCTGGATGCCCAGATGGAGCCTGTCAAACAGCGCGGTCGCGAGTTGATGGACGGCATGATGCCCCCGGAATTGCTGGAGCGGGTCGGACACTCGGTTCATTGAGTTTAAAGTTGAAAGTTGAAAAGACGCGAGCCGGGTTTTGCCTTTCTGGACGACTGTGTCCGCAGCCATACCGCTGAGCGCGGCAAGGAAAGCGCAAAACCTTCAGGCCTGATGCGCGTTTAAACTTTGAACTTTCTATTGCTATTCAGCTCTTCCCTCGCCGCTGCCGTAGCGCCTTGTCCCATTCTTCGGGAAACAGGTCGGGTTGTTGCGGGGCTTTCAGGTCGCGTAGCCTGGCGCCAATGCCTAACAAGCGTGCCGGGCCCTGGCGGCGCTCCCAGAGCTGTTGAAGCAGTGCCTCAAAATGGGCAGGATCCAGATCGGTGCCCGCCTTGTCGCAACTCAGACTGACAAAATCCTGGTATTTCACTTTTGCGGTCAGGCCGCTGATCAGGTAGTTCTGATCCAGCCGCTCAAAGCGTGCTTTGAGTTTCTCAAGTAACCCGTCGAGCTCACGCAGCCAGTCGTTCAGCGTGGGTTGGTCCTTGTCATACGTGCGCTCGACAGAGACCGATTTACGGCGTCGGCCGGTTTGCACCGGGCGGTTATCCTCCCCCCGGCTCAGGTGGTACAAGCGCTCGCCGAAGCTGCCGAAGTGCTGTGCAAGCGTCAGCCGGCTCAATCCTTGCAGGTCTCCACAGGTGTGCAGATTCAGGCTGGTCATTCGCTCGGCCGTCACTCGCCCCACACCGGAAATTTTTTTGACCGGCAATTCGGCCACAAAGCGTTCCACCTGATCCGGCGGTATCACAAACAGCCCGTCGGGTTTGCGCCAGTCGCTGGCCACCTTGGCGAGAAACTTGTTGGGGGCAACCCCGGCTGACACCGTGATACCGATTTGCTGGCGCACCTCGCGGCGAATGGCATCGGCAATGCGGGTGGCACTATTGTCATACTGCTCACTGGCGGTGACATCCAGATAGGCTTCGTCCAGCGACAAGGGCTCAATCAGTGAGGTATAGCGCTTAAAAATGTCATGGATTTGTGTTGATACCTTGCGATATTTATCGAAGTTGGGCGGCACAATCACCAGATCCGGGCAGAGTCGCAAGGCCTGGGATGATGCCATCGCCGAATGAACCCCGAACTGGCGGGCAGGATAATTGCACGTTGCAATAACGCCTCGGCGGTGCGGATCACCCCCCACCGCCACGGGGCGGCCGAGTAAGGTACGATCGTCGCGGACTTCCACGGCGGCATAAAAGCAGTCGCAGTCTACATGAATGATCTTGCGCGGCGGGTGACTCATGGTAAAACTCTGGCGTAGGGTGCCAGTCGTCTGACGTCGGAAAGCTGCATAAGGAGAGTGTAACATCGCCACCACCATTCACCGTACGCCCCGGGTGTTGATTGTCGGGGCTGGCCCCAGTGGCCTGACGTTGGGGGTCAGCCTGCGCCGGCAGGGGATCGACTGTCTGATACTCGACCGACTGGAGACGCCTTCCCCGTATTCCCGGGCGTTGGGTCTGCACGCCCGCACCCTGGAAATTTTTTCGGCACTGGATGTGCTGGCTCCGATCCGCAAGGCCTCCAGATTGCTCAAGGGCGTGTCGGTTTACGGCGACAAGGGCTTCCTGTTCGATCTTGACCTGACCACCCTGAAGGCTCCCTTTCCCTGGGTATTGAGCTGTCCACAGAGTCAGGTGGAAGAGACCTTGATTCAGCGCTACAAGGCGCTGGGTGGCGAGATGCTGCGTGGGGTGGAGTTACTGGATTTCACCCAGGACGGGAGTCGTGTGACTGCGCGCATCCGCCAGGGGGCTCAGGTGAGCACTGTAGAGAGCGCCATACTGGTGGGAGCTGATGGCGTGGGTTCTACCGTGCGCGAGCAACTGGGGATTGGCTATAAAGGGGTGGATTACAAGGAGCATTTCCTGTTGGCAGATGTGCCCTGGAAGGCCCCATGGCGTGAAGACAGTTCCCACGGCTTTCTGCAGGAAGCAGGGCTATTGGTGGCGCTGCCGTTGCCCAATGGCTGGCGTTTGATCATGGCAACGGATGAGGAACCCGGGGAGCCCGTGACCCTTGACCCCTTTGAAGAGCGTCTGGGCTCGATTCTCGGTGAGGTGCCAGCACTGGGTACGGCACACTGGTTGAGCCAGTTCACCGTACAACGTCGCCTGGCCCAGAACTACCGCCGAAACCGTGCTTTCCTGGTCGGTGATGCTGCACATGTGCAGAGCCCGTTGGGGGCGCAGGGCATGAATACGGGTATTGCCGATGCCTTCAACCTGGGATGGAAGCTGGGCTATTACCTGAAGGGCTACGGGGATGGACGACTGTTAGACAGCTATGAACAAGAGCGTCGCCCGGTGGCCGAAAAGATGCTGTACGGCGTGGACATGCTGTCGCGTGCTTCGCTGGTCAAGTTGCCCCTGCTGCGACGCAGCCGTGATTCCCTGCTGAAAATGGCAGGCAGCCGCCCGGGGATTGCCACCCGCTTGCTGCGTACGGCCAGCCAGTTGGATGTGCACTACCGCAACTCACCCATGGTCACCAGTGGCCCTGAAGCGGAGCTGGGCTGGCGTCATCAGGGCCCGTTACCCGGCGACCGTTTGCCAGATGCGGCCATGCGTTCTGTGCGCACTGGGCACCTGCATCAGCTCCATGATCTGCTGAAAAAGCCGGTGCACCATTTGCTGTTGCAACTGAGCGCGAACCCCGAGCACAACGAAAAGCTGGTGCTGTATGCCTTCAGCGACCGGTTGGGCCAGGATTACCGTGAGCGTGCCCACCTGACCGTCATTGCCTCCCGGCATACCCCTGAAGAACAGATTCCCCAGGAAGGTACCACCCGTATCTGGCAGGATCACGAGGGGGAATTTGCGGCAGCCTTTGGCGAGGGACCACGTTTGTGGCTGATGCGCCCTGACGGGCATCTGGGGTACCGCGCGCCGGTGGGCAATGCGGATCACTTGTTGGGGTATCTGGATGCGGTGCTGCAGAGAGTTAACAGTGAATAGTGAACAGTTAACAGCGACGCAGTTACGCGTTATGTGATCTGAAAGGCATG
>NZ_AXBZ01000047.1:0-15581 GCF_000475295.1 Alcanivorax sp. P2S70
GGTTTTACCATGGTCAACGTGACCGATGGTGCCTACGTTTACGTGCGGTTTATTACGTTCAAACTTTTCCTTTGCCACGGTTCTATACCCTTAACAATTAACCGTAAATTTAAGATTTCTTGCCGCTGATCACTTCTTCAGCGATGTTCTTCGGTGCTTCAGCGTACTTCAGGAATTCCATGGAGTAGCTGGCGCGGCCCTGAGACATGGAACGCAGATCGGTAGCGTAACCGAACATTTCAGAGAGCGGAACCTCAGCGCGGATCACTTTACCGGCCATGGTGTCTTCCATGCCCTGTACCATACCGCGACGACGGTTCAGGTCGCCCATCACGTCACCCATGTAGTCTTCCGGGGTTACCGCTTCCACCTTCATGATCGGCTCGAGCAGTACCGCACCGCCAACCTGGGCAGCATTTTTCACCGCCAGGGCACCCGCCATACGGAAGGCGTTCTCGTTGGAATCCACCTCGTGGTAGGAACCATCGTACAGAGTCGCTTTCACGCCCAGGATCGGGTAGCCCGCCAGAACACCGGCTTTCAGCTGCTCATCGATACCTTTCTGTACAGCACCGAAGTATTCCTTCGGAACGGTACCACCGTGAATTTCTTCGGCAAACTGGAACTCTTCATCACGATCGATGGGCTCGAAACGCACCTTAACGTGACCATACTGACCACGACCACCAGACTGCTTCACGAACTTGCCTTCCACGTCGGACGGCTTGGTGAAGGTCTCGCGGTAAGCCACCTGCGGCGCACCAACGTTACACTCAACCTTGAACTCGCGCTTCATGCGGTCAACGATGATGTCCAGGTGCAGCTCACCCATACCAGAGATGATGGTCTGACCGGATTCTTCGTCGGTCTTCACACGGAAAGAGGGATCTTCCTGAGCCAGACGACCCAGTGCCAGACCCATCTTTTCCTGGTCCGCTTTGGACTTCGGCTCAACGGCAACGGAAATTACCGGATCCGGGAATTCCATACGCTCCAGAACGATGACGCTATTCAGGTCACACAGGGTGTCACCGGTGGTGATGTCCTTCAGACCTACGCAAGCGGCGATGTCACCAGCGCGCACTTCCTTGATCTCTTCACGGGAGTTCGCATGCATCTGCAGCAGACGACCCACACGCTCTTTCTTCTCACGCACAGAGTTCATCACGCTGTCGCCAGAATTCAGAACACCGGAGTAAACGCGGATAAAGGTCAGAGAGCCCACGAACGGGTCGGTGGCAATCTTGAACGCCAGCGCAGAGAACGGCGCGTCGTCAGAAGATTCACGGGACTCAACGGTCTCGCCATCTTCCAGAACACCCTGGATCGCCTTCACTTCGTCAGGCGCGGGCAGGAACTCGATAACGGCATCCAGCAGAGCCTGTACGCCCTTGTTCTTGAACGCAGAACCATTCAGAGCCAGAACGATTTCGTTAGCCAGTACCTGCTGACGCAGACCCGCCTTGATGTCGTCATTGGAGAGATCCCCTTCTTCCAGGTATTTCTCCATCAGCTCTTCAGAACCTTCTGCGGCAGCTTCTACCATCTGCTCACGCAGTTCGTCACAACGGTCCTTGATGTCGTCCGGGATGTCGCGCTCTTCATAGGTCATGCCCATGTCTTCTTCGTTCCAGAAGATCGCCTTCATCCGGATCAGGTCGACAACGCCCTTGAAGTCATCTTCTGCACCGATGTTGTACTGGATAGGTACAACCTTGGCGCCCAGACGGTTGCGAATCTGCTCGCAAACGCGATCGAAGTTGGCACCGGCACGGTCCATCTTGTTCACGAATACGATACGCGGTACTTCGTATTTGTTGGCCTGACGCCATACGGTCTCAGACTGGGGCTCAACACCGGAAGAACCACAGAACACCACCACAGCACCATCCAGTACACGCAGGGAACGCTCTACCTCAATGGTAAAGTCCACGTGTCCGGGGGTATCAATGATGTTTACACGGTGCTGTTCGTACTGCTGGTCCATACCCTGCCAGAAGGTGGTGGTAGCAGCAGAGGTGATGGTAATACCACGCTCCTGTTCCTGCTCCATCCAGTCCATGGTGGCGGCGCCGTCATGTACTTCACCGATCTTGTGGGAAACACCGGTGTAGAAAAGAATTCGCTCGGTAGTGGTGGTCTTGCCCGCATCTACGTGCGCACAGATACCGATGTTGCGATAGCGATTGAGAGGAGTCTTACGTGCCACGCTGCATACCTCGATTCACTGGTTCATATACAAAAACCGGCCTGAACGCAGGCCGGTTTGACTCGAATGCCTTCTGCCTTAGAAGCGGAAGTGGGAGAACGCCTTGTTGGCTTCGGCCATACGATGCACGTCTTCACGCTTCTTCATCGCTGCACCTTTACCTTCGGCGGCATCCAGCACTTCACCAGCCAGGCGGGCCGGCATGCTCTTCTCGCCACGCTTACGGGCAGCGTCTACCAACCAGCGCATGGCCAGCGCGGTACGACGGCTCGGGCGAACTTCAACAGGAACCTGGTAGGTAGCACCACCCACACGGCGGCTTTTTACCTCCACGGCCGGACGGATATTGTCCAGGGCCTTTTCGAACAGCTCCAGGGAGTCACCGCCCTTGCGCTCTTCGATGATGTCCAGTGCACCGTAAACGATACGCTCGGACACAGACTTCTTACCGCTGACCATTACATGGTTCATGAACTTGGCCAGCAACTGGCTTCCAAACTTCGGATCCGGAAGGATCTCACGTTTGGCAACAACGCGACGTCTTGGCATCGGATGTGTTCCTCTAACGTTCCCGCTTTGGGCGGGGAAAGCTTCAGGTAATTCCGGAACGGTGTCCGGCCCTTACTCATCCCTCCGCAGCTCATTGAGCTACGGCATTCAGAAAAGGTAGCTCAATTACTTCTTGGGACGCTTGGCGCCATACTTGGAACGACGCTGTTTGCGATCCTGCACACCTGCCGTATCCAGGGTTCCACGAACAGTGTGGTAGCGCACACCGGGAAGGTCTTTTACACGACCGCCACGGATCAGAACTACGGAGTGCTCCTGCAGGTTATGACCTTCACCACCGATGTAGGAAGATACTTCATAACCATTGGTCAGACGCACACGACACACTTTACGCAGTGCGGAGTTCGGCTTCTTCGGGGTAGTGGTGTACACCCGAGTGCAAACGCCGCGACGCTGGGGGCAGCCCTGCAGGGCTACGGAGTCGCTCTTTTCTACCTTGCTTTTGCGCGGCTTGCGCACCAGCTGGTTTACAGTTGCCATGAAACTACTGCCTCACGCTTACAGTTCTGTGACAAAAACCGTCAGTTGACGGCCAATATCACCCATTTACCGCCCATAAAATATGGGGGCAGCGATTGTAGGGACACCCCGGCATCCCGTCAAGGCTACCAGGGTGTCCCTGTCCCCTCCCGAAAAAGGGGAATTCTGCAGGCCTCCGCTTCCGGAGGCCCTGGACTCGCCAGCTTACTCGTCGGAGGAGCTGAGAGCCTCGGACAGGGCGGCTTCCACCTCGTCCATGGTTGGCGCTTCCGGCCCGCGCGCATCTTCGCGCTGGCGGCGGCGATCCATGTGGTAGGCATAGCCGGTACCGGCCGGGATCAGACGACCCACTACCACGTTTTCTTTCAGACCGCGCAGGTCGTCTTCCTTGCCGGTTACCGCCGCTTCGGTCAGTACCCGGGTGGTCTCCTGGAAGGAGGCCGCGGAAATGAACGACTCGGTGGCCAGAGATGCCTTGGTAATACCCAGCAGCTGACGCTCGAACTGGGGCAGCATCTTGTCTTCGGCCTTGAGGCGCTCGATCTCTTCGGTCACGCGAGCGTATTCTGCCTGCTCGCCCTTGATGAAGGAGGACTCGCCCACTTCCAAGATCTCTACCTTGCGCAGCATCTGGCGGATGATGGTTTCAATGTGCTTGTCATTGATCTTCACACCCTGCAGGCGGTAAACCTCCTGCACTTCGTTAACGATGTAACGGGCCAGCTCGGCTTCACCTTTGAGGCGAAGGATATCGTGCGGGTTCAGCGGGCCATCAGACACCACTTCACCTTTCTCTACACGCTCACCTTCGAACACGTTGAGCTGACGCCACTTGGGAATCAGTTCTTCGTAGGCATCCTCTCCGGTATCCGGGGTGATTACCAGACGTACCTTGCCTTTGGTCTCTTTACCGAAGGACACCGTACCGGTTTTCTCCGCCAGGATAGCCGCTTCTTTCGGGTTCCGTGCTTCGAACAGGTCGGCAACGCGGGGCAGACCACCGGTGATATCCCGGGTCTTGGAAGATTCCTGCGGAATCCGCGCAATCACGTCACCCACGGAGATGTCGGCACCATCCTTCAGGCCACACAGGGCGCTGCCCGGCAGGAAGTATTGAGCCGGCATTTCCGTGTTCGGCATGAACACAGCCTTGCCTTTACTGTCGACAACACGCACGACCGGACGCAGGTCCTTACCCGCAGACGGGCGGTCTTGGCTGCTCAGCACTTCAATGCTGGTCAGGCCGGTCAGTTCGTCAGTCTGGTAGTTTACGGAGATACCTTCTTCCATATCTCCGAACTGCACCTTACCTTGCACTTCCGCGATGATCGGGTGGGTATGGGGATCCCAGGTGGCCACCACCTGACCGCCATCCACTTCCTCACCTTCTTTCACGGTCACGACAGCACCGTAAGGCAGCTTGTAACGCTCACGCTCACGGCCCAACTCGTCCGCCACGGCCAGATCGGCAGAACGGGAAACGATCACCAGACCATCTTTGTGGCTTACATGTTTGGCGTTGTGGAAACGCACCTTGCCGCCATGCTTGATCTGGATGCTGGATACCGCAGACGCCCGGCTCGCCGCACCACCAATGTGGAAGGTACGCATGGTCAGCTGGGTACCCGGCTCACCGATGGACTGGGCAGCGATAACACCGACAGCCTCACCCACGTTGACCTGGTGGCCACGGGCCAGATCACGACCGTAACAAGTCGCACAGACACCCCAGCGGGTGGCACAGGTGATTGGCGAGCGCACCAGCACTTCGTCCACACCCATGGATTCCAGCTGCTCAACCCATACCTCATCCAGCAGGGTGCCAGCTTCCACTGCCACTTCGTCCTGGTTGAGTGGGTTCATCACGTCACGGGCAACCACACGACCGAGTACACGCTCACGCAGCGGCTCTACTACGTCACCACCTTCAATCAGCGGCGTCATCAGCAGGCCTTCTTCGGTCCCACAATCGATCTGGTTGACGACCAGATCCTGGGCCACGTCGACCAGTCGACGGGTCAGGTAACCGGAGTTCGCCGTCTTCAGAGCGGTATCCGCCAGACCTTTACGGGCACCGTGAGTAGAGATGAAGTACTGCAGTACGTTCAGACCTTCACGGAAGTTACTGGTAATCGGGGTCTCGATGATGGAGCCATCCGGCTTGGCCATCAGACCACGCATACCGGCCAGCTGACGAATCTGGGCCGCAGAACCCCGCGCCCCGGAATCGGCCATCATGAAGATGGAGTTGAAAGAGCCCTGCTCTTCGTCCTTGCCTTCGCGGTTCTTGACCACTTCGACACGGAGGTTTTCCATCATTGCCTTGGCGATCTGGTCATTGGTACGCGCCCAGATATCCACGACCTTGTTGTACCGCTCACCGCGGGTCACCAGAC
This sequence comes from Alcanivorax sp. P2S70, assembly GCF_000475295.1. Taxonomy (NCBI): domain Bacteria; kingdom Pseudomonadati; phylum Pseudomonadota; class Gammaproteobacteria; order Oceanospirillales; family Alcanivoracaceae; genus Alcanivorax; species Alcanivorax sp. P2S70. Next base: position 5,656 of record NZ_AXBZ01000047.1, read on the forward strand.
CGGAAGCAAACTGCTCCTCGATCTCGCGCACTTCCTCTTCGGCGGCGTCGATCATGGTGTACTTGGCATCCGGAATCACCATGTCTTCCACACCAATGGAGGAACCGGACAGGGTGGCTTCGCGGAAGCCCAGGTACATCAGCTGGTCAGCAAAGATACAGGTCTCTTTGGTACCCAGAATACGGTAGCAGGTGTTCAGCAGCTTGCTGATGGCCTTCTTGGTCATGTTCTGGTTGACCATTTCGAAGCCCAGACCGGCCGGTACGATATCCCACAGCTTACAACGGCCGGGGGTGGTATCGGCGATGAAGGTACGCTCTTCCACGTTACCTTGCTGGTCTTTCACCACTTCATGAACACGCACTTTAACGCGGGCGTGCAGGTGCACCTGCTTGTTGGCCAGGGCACGCATCACTTCCTTGGTGTCGGCAAATACCTGGCCTTCACCCCGGGCGTTAACGCGATCGCGGCTGATGTAGTACAGACCCAGTACCACGTCCTGGGTCGGACCGATGATGGGCTCACCATTGGCCGGAGACAGGATGTTGTTGGTGGACATCATCAGCGCACGGGCTTCGAGCTGGGCTTCCAGGGTCAGCGGTACGTGCACCGCCATCTGGTCACCATCGAAGTCAGCGTTGAAGGCCGCACACACCAGCGGGTGCAGCTGGATTGCCTTACCTTCAATCAGCACCGGCTCAAACGCCTGGATACCCAGACGGTGAAGGGTCGGTGCACGGTTCAGCATCACCGGGTGTTCGCGAATCACCTCGGCGAGGATATCCCACACCTCAGCGGTTTCACGCTCGACCATCTTCTTGGCTGCCTTGATGGTGGTCGCCAGACCACGGGCTTCCAACTTGGCGAAGATGAACGGCTTGAACAGCTCCAGCGCCATTTTCTTGGGCAGACCACACTCGTGCAGCTTGAGGGTCGGACCTACCACGATCACGGAACGGCCGGAGTAATCAACACGCTTACCCAGCAGGTTCTGACGGAAACGACCCTGCTTACCCTTGATCATGTCGGCAAGGGATTTCAGCGGACGCTTGTTGGAACCGGTGATGGCACGGCCACGACGACCGTTATCCAGCAGCGCATCGACAGATTCCTGCAGCATACGCTTTTCGTTACGCACGATGATGTCCGGCGCACTCAGGTCCAGCAGACGCTTGAGACGGTTGTTCCGGTTGATCACACGGCGATACAGATCGTTCAGATCAGACGTGGCGAAACGGCCACCATCCAGCGGTACCAACGGACGCAGATCCGGCGGAAGAACCGGCAGGACCGTCAGGATCATCCACTCGGGAGCGTTGCCGGAATCACGGAACGCTTCCATCAGCTTCAGTCGCTTGGACAGCTTCTTCAGCTTGGTGTCGGAGTTGGTGGATTCCACTTCCTCACGAAGGATCTTGATCTCTTCGTCCAGGTCCAGCTCCATCAGGAGCTGCTGAACAGCCTCGGCACCCATCTTGGCTTCGAATTCGTCACCGAACTCTTCCAGGGCGTCGAAGTATTCTTCGTCGGTCAGCAGCTGGCCACGATCCAGAGTGGTCATGCCCGGCTCGGTCACGACGAAAGATTCGAAGTACAGCACACGCTCGATATCACGCAGGGTCATATCCAGCATCAGGCCGATACGGGACGGCAGTGACTTCAGGAACCAGATGTGCGCAGTGGGGCTCGCCAGTTCGATGTGGCCCATACGCTCACGGCGCACCTTGGAAAGGGTAACTTCAACGCCACACTTCTCACAGATAACACCACGATGCTTCAAGCGCTTGTACTTACCGCACAGGCACTCGTAGTCCTTGATCGGACCAAAGATACGCGCACAAAACAAACCGTCACGCTCAGGCTTGAACGTCCGGTAGTTAATGGTCTCCGGCTTTTTCACTTCGCCAAAAGACCAGGAGCGGATCAGATCCGGCGGCGCGAGCGCGATGCGGATCTTGTCAAACTCCGTGACTTGTCCCTGACTTTTGAGCAGATTCAGCAAGTCTTTCAAGGCCAGTCCTCCGTAGTGAGCTTTCGCTCGAGATTCTTTCCTAAACCCGGGTACACAGTGGCCCCGCACTCATCGTGCGGAGCCCACTGCCTTAGTCGTTTTCCAGCTCGATATTGATACCGAGAGAACGGATTTCCTTCAGCAACACGTTGAAGGATTCCGGCATACCCGGATCCATTCGGTGATCGCCGTCGACGATGTTCTTGTAAACGCGGGTACGGCCGTTTACATCATCAGACTTCACGGTGAGCATTTCCTGCAGGGTGTAGGCAGCACCGTATGCTTCCAGTGCCCATACCTCCATCTCACCGAAACGCTGACCACCGAACTGCGCCTTACCACCCAGCGGCTGCTGGGTAACCAGGCTGTAGGAGCCAGTGGAACGTGCATGCATCTTGTCGTCCACCAGGTGGTTCAACTTGAGCATGTACATGTAGCCAACGGTCACCTTGCGGTCGAACTGCTCGCCGGTACGGCCATCCCACAGCTGCACCTGACCCGACTTGTCGTGGCCTGCCAGCTCCAGGAGCTCCTTGATCTCGAACTCCTTGGCGCCGTCAAATACCGCAGTCGCCATGGGCACGCCGCCTACCAGGTTCTGGGCCAGCTCGAGGATTTCCTCGTCGCTGAAGCTATCCAGATCTTCCGGAGAACCGCCCGCGCCAGCCTTGTTGTAGATCTTGTCGAGGAAACCGCGGATGTCCGCGATCTTCTTCTGCGCCGCCAGCATTTCGCCGATACGCTCACCAAGACCTTTCGCGGCCCAACCCAGGTGGGTTTCCAGGATCTGCCCCACGTTCATACGGGACGGTACACCCAGCGGGTTCAGCACCACATCGACCGGCACACCGTTCTCGTCGTACGGCATATCTTCTTCCGGCATGATCACGGAGATCACACCCTTGTTACCGTGACGGCCGGCCATCTTGTCACCGGGCTGGATGCGACGCTTGATAGCCAGGTAAACCTTGACCACCTTGAGGACACCGTGAGCCAGATCATCTCCACCGGAGATCTTGGCCTGCTTGTCCTTGTAACGCTCATCCTGTTCTTTCTTGTGCTGCTCCAGGTACTGCTGGGCACGCTCAAGCTGCTCGGCAACGTCTTCATCCGCCGGGCGCAGCTCAAACCACTTCTCGGCATCCAGGCCGTCCAGCATATCGCCAGTCAGCTCAGTACCGCGCTTGAAGCCAGCACCACCGTTAACTTTCTTGCCCACCAGCACAGTGCGCAGACGCTCCAGAATATCCTGCTCGAGGATCCGGTATTCGTCTTTCAGATCCTTGCGGAACTGTTCCAGCGCATCCTGCTCGATCTGCTTGGCGCGCTCGTCTTTCTCTACGCCATCGCGGGTGAACACCTGCACGTCAATAACCGTACCTTTGACGCCGGAGGAGACACGCAGAGAGGTGTCTTTCACGTCAGAGGCTTTCTCACCGAAGATGGCGCGCAACAGCTTCTCTTCCGGAGTCAGCTGGGTTTCGCCCTTAGGCGTTACCTTACCTACCAGAATGTCGCCGGCTTCCACTTCCGCACCAATGTAAACAATGCCGGACTCGTCCAGTTTGGACAGTGCCGCCTCGCCCACGTTGGGGATATCCGCGGTGATCTCTTCCGGACCCAGCTTGGTGTCACGGGCGATCGCGGTGAGCTCCTGAATGTGGATGGAAGTGAAACGGTCTTCCTTCACCACTTTCTCGGAGATGAGGATGGAATCCTCGAAGTTGTAACCATTCCAGGGCATGAACGCCACACGCATGTTCTGACCCAGGGCCAGTTCACCCATGTCAACGGACGGGCCGTCAGCCATGATGTCGCGAGCAGCAACCCGGTCACCCACTTTCACCAGCGGACGCTGGTTGATGCAGGTATTCTGGTTGGAACGGGTGTATTTGGTCAGGTTGTAGATATCTACACCTGCTTCACCTTCGTTCACTTCGTCATCGTTCACTTTCACGATGATGCGCGACGCATCCACCTTGTCGACGATACCGCCACGGGTCGCGACCACACACACGCCAGAGTCACGGGCCACGTGACGCTCAAAACCGGTACCCACCAGCGGCTTGTCGGCACGCAGGGTCGGTACAGCCTGACGCTGCATGTTGGAACCCATCAACGCACGGTTAGCATCATCGTGCTCAAGGAACGGGATCAGCGACGCGGCCACCGACACCACCTGACGGGGGGAGACATCCATATGGGTAATGGTGTCACGCTCCATCACGGTAAATTCGTAACGGTGACGCACGGTAACGAAGTCTTCTTCGAAGCCGCCGTCGGCAGTCATCTTCGCGTCGACCTGGGCGATCACGCACTCGGCTTCTTCAATCGCAGACAGGTATTCGATTTCTTCGGTGACCTTGCCATCCACCACCTTCAAGTACGGCGACTCCAGGAAGCCATACTCATTGGCGCGGGCATAGGTCGCCAGCGAGTTGATCAGACCGATGTTCGGACCTTCAGGGGTCTCGATCGGACACACGCGACCGTAGTGAGTCGGGTGAACGTCACGCACCTCAAAGCCGGCACGCTCACGGGTCAGACCACCCGGGCCCAACGCGGAAACACGACGCTTGTGCGTGATCTCGGACAGCGGGTTGTTCTGATCCATGAACTGGGACAGCTGGGAAGAGCCGAAGAACTCTTTCACCGCCGCCGCCACCGGCTTGGAGTTGATCAGATCCTGCGGCATCAGGCCTTCGGATTCAGCCAGACTCAGACGCTCTTTGACCGCACGCTCAACACGTACCAGACCGACACGGAACTGGTTCTCGGCCATCTCACCCACGGAGCGCACACGACGGTTACCCAAGTGATCGATATCATCGACCACGCCGTTACCGTTACGGATGTCGACCAGGGTCTTCAGTACATCGATGATGTCAGAGGAGTCTTCACCCATCTGCTCGAAGTACTGTTTGCCTTCTTCGTCGTTGCGGGAGCTGAAGTAGCGGCCATCAAACAGGATGCCCGGACCGGTCTCGTCTTCACGACCAAGACGACGGTTGAACTTCATGCGGCCCACGCCAGACAGGTCGTAACGCTCGTCGGTAAAGAACAGGTTCTTGAACAGGTTCTCTGCCGCTTCCTTGGTCGGCGGCTCGCCCGGACGCATCATGCGATAGATCTCGACCAGGGCCTCCAGCGGAGTGCGGGTCGGGTCGGCACGCAGGGTGTCAGCCATGAACGGACCGTTGTCCAGATCATTGGTGTACAGGGTTTCAAACTCGGTAACACCGCCGTTCTGCAGCTTTTCCAGGGTTTCGGCTGTCAGCTCGGTATTACACTCCACCAGGATCTCACCGGTTTCCTGGTCGATAATGGACTTGGCCAGATACTTGCCCTGCAGATACTCAGCAGGAATCTCCAGGTACTCAAGACCGGCTTTCTCCAACTGGCGGATATGACGGGCAGTAATACGACGGCCACGCTCAACCACCACCTCGCCATCGGCGAGAATATCAAACGTGGCGGTTTCACCACGCAGACGCTCCGGCACCAGCTTCATGCGGTACAGGCCGTCTTCTGCCACGATTTCATTGGTGTCGAAGAACATCTCCAGCACTTCGTCGGAGGTGTAACCCAATGCACGCAGCAGAATGGTCGCCGGCAGTTTGCGGCGACGGTCGATCCGGACAAAGACCAGGTCCTTGGGATCGAATTCGAAGTCCAGCCAGGAACCACGATAAGGAATCACCCGGGCGGAATACAGCAGCTTGCCGGAGGAGTGAGTCTTGCCCTTGTCGTGATCGAAGAAGACACCGGGAGAACGGTGCAGCTGGGACACGATTACACGCTCGGTACCATTAATCACAAAGGTACCGTTTTCGGTCATCAGGGGAATCTCACCCATGTAGACCTGTTGTTCACGAATATCCTTGATCGCCCCGGACGACTCACGGTCGTAAATCACGAGACGAATGCGCACGCGCAGCGGCGCCGCATAGGTCGTTCCACGAATGATGCACTCTTTCACATCAAACACGGGTTTGCCGAACTCGTAGCCGGCATACTCCAACGCTGCATTACCTGAATAACTGGCAATCGGGAATACTGACCGGAAAGCCGCTTCCAGACCGCTATCCAGACGCTCTTCTGCGCTTTTGTCCTGCTGCAGGAATTTGCGGTAGGAATCGAGCTGAATTGCGAGAAGGTAGGGAACTTCCATTACCTTCGGCAACTTGCCGAAATCTTTGCGGATCCGCTTTTTCTCAGTAAATGAGTATGCCATCTGCGTTCCTCAGCTGTTGATCTATCACCACCCGGTGATATTTCTGTATGAAACCCCTCATACAGAAACGACAAAAGGCTGGCAGCCAAAAAGCTGCCAGCCGGCGCCTTTCCGACTCAAGACGGAAAGACATAGCGCTAATGCGCTTACTTGAGCTCGGCAGTACCGCCAGCCTCTTCGATCTTTTTCTTGATCTCTTCGGCTTCGTCTTTGCCAGCGCCTTCCTTAACAGGAGCAGGAGCGCCTTCTACCAGCTCTTTGGCTTCTTTCAGACCCAGGCCGGTCACTTCACGGACAGCCTTGATCACGCCAACTTTCTTGTCGCCGAAGCCGGTCAGGATAACGTCGAAATCGGTCTTCTCTTCAGCGGCGTCGCCACCAGCAGCGCCAGGCGCAGCAGCAACAGCGACGGCAGCAGCAGAAACGTTGAATTTCTCTTCAAACGCTTCGATCAGCTCGACCAGTTCCAGTACAGACAGTTCAGCAACTGCATTCAGGATATCTTCTTTGGACATTGCCATTTTAACTTCTCCAAATCTTGATGATGTGCGGTTCAGAAGCCGATCAGGCTGCTTCACCTTCGTTCTGTTCTTTAAGCGCAGTCAGCAAACGGCCAAACTTGGAAACCGGAGCCTGCAGTACAGACACCAGGCTGGTCAGAGCCTGTTCGCGGTTCGGCAGTTTTGCCAGTACGTCGATTTCTGCGCCAGAATAGAGCTTGCCTTCGTATAGACCGGTCTTAAGCTCCAGCTGGTCATTGTCCTTGGCGAAGTCCTTGAACAGACGGGCAGCAGCGCCCATGTCTTCCTCGGACAGCGACATAGCAATGATGGTCGGACCAATCAGCGACTCGTTCAGCAGCTCAAGATCGGTACCCTCAAAGGCACGACGAGCCAGCGTATTACGAATAACACGCAGGTAAACGTTCTGCTGACGTGCCTTGGAACGAAGCTCGGTCAACTGAGCCACGTTCAAGCCACGATAGTCGGCGACCACAGCGGAGAATGCACCCAGTGCGGCTTTATTTACCGCGGCGACAATCTCTTTCTTGTCTTCTAGTCTCAGAGCCACTGTGTAACCTCCTCGATGAATACAACCGGTCGAAACCGGCCACCCATTTATGAATTCGCTAGCGAACTCATACGCGGGGGTTACAGTGAAACCTGAACCACACCGCGTCTACGCAGGCTGATGGTTTAAGCCTTATCCGGGAGAACCCGCCAAGGCGCCTGTGGTCTTTGACGCTCCGGCAGCACGCTGCCGAAATCAAAGTCCTTGTTGGCGCACAGCTTTCGCCATGCGCCGAATGCTTTACATCGCCAGGGATGCGGGATCGATGGACAGACCCGGACCCATGGTGGTGGACAGGGTGACTTTCTTGAAGTAGGTACCCTTGGCAGAAGACGGCTTGGCTTTCTTCAGGTCAGCCAGCAGCGCTTCTACGTTTTCCTTGATGGCGGTGTTGTCGAAACCTACCTGACCCACGGTGCAGTGGATAATGCCACCTTTGTCGGTACGGTAACGCACCTGACCACCCTTGGCGTTTTTCACGGCCTGGGCAACATCAGGAGTTACGGTGCCAACCTTCGGGTTCGGCATCAGACCACGGGGGCCCAGGATAGTGCCGAGCTTACCGACAACGCGCATGGCGTCCGGGGAAGCAATCACCACGTCGAAGTTGATTTCGCCACCCTGAACCTGCTCGGCCAGATCATCAAAACCCACCACGTCCGCACCGGCTTCTTTTGCTTCTTCGGCCTTGGCGCCCTGAGCAAAAACAGCAACACGAACGGTTTTACCAGTACCGTGAGGCAGCACGGAAGCGCCACGCACGTTCTGATCAGATTTACGCGGGTCAACACCCAGGTTAACCGCCACGTCTACAGACTCTTTGAACTTCACACCAGACAGTTCGGTCAGCAGCGCTACAGCTTCTTCAACCTGATACAGCTTGCCAGCTTCAACTTTTTCACGGATGGCGCGCAGGCGCTTGGACAGTTTAGCCATTGGTTAACCCTCCACATCCAGGCCCATGGAACGGGCAGAACCCGCGATAGTGCGCACAGCGGCATCCAGATCAGCAGCGGTCAGATCAGGCTCTTTCGCCTTGGCGATCTCTTCCAGCTGAGCACGGGTTACCTTGCCCACTTTCTTGGTGTTCGGCTCACCTGAGCCGCTCTTGATTTTCGCCGCTTTCTTCAGCAGGTAAGACGCAGGCGGCGTCTTCATGGTGAAGGTGAAAGAGCGGTCGTTGTAAACGGTGATCACAACCGGCACTGGCGCACCAGCATCCAGCTGTTGGGTCTGTGCGTTGAACGCTTTACAGAACTCCATGATGTTTACACCGTGCTGACCCAGAGCGGGACCCACCGGCGGTGACGGGTTAGCCTGACCCGCTGCAACCTGCAGCTTGATGTAGGCTTGTACTTTCTTCGCCATTTTCTAGACTCCTTGGGTGCAAACGCCTCGCATCAAGCGGGCTCCCCTCAGGTTGTCAAAACGCCCCGGCCACCATTCGGCGACCAGGGCTCCCAAATTCACTTGCCGGTTTGGCTATCAGGTTTTTTCGACCTGACCAAACTCCAGCTCTACTGGCGTAGACCGACCGAAGATCATTACCGCCACCTGCAGACGGCTCTTTTCGTAATTCACTTCTTCGATCACACCATTGAAATCTGCAAACGGGCCGTCGTTGACACGGACCACTTCGCCAGCCTCGAACAGCGTCTTCGGCTTCGGCTTTTCCACTGCGTCATCCATACGTTGCAGGATGGCATCAGCTTCTTTCTTGGTAATCGGAGAAACACGGCCCGGATTTTTCGGATCTTCACCGATAAACCCCATCACCTTCGGGGTTTCTTTTACCAAGTGCCAGGAGTCGTCGCACATCTCCATTTCCACCAGCACATAACCGGGGAAAAACTTGCGCTCGGACTTGCGCTTCTGGCCACCCTTGATCTCAACCACTTCTTCAGTGGGAACCAGGATGTCGCCAAACAGCTCTTCCATAGAACGCAGTTTAACGCGCTCTTCGAGGGCGCGTTTTACGTGCTTTTCGAAACCTGAGTAGGCATGTACCACATACCAGCGCTTTGCCATGTTAACCCCTTAACCAATCACCCAGGACATAAGACCACCCAGAATCCAGTCAAGCACGAACAGCAACAAGGCCACGAGCACAACAAAGACCAGAACGATCAGGGTGGTCTGCAGGGTTTCCTGACGGGTCGGCCAGACAATCTTGCGCAACTCGACCATGGAGTCCTTGCGCAGTTGATTGAACGCTTTTCCCTGCTCAGTCTGCAGAGCAACAAAAATGGCCACCAGTGCCACAACAGCGACACCAACAACCCGATAAAGAGTAGGCTGATCGGAGAAATAGCTATTGCCGATAACGGCAGCAGCCACCAGACCAACTACCAGCAACCACTTCACCGCCTCAAGGGCAGCGGAGCCGGAACCTGCTTCTGTTTTCTCGCTCATCGGACGATGCACCCTACCACCCAGGCAAAGCCTTGGGAAAATTGGCAGGCCAGGAGGGACTCGAACCCCCAACAGCCGGTTTTGGAGACCGGTGCTCTACCAATTGAACTACTGGCCTGTAACTTTGAAACTAATAAAACAAAACAGGGTGGCAGGCCTGCCTGCCACCCCTGGCCACCGGGTAACGAATTACTCGGT
>NZ_AXBZ01000048.1:0-3555 GCF_000475295.1 Alcanivorax sp. P2S70
CGCTGAGCATGCAAGGAGTTAGTCAGAGATTCCCACCAGTATCAGTTTGACCGATTCTGTTGGCAACTTCCTTCATCTCTACCCGATCCTGTCAGACAGTCACCTGATCAATGGTTGTTCACTTTAAGGATGTGGCATAAAGTTGCTTCAGCACTCGGGCGTTCGCCAAAAGCGCCAATGCTGTTCATTCCATCCGAAGGGGAAGAGGGAGTCATCCATGGCTGCTAACAAGGTAAAAGATACCGTCGAAGAGCTTCAGGTACAGATTCGCAAACTGGCTGAACGATTTGACAAGGAACGTGAAAAGCAGATCGCCCAGCTGGAAAAGCAACTGGAGAAGGTTCGTGATCGCCTTAACCAGGAGGTGAAGCGTCAGAAGGATTACTTCAACAAGCTGGAGACGCTGCAAGCTGAATACCGTGAAAAGGCGACAGCTACCGTCAAACGTCAGCTGGACCGCGCCCGCAAGACCGCCGACGATGCCCGCAAACAGGTGGATGACTCCGAGGCTCGCAAGCGTATCCTGGAAACCGAGGTGAAGGTATTGAAAGCCACCGCCAAGCAGGCGCACAGCCTTGCCCGGGTTATCGGCCAGTACGAAAAGGATCTGGAAAAACGCGCCAAGGAAATTGAGCGCAAGGTGAGCCCGAAGAAAGCCCCGGCCAAGAAGAAGGCCGCGGCGAAGAAAGCACCGGCCAAAAAAGCCGCTACCAAGAAAAAGGCTGCTGTGAAGAAAGCCCCTGCCAAGAAGAAAGCAGCGGCTAAAAAGGCACCCGCCAAGAAAAAGGCGGCCGCCAAGAAGGCGCCTGCCAGCGGTACTGACAGCTAAACGCCTGCAAGCCCTTTACAAAAGCCCCGGCACACGCCGGGGCTTTTTTATGTTCATCACGGAGTAGCGGGGAAAACAGCCAGGTCGGACGTCTGAAATCCGACCAACCTGCCAGACTTCTCCGAACCCCGCGTTGAAGCATTAATAACGGTGACAACCGCGCCGCCAGCGACGCTCCTACGGAAAGGTGGGTTGCCAGAGTGAAGGAACGGCACTCCCCAATAGGCCCGGCTTTGCCGGATCTCCCTTCCGGGTTACGCCTGCTGGGGAAGCACCTCTTCCATGCCGGCGAGGTAACGAATCTGGTGCTGGTCTACATCGCCAGCCAGGTCACGCAGACTTTGATATGTTCTCAGCCCCAAGCGGTAGGCCTGGCCTGCCCGCTGACAACTGACGACCTCTGCCGAGACCTGACGAAGGATCATTCCAGGGGCGTACAGATCGAGCTTGACGATGGTATTGGGCGACAGCCGAACCGGTGAGGTAAGCCCGATGCCATATCGATTGTAATCGAGGGCCTTGGCCCGAGTAAGGAATCGCCAGCCGCCAAAAAGGCGGTGCCGGAAAATATCGATGCGCATTTGCGTGTTAATGCGTGCCAGCTTGCGGCGATTGGCGCCGCGCGTTTCCCTGCTATCCATCATCGAACCGTATCAGCATGTTATCGAAGTATGAGACCACCGCCCTCCTGGCGTTGGCATCCATTGCGACCAAGCCCTTATGGGTGGCAGAGGTCGACGCTTTACATACTGTAACACGGGCAGCAGAAACAAGGGCACGGTTGAGACGACCAAGCGACAGGCAACCTACCGAACGGTCCATAAAGTGCTCAATGGCCCCATCGTTTATCACCTGCATCACCTCCAATAGCAACTCCATATCGCCGTCGCCGTGGAGAAACGCCTGGAAGACCAACGAGGCCTTTTCAGCCTCAGAAGGCGTCAGCGGAAACGCCACAAAGAGCTTGTTTTTATTATATTTTCTCAGTGTCGAGAAATGTTCCGCGAGACGTCGCTGTTCCATTTGCGTAGTATTTTTCAACAGCCGCGAGACCAGCGTGTCCGTGGCACGCTGGATCACATTCATGGCCCCCAGAATAAACCTTGCAGCACTCCCCGACGCCCCAGATGCTTCAATGGGACCTTTAAAAAAGGTCGCTAACAGAACGTTAACAAAGGGCGAAACCAAGGCCTCAAGCTCCGCCAGGTGGCACTGATCAGGAGACGCCAGGACTCCATCGATAAAACCCTCGATAGTGGCGTGCAAATTTTCCGGTGCCGCAAAGGCAACATGGAGCGTGCTATCATTCATCCAGTCTTTCCAATCGTGCTGTCAGGGATCACAGGGAACGTGGCGCATCTTACTTTACTTTATCGTTCTGGCCGGCTGCTTCTCGGCCTGATGCTAATGGCAGGCGAGTCAGTTCTGGCACAACAGGTCATAAACGGCGACTCATCCACGGTGGCTGCCGGGTACTCATTCCCCGCCGCCCTGCCCCCTGCCCAAGCGCGCTATCGGGTTGTGGTCAATGGTATACCTGTGGGTATGGATGCCATGATTACCCTAACCCCACACCAGAAGGGTTATCAGCTTCAATTTCGAGCCGAAAACCGCTTTTTCAGACATGAAGAAGTTGCTCTGTTCGACTGGAATAACTGTACAGCGCGCCCCCATCACTATCGTCATGCCAGTGCAGGATTTGGCATCAACCGCGAAGGCGAGATTGATTTTGACTGGATTGCTCGTCAGGCCAACGGCAGCAAGGCGGTCTACGCTCTCGCAGACAATGCACTGGATGCCCTCAGTGTGGCGATGATGGCCCGCTGCAACATGGCGAGAGCGGAGCCAAACTTTGAATATGCGGTGGCAGAACCGGATGGCATGGATACTTACCAGTACCGCCTGCTGAAGACCGAGGCTCTGGAAACCCCTGCCGGGAAGTGGCAAACCGTGAGCGTGGAACGGGATTACCCGGAACGGGGGCGTCGCTCACGCTTTTGGGCAGCCAGGGAGCTGGAATACTTCATGGTGCGCATGGATCATCAGGAAAATCCCTTTATCCGCGGGCGCATTGAACTAACGGAATTCCGCTACCTGTCAGGGGAGGAAATACCCAGCCCTGATCGCCAGTCAGGCAGCACCGTGACCAGTCGCTGAGCGGCGGCACGAATTCGCTCACGGTTTTCTTCATCCAGTTGCCAGCGGTATTTATCTTGTTCATGGCGTGCCTTCGGGGTGAGGTTATGGCGCGCCTCGCCCCGGTCAAATTGCTGGCACGTCTGGGCAAACTGATGAATATCGGACAAATCCACCTTTGGCGAGATGCTCGCGGGCAAGGTATCCAGCAGTGCGCTGATACGGATCGCTGCCTCGCTGACCTCGACCTGCTGCTGCTCTAGCGCCTTGCACAGCACCTCAAGACTATCCAGCACACCGGATTGCTGCACTCGTTGCTCTGTTTTATGTCGCCTGGCCAGCCACCAGCGCCACCCCACCAGGCCAAGCAAGGAGCCAATCACCAACCCCGCCAGCGCGGCGCATAAAACCTGCCAGACAAATGCCATGTATCTTTCCCGTTGATCGGCCAAATGGGCGACTATGATGACTGGCCCGGACTCCTGCCTGCAAGGGAGTCTCTGAATAACGCCTTGCATGCTCAGCGTGTCCTGAAGCGTGCAGCTGTTGTGTCTTGTCTCGACGGTAAGGGTGGTTCCCTTTCCTAGAGG
>NZ_AXBZ01000049.1:0-23532 GCF_000475295.1 Alcanivorax sp. P2S70
CCACAAAAAAGGGGCCTTCTGAGCAGAAGGCCCCTTTTTTGTGGGACATCAAGGTCGGCCGCCGTTATTGAAAGGCCGCCTCCTCTTGGAGCCCCCTCGCCAACCTGATTAAATGGCCCATTGCACAACCTTCTGTGCCCCATCACGCCACAATAAGCGAGCCATGTTTTTCAGCGACGAGCGCGCCCAATTCTTCAAGCCCCTCACCGGCAAGTACCGCGAACAGGTAGTCGAATGCCTGCGCCTGCTGCACGAGCGGCTGTACAGCGCCAAGGCGGACTACGGCGAATCACTCAAGCGTGATCAGGTGCTGGATGTGTTCAGCGAAGCCCTGGAACGGGCCCCGCTGCTGGACGGCGACGAAGACGGTGGCCGCTTTCGCAACAACCGCGAGCAGGCGGGCTGGATCCTCAACCTGCTGGTGGAACATGGCTGGCTGAAACGGGACAAGGACGAAGCCTCCTTCCAGTCTACCTACCCGTTCAGCCGCACCGGCCGCCTGTTCACCCAGACCCTGGCGGAAGTGGACGGGCGCAGCGTGCGCACCCGCCACCGCAACACCCGTAACACCCTCAATGCCCTGGCTGCCTTTGTGGATCGCGGCGAGGTCTACGATCTGCTCGATGCCCACGAACATTCCGAGCGCATCATCGCCGACTTCACCGACATCATCGCCGAGCTGGAAGAACGCAAACGGGAGCTGGTGAAAGAAGTGGAAGCGCAGCAATTGGTGCAGCAGGCCAGCGACCAGTTCTTCGACTTCATGGAAAAACGCTTCCAGCCCGACGTGGCCATCCGCATGTCCGCCGACAGCGTAGAAAAGCACCGCGACCGCATTCAGAACACCATCGAACAGATCAAGCGCAAACCGAAAACCTGGAAAGCCAACGCCGAAAAGGAACTGCGTCGGCTGGCCCCGGACCTGATCGTCAGCCAGGATGCCTCGGTGCTGTTCCAGCTGCTGGACAGCATTGAGACGCGCATGCGCAACGCCTCGGAAATCATGCTGCCGGCCCTGCGCCGCACCCTGCAGGGCTTCACCCGCCGGGCCGACATCATCATCCGCCAGCTCAGCTACCTGCACAGCCAGAAGCACAACGACATCGTCGGCCTGTGCAAGGAACTCTCCGAGCTGGATGAAGAAACCTATAACGCGCGTCTACAACACGCCGGCGACAGTCTCGCCAGCCTGCACCTGGGCTTTGTGGATCCCGCTCAGGTACGCCTGCGCGAACAGCGCAGCCAGCGGGTGGTGCACAGCCGCATGGTGGAACTGGAAGACCCGGACGCCGACACCCTACGCGAGCTGGCCACCCAGCAACTGCTGGAAAAGGCCTTCAACATCAATGGTGGTGCCCTGCGCGATTACCTGCGCGATGCCCTCGGCGCCAGCCGCCGCATCGACAACCGCGACCTGCCCATTAACACCGCCCGCGACCTGCTGGCCCTGAGCCACGTGATCGAACTGGGCAGCGCCGACCACGCCGCCAACGGCTTCCGCCTGCGTATTACCCCCACCGACCCCATCACCGACGAACACTACTTCGTCCGTCGCGATGGTTTCCTGCTGGAACTGGAGCACGATGAGCCAAGCACCGCTACAACACGCCCTGAGTGAAGCCCTCAACGCCCGTGGCGTCACTCAAGCGCAATTCTCGGAACTGATGATCCGCCTGCTGGATCACGGCGTGCTGTGCCGCAGCGAAAGCAAAAAGGAAGCAGAACTCTACGACCGCTACCTGCAAATTCCCGAACTGGTGGAAGACTACCTGAGCGTGCTGCACATCCGCCTGCACCACGAGCGCCGCTTCACCTCCCTGCGACTGTTCCCGCCCGGTGCCGAAATCCCCGGCGAAGCGGACAGCGACGACGGTTTCAACAGCGGCCTGCGCAACCGCCTCAGCCAGCAGGAAGTGGCCCTGATCCTGGTGCTGCGCGCCGAATACGACAAATCCCTGCGCGACGGCCAGATCGACGAACACGGCCAGGCCACCCTGCCCCTGGAAGCCATCAACCTGGCCAGCAAAAACCTGCTCGGCCGCCCGCTCCCGGAAGGCCGCACCGAACGCGACGCCCTGTTCCGCCGCATGCGCCAACTGCGCCTGATCCGCAGCGACGGCGACAACAGCCTGGAAGACAACGAAACCTGGCTCACCATCCGCCCGGACATCACCAGCCTGGTCACCGACACCGTGCTCTCGCAACTGCTAGGCGACGACAACAAACCCGCCAGCAACGACGACGCCGAAGACAACAAGGAGCAGGACCAGCAATGATCCAAACCACCTCCCTCCCTAGGAGCCTGCCCGCAGGCGATCTTTACCCCAACACCGCCCGTAGGAGCGTCGCTCGCGGCGCGATCCCCAACGCCCAACATCGCGCCGCCAGCGACGCTCCTACCAAAAACCGCAAACAGGTCCACCCATGTATTTAAAACGCTCCATCACCGTCAACTGGGGCAATCTGCCCCCCGGCGAACTGGAATACGGCCCGGTGAACCTGTTCTCCGGCGGCAACGGCTCCGGCAAGACCACCGCCGCCGACGCCCTGCAAACCCTGATGACCGCCGCCCACGACAACCTGTTCAACTACAACCCGGGGCAGGACGAAACCACCCAGCGCGGCCGTGGCGGCAAACAGGTGCGCACCCTGGCCTCCTATGTGCTCGGCTGTGACGACGGCGCCTACGCCCGCCCGTACGACAGCGACGGCTACATCGCCGGGGTCTTCCACCCCACCAAGGGCGAAACCGCCGAACCCTTCACCGCCGTCATCGGCGTGCGCGCCCACCTGGACAAGGCCGGCAGCACCAGCCAGGCCCGGCAGCAGGAATTGCTGCTGATGATCGTCCCCGGCGAGATGCTCAACCTGTCCCACTTCGTACGCGAATACGGCGGCGAAAAAGCCACAGTGCCGATCACCGAGATCGCCAACCAGCTGCGCCAGCAGTTCGGCAAGAAAAACGTGGAAACCTACGACAAGAAGGGCCAGTACCTGGCGCGCCTGTACGGCGCCCTGCGCGGCAAACGCGATGCCGTCTCCCAACAGGAAGCCAAGAACGCCGCCCGCACCTTCGCCCGTTTCATGGCCTACAAACCGGTGGAATCCATCAACCAGTTTGTCGCCAGCGAAGTGCTCGAACCCCACGACATGGGCGACACCCTGCGCCGCATCCGCGACCTCATGCGCACCGTCCACGGCATGGCCGAAGAAGCCGAACAGCTGCAGCAGAACGTGAACCTGCTCGCCCAGGCGCAAAGCCACACCGACACCTACCTGGACACCTGGCTGGAACGCACCACCCAGGCCTACGGCGCTGCCGCACAACAATTCCAGCGCAACCAGAAACAGTATCTGGAAAAGAAAGAAGAGCAGAACAGCCTGCGCCAGCAACAGGAAGGCAACCGCGAAGAAGCCGAACAGGTACAGCAGCGCCTCGACCAGGCCCACGCTGAGCTGGTGGAACTGCAGGCGCGCATCCTCGGCATCCCCGCCCTGCGCGATAAACAACAGCTGGAAAAACAACTGGCCGACCTGACCCAGCAACTCCAGCAAGGCGCCCGCCCGCTGCTGGAGCAGGATCAACAGCGTAACAAAAACTTGGAAGCCCTGCGCAACATCCAGAGCCTGCTGGCCCGCCACAGCATCGAACTGGAACTGCCCAGCTTCGCCAGCAAACACTGGCGCAGCACCAGCAAGGCGCTGCTCGCCGAACAGAGCAACGCCCTGCCCGATCTCAACCAGATGCTGGCCCGGGACTGGATCGACCTGTCGCCACTGGAAGACGGCCTCACCCGGGTGCGCAGCGAACAACAGCTGCACAACCAACTGGCCGAACAACTGCACAGCGAACGGGAAGACAAACCCGGCCAGGAAGCACTCTCTGTCGCTCAAAGGCTTGACCGCATCGTCAGCAAGCGTGGCCAGGCCCTGGAAACCCTGGACCAGCAACAAAAGAAAATCGAACAACAGATCCGCAACCTGGAATCCAAACGGGTGAACTACCCGCAGGATGTGGAGATCGCCATCCACGCCATCCGCCAGGAATGCCCGCAGGCAGAACCGCGCGTGCTGTGTGATCACGTGGAAGTGCAGGCCCCGGACTGGCAAATGGCCATCGAAGGCTACATCGGCGGCGCCCGCTTCGGCATTCTGGTGGAACCCAACCATGAAGCCGAAGCCATCCGCATCGTCCGCCGTCTCAGCGGCAAGCAGCGCAACCGCGCCCGCGTGATCCAAGGCGAACAGGCCCGCCGCGATGCAGAACGGGTGCAGCTACCCGACGACTCCCTGTTCCACGCCCTGCGCTTCAGCCACCGCACCGCCGAGCACTATCTGAAAGCCTCCTACGGCAGCGTAGTGTGTGTGGAAGACGCCGAAGCGCTACGCCGCACCCGGCGCGGCATCACCGCCGATGGCCTCGGCTCCGGCGGCTACGCCATGTTCCGCTGCGACCTGCCGGACAGCGATCTGGTATTCGGCGAAGCCGCCCGCGAACGCAACCTGAATGCCCAGCGCAACGCGCTCATGGAACTGCAGGAAAACTACCAGCGCGCAGCCGACGATTATCAGTCCGTGCGCCAACTGCACACCCAGGTCAAAGCCTTCCAGCCCCTGCACTGGGTCAACGCCGCCACGCAATTGCTCGATGTCCAGCGCCAGCTACAGGAAACCGAAAAGGCCCTGGCCACCCTGGACCTCAGCGATCACGAAGAGCTGGAAGAAAAACAGCAACAGGCAAAGACCCTGCATCAGGAACTGGAAGCCAAACAAAAGCAGCTCACCGAAGAGAACGGCAAGCTCAGCGAAAAACTCAGCGCCTGCAGCAAGACCATCAGCACCCTGGCCGACCAGAGCGAACAGTTTCAGGAAAAGCAGGACGAAGCCGAAGCCAACCTGCACGGCTGCACAAAATACTGGCCGGGGCTCGATGTGGAACCGCGCATCGCCGCCATGGATGAACGCCTGCAAAACGCCCACGGCGACATCGACTTTATCGCCGAAGAAACCGCGCTCACCGAGCAGCTCACCAAAACCGCCGTAGCGCTGGAGAAAACCCTCAACCAGTACAACCAACAGGCCCAACCCGCCGACCAGATCCTGGCGGACAGTGCGGACGCCCTGCACAGCGCCCCGTTCTTCGGCCATGTGCAAAGCCTGCACCAGCAATTGGATAATCTACACAACCGCCTGCGCAATAACGTGCTGCTGGAAAAGCAGGAAAAACTCACCAGCCTGCGCGACACCTTCAACACCACCTTCGTCAGCGACCTGTGCAGCCAGATCCACCAGGCCATCCAAGACGGCGAGCGCATCCTCAAGAGCCTCAATAGCGAACTGGAACACCACCAGTTCGGCGCCGACTGCGAGCGCTTTTCGTTTGAGTGGCAGTGGATACCGGAATACAAGGAATACTGGAACTTCTTCAAGGAAGTCATCGACATTCCCAACCTGGGCGACGGCACCAGCCTGTTCGACACGCCCCTGTCCGCCAAGGCAGAAGCGGTACGCGACCGCCTGCTCAACCTGCTGCTGGACGGCGACGAACAACAGGCCCTGCGCGAACTGGAACGCATCAGCGACTACCGCCGCTACCGCCAGTACGACATCCTCAAGCACCCGCAGGGCAAACAGCCCATCAGCCTCAGCCAGTACGGCACCGGCTCCGGCGGGCAGCTGGAAACCCCGGCCTACATCATCCGCGCCGCCGCCATCACCAGCGCCTTCCGCTTCAACGAAGGCGACAGCCACCTGCGCATGGTCATCGTCGACGAAGCCTTCATGCACATGGACGAAAGCCGCTCCAAGAGCGTCATCAACTACCTCACCCACACCCTGGGGCTACAGCTCATCTTCATCATGCCCACCAGTAAAGCAGGCCCCTTCCTGGACCTGATCAGCAACCAATTCGTGTTCAGCAAAGTCCCCAGCCCCATGGCCGTGGGCGAACTCAACACCCGGGTACTGGTAGACAGACAACAACTCAATCAGGAACGCATCAGCGAACTGTGGGAGCAGCACAGAAGAGTGATTCGCCAGCAGGGGGCGTTGGACTTTATGGAAGAAGTGAACGGATAAGCGCTCAAGAATGAAGGCTGACAGAACAGGGTAGAGCATCAAGACCGGCGAATCAGAACCACCTGTGGGAGCGGTGGTTCCACCGCGATTAATACACTACTTTATGAAGAATCGCGGCTGGACGATCGCGCCTGAAAACACGCTTATTCCTCGATCAGCCCACCAATGGACTTCTCGAAGATGACCCTTAATCCGGAAGACTCAGCCGCCAGCGCAGAAAGAATATTCGCCTCAAGCCACTCCTCTTCATCCACCCCGCTCCAGCTGATTTCATAACCCACATTCACGATGATGAATTCAAACAACAGACGCAGTGCCCGGCCATTACCCTCCCGAAACGGATGCACCATGTTCAACTCACCATAAAGCCCAGCAAGCTCATCAATAAACACATCACGAGACAAACCTTCAAACCAGCCCTTCTCCGCCAGCAGGTCAAAAAGCTTTTCTGCTTCAGGAACAATGCGTTGGGTCGTACAGAAACGCGTATCCCCCTTGGAGACATCTACGGTACGGATGTCTCCGGCTCAGTCATAAATATCGCCAAATAACTGTTGGTGGATGCGTTGGAGGGTAGCGAGATCGTAGGGAGGGGGTTCAAACTCGATGTCTTCAGCGGCAAGCTCGGTGATTTCCCGCTCTGCCTCTGAAAGGGCTTCGTCATCTTCAATGTTGAGGCGGTTCTTCAATACCTCGCTGTCGGGGTAGCAGTAACGGTCCTGGCCCACCCCGTATTTGTCCACCTCAGGCCTTGGCTTTGGCCTGACGAGTATGGGCAATCACTGCGGCCTTACGGGAAGCATGTTTCCTCACTACCCCATCCTCTTGCACCACAAACCCTTCCAGGCGGAGGCTTGCCGAATAGTTGGCTTTCCGAACCTTGGCGAAATAGGCTTTTTTGGTTTCAAAAGAGGGAGAAGACATGACATACCTTACGAAGAAAATAGTCTGTCTATACTAGCAAAAATCAGCAGAACTGGCCATATTTTAACCACCATCTTATACCTCAGCCCATAGCTCCTACAGCGCAACCCCTACGGCTTTCCAGTAGGAGCACCGCTTGAGGTGCGAACCGTGCGAAGCACGGGATCGACCGTAGGGCGATCAGGCCGCTACAGCCCCAGCGAGGCCACCCCCATCTCGGCGGAACCACCGCTCCCACATCACAGCCAATACCCAGCCCCAGCTTTAAGATCTACTTCGCCGCAAACCGCATGGGCTCCATGCTGTAGACACTCTCCTCTCTGTCCTCCGCAGCACCATTCCGCGCCTTTATGTCCGGTTCCATGTCAGCCTGCCGAATTGATTTTTTATAGATATGCCAGAGTGTTACGAAAACTATAAGGAAGGAATTACTCAAACCATGACCGTTTCCAAGTCCGGTTCCTCAGACGCCGCCCAGCACCCCTCCCAAACTACCGTAGGAGCGTCGTTCGCGGCGCGATCCGAGCCCAAGCGAGGCCAACCTCATCGCGGTAGAACCACCGCTCGCACGGTAAACCTACACACCATCGCCAGCACGCTGGCTCCTACGGCGCCAAGGCTTCGCCTACAAAGCAGAAAGAGCAGGCAACACCTGCTCTTTCCTTTCGATGCTAAAGACAAGCTTCCGGCGTACGGCAAGCACACTCTGTTGGCACATGACAGGCATGATCCTTACAGCGGGTTGCCTGGAATTTCGACTTGTCCGGATAGGGACCAAAGTGGCGTTCGTACAGCGCACAGGTCTTGTCAAACGTTGTCACAAGCTGCTGATAGTCTTCCTTGCCATAAATACCGAAGTAGGGGAAATGGTGCATAAAGTAGCCGAACACCATCTCACAATCCTTGGCATAGGCCATGGTATCGAGGATATGCGCATGCCATACCTTGTCCACGAGCTTGTTCGGCACTAATTCAACAGAAGGGTACCAGGCTTTCAGAGAAAGGAAGCGGCGGTATTCCTGCTCACCGAAGTCCCATTCGGCCTCAGCCATTTCCGGTTCATCACCCGTCGTGTACTTGTGCTTGAGACGTGAAAAGTCCAGCTCCGCAACCACTGGATGAAGCTGATTGAGGACAGGCAAAGCCATTTTGGGGTCAAACATTGCAATTGCAGTCATGATGTTTCTCCTTTGAAAATTGGATTCATCTTCGTGCAATCGCGCATTCAAGCGCTTGACGTGTCACCAGCTCGAATTTCCGCTGGCCATCTTCTTCCCAGCAAAGAAGACGGTACTTGCGGCCAATCCGGAAACGCCATACGCCCTTTAACGCACGGACTTTACGCGCCCCCAGCTCATAGGGGTTTCGGCCCTGCCCAAACGCTTCCAGCAAACTCAAAACAGCCTGACGGTGGCAGCCTGGAAGCCCCACCAAAGAGGGTAACTTGTTGTATTCATTAAACTTTGAACTACTCATTGCCTGTCTCCATGTAATCAATGGAGACAGGTTCGGTTTGTGCGCCGCACAAACAACACCCTTTTCAGATTTTTCCCAGAACGCCCCTCAGCTCTTCATGCTCGGTACGTCTGTCGTGAGCCTGAACTAGCAACCGCTCAGCCACAGGGATCCTGACGATACTTTCTTTTATCAATTGCTCCAGCGAAGAGATACAGCGCAGCAAGTCCCCATCGCGGAATGACTCTTCGGCCAGATCGTAGACTTCTCGATACTCAAACCACGGAATGCTCTGGTCGTAATGTGCAGCAATGACGGAAAGGCCTTCCCCTTCGAACGGAGAGGGAAGATGATCCTTCAAAATATCAAAATCCTCATAAAGCAATCGCTCGACAATCTGCTCATGCTTTTCCGGAACCACACCAAGAACAGCGAACTCAAAACATCTCTCCTTTGATGATTCCCGTATGGCATCAACCGAGTCATTAACCAAACTTGATAAAGGTCTTGATGGCGATCTGGATAGTGCGTACTTGCCGGTAATGAGTGTTTGTGACTTAACCCCGCTACCCAACAGATAAATCAATACCAAGGCGTTGGAAACCGAAGCCTCGTACTCAGCCTGAACATCCTTTCTTTTTGAACCAACTCGCTCTTTAAGAACAAGGCCCAGCCATTTGTTGAGCGCAGGGTCGGACTTCTTGTCTTTCCTTACCCTGAAAACACTATTGAGCTCATTTCTGAGAATTTCGGGGAGCTCTCGACCAAGTTTTTCCTTGGCAACATAAGCTAATGAGCGGTTCATGGATCCCACCGACAAAGATGAATCAAGGCTTCGCCTACTGTTTCAACTTTTCTTTTCACCACCACATTTGCCGCTTTCAATGTGTCGAATATTTCACATCGATAATCTGTATAGGCGCTCATTAGATAAAGGGTTTTCAACGTTCCAGAGCAGGACCCAGCATAGGCCGACTCCTTCAAGGATGTGGTGAACATGCCCCCAACATTGTTATCCAGTTCCACCAATTCGTTGCAACGCTCCCAGAGAGGCACATCATCGCCATCTATTTCTGCCGATACGCAAGGCATAGAAAACATCAACATTAGGAGGGCTATTATCTTATTCATTGTCCAGCGACCTTCCCGAAAAAGCCCAAAACATTAGAAACCAGAAAACCATGTAGGCGAAAAATCCTACATCATCACCCCAGTGCCCCTCCAAGAAAAAATCAGCGTAGTCAACACCTAAACGCACATCAAATCGGCCATTTCCGTCTAAAAGCCAGAAGGCGGACAAGACGAATAATGCAGCAAACCATGCAGCCTTAAAAACACAGGCACTAACGTATGAAAGATAGAAATTACACTTTTTCCACCCAGACAGTCGACCATCTCTTCTTGTTGATCCTGCCATAAGGAAGATCACATAAATTGAAAAATCCCACATCAAGATCTCAGCAATGCTGACACCGTCCAATCCTTCTTTCCAGGCAAACCAAGTCGTTAGCACTATAATCGATATAAAAAGCAACCACCCTATGACATGAGCAGGGTAAGACCACCAAGCCACGCCAAGGTAATAAGACTTATCCCTTTCCCCCGGACTAAATATCGCCCCAATCGGCTTTCGGACTATCACCACCTTTTCTTGTGTAAAAGAGCCTTCCGACATACCAGTTCTCTCTCCCTCTCGCTCCAACAGATTTAAATCGCCACCACATGCCCATGCCGCTTCAGCCATTCCCGGCATTCTTCATAATCCGGCAGCACCCGGCCCACCTCTCCCCAGAACTGCGGCGAATGATCATGGCGTAGCAGGTGACATAACTCGTGCACCACCACGTAATCCACCATCCGGTTCGGGGCCATCATGATCTGCCAGTTGAATTGCAGCTCGCCTTTGGCGGTGCAGCTCCCCCAGCGGGATTTGAAGGTTTTGATAGAGACATTGGGAACAGTGACGCCAACCTGCGGTGCCCAGCGGGTGACTTTTTCGTTTAGCTTCGTTTCGGCCTGGCGCTTGTACCAGCGAATCAGGGCATTGCGGATCATGTGGGGTTGTTCCGTGCCCTGGGGCAAGGACACCAGCAGGCGCCCCTGCACCAATTTCACCGGGGCGAAGGGGCCTTTTTCCACTTTCAGGCGGTAGTTGCGGCCCAGGTAGGAGAAGGACTCACCGGACACATACCGCTTGCTGCCGGGCGGGGTCGCCTCATGATGAAGCGCGATCTTTTCCTTGATCCAGCGGCGCTTGGCCGCCAGCAATTCGCCAATACGCTCCAAAGAAACGTCAGCTGGCACTACCACCGACACCGCCCCTTCCTCCACGCGGATATCGGCGGACTTGCGGCGACGGGTGCGGATCACTTCGGCAATGAAGCCGTTGCCATCGATAAACTCAGGTCGCTTCACGTTATAGCTCTCTGATCCAGTCCAGCGTTTCCGGGTGGCGCTGAATCAGGCGCATCAGAGTGGCCGAGCCCTGGTCCGGCTTGCCACGGTCCTGCTCCCAGCGCTCCAGCGTACGCACACTCATGCGTAGCATGTTGGCGAAGATCGGGCGGGACACTCTCAGACTTTCCCGCAGCGAACGAATTTCCCCAGCGGTAATTTCCAGCGGGTCTTTCAGTTCCAGCTCGGTGGTCTGCAGGGTTTGCTTGCCCTCCCGGGCATCCTGCAACGCCTCAAAGCCTTCGGTCAGTTCGCCGAAGATATCGCGCCTGTTGTCAGCCTTCTTTGCCATGGCTTCTCGCCTCCACCTCGCGCGCCAGCAGCGCCTTCATGGGCCGCTCGACCCAAAGCATACGCGAATAGCGTATGACAACAATTCATCGTCCCTCAGCGATAGCCCATCAACATACAAAGCCATCCTTGGCTCCTAGTATTTCAATCAGTTAGCAGTCTCTTATCTTATTTGTAGGAGCGTCGCTCGCGGCGCGATTGCAGCGTTGGTAATCGCGCCGCCAGCGACGCTCCTACGGCAGAGTCTGGCCATTACCGGAACTTCGTCTTCGCCAGATCCATAAACCGCTCCTGCACCACATTCACAATCGCCTTGTCGCCAAAGCTGCAGTCCAGGATCGCCCGCTTGATGGCTTTCTTCATGCGCTTGATCTCTTCACCTTTCTTGAAGAAATCTACAATCTGGGTGGCTTCGTCGAACATCTCCACCAGCGCCTGGGTGGAGGTCTTGATCTCGTCCTCAACGCTCTCGCTCACCACCTCTTCGCCCGTATGGCGAACCACTTCCGACATCAGAATGCGGAAGAAAGCCATCTCGGTTTCATCCAGGCCCTTGTCATCCCCCTCCTGCTTACGGCTACTCTCGATGGCCCCAACCATGTCCAGCAGCAGCTCCAGTTGCTGCTCCCACTTGCCGTTGGTCTTCTCGATGATGTCGCGCAGGCGCAGGCTCAGGGACTTGTAGTATTCCGGGTCTTCGTCGAGCTTTACGGTGATGTGGTGCTTGATGGCGCTCTCGATCTCGGAAGCGCGGGATTCCGGGGATTTGATCTGCTCCACGGATTCGCGGAAGTTGGCGGCCATCAAGTCCACCGGCGGGATCTTCGGATCGACGCCGGTGCTGATGATGTGCTCATCCACCAGTTGCCGCACCTTCTCGCCGGCATCAGCGATATTCAGGCCCGGGTCGCGGTAGCGGTTGCGGGCGGCGTTCTGCACCTTGCCCCACAGCTTCAGGTCAGGAATAAACGGCTTGGCGGCCGGGTCGGGCAGCACCACGTCCATCTGCCGGGCAAAGCGCTTGTAGGCCAGCTCGAATTGCTGGCGGATGTCTTCGTCCTTGAGGAACAGCACGTAGTCATCAATATCCGAGCCCTTAAGACCACTGAACACCTGCGCCACCCGCGTATGGGTCGCCTTCAGCTTGGGGATCTCGTCCTTCAGGGTGACATAGGTACCTTCCACGTCATCACTGCTGAACTGCTCCAGCGCCTCGGTGAGGTAATCCGACAGGCCGTAGTAATCCACCACAAAGCCCGCCTGCTTCCCTTTGTACGTCCTGTTCACCCGAGCTATGGCCTGCATCAGGGTGTGATCCTTGAGGCTGCGGTCGATGTACATTACCTGGGCAATGGGGGCATCGAAGCCGGTGAGCAGCATGTCCTTCACAATCAGGAAGGCCAGCGGGTTCTCGTTCAGGGGCTTCTTGAAGGCATCGATGGCCTGCTTCTGCTGGGCCTTGTCGGTGTACTTGGCAATGTAGCCCTCATCATTGTGGCTACCACTGATAATCACCTCGGACGGTGGCGCGCCCAGTTCATCCAGGGTCTTCTTGTACACCGTGGCCGCATGGCGGCTGCCCACCACCACCATGGCCTTGAAGCCATTGGGCTGGATATGCTCCCGGTAGTGCTTGAGAAGATCCAGGCACACCCAGCGAATCCGCGCCGGGGCTTCGCGCACCGCCCGCTCGACCCCGTACTTCTTCTTGATCTCGCGCTTCTCGTCGTCGCTCTTGTCCTTGAAGTACTCATCGAACAGCTTGTCCAGGGATTCGCCCACCACCTCGGTCTGGGCCTGGCGGCCTTCGTAGATGATGCGCACCGTAGCGCCGTCTTCCACCGCCTCATTGATCTTGTACTGGTCAATGTAGCCACCAAAGGCCTGATCCATCTTCTGGCTCTTCAGCAGCGGGGTACCGGTAAAACCGATCTTGGGGGCATTGGGCAGGGCCGCGTTGATGGTGGCGGCCAGGCCGCCGAACTGGGTGCGGTGGGCCTCGTCGGCCAGCACGATGATTTTGTCGCTGGGGTTCAGGTCGGTAAAGTCGCCTTCCGCCTCGGCATCCTGAAACTTTTGCACCATGGCCGTAACAATGTCAGAGGCATCCTTGGTGAGCAGTTCCTTCAGCCTGGCTACTGAATTGGCGTTGTAGATGGTTTCGTTCTGGGCAGCGCGGAAAGTGGCGGAGAGCTGAGTATCGAGCTGGGTTCGGTCGGTGACGAACACCAGCTTGTACTTCTGCAGCTCCGGATCGCGGCGCATCTTCACCGCCAGCATGACCATGGTCAGCGACTTGCCCGAACCCTGGGTGTGCCACACCACCCCGGACTTTTCTTTCCGGGTAGTGCCGTGTTTCAACCGCTCGATGACCTTGTTCACCGCCCGGTACTGCTGATAGCGAGCCACCTTCTTGATCAGGCGGCCTTCCACCGGTTCGAACAGGATGAAATTGCGGATCAGATCGAGAAAGGTGTCGTGGCTGAACATGCCCATCAGCAGGCGCTGCTGGGCAGTGATATCGCCCTGGCCCGCTTCGCCTGAGCCACTAGCGGCAGCCATGGCTTTCGCCTGCTCCAGATACGCCGTGGACGGCACATCTTCAATCTTGCTGGCCGCATTCCCGGCAGACGTTACGCTCCCAGCCTCCGGCTTCTTCAACAACCCACGGATATCCGCATCCGTATAGGGGTAGGCATCCTTCCAGTCACCGTAATGCTGGGCCATGGAACTGATGGTGCCGACCCGGGCCTGATCCCGGCAGGTGGACACCATCAACTGGTTATACCAGAACAGCTTCTGCGCCCCTTCGCCATCTTCCGGGCGGCGCAGGTTGGCGTAGCGGCGCAACTGGTTGATGCCCTCGCCAATGGCATCGGCCACATAGGGGGATTTGCACTCGATCACGGCCAGCGGCAGGCCATTCACGAAACAGACAATGTCGGGAATGATGTTCTGGGTCGCCCCTTCCACCTTGAACTGGCTGGTGCAGAGAAAATCGTTGTTAGCCGGGTTGTCGAAATCGATAACGGTGACGGTCTGGCCCTTGCGGCCGGAACCCAGATCCTGCTCCACCGAAATGGCGTGATCGCCGGTGCAGCAAAGCCTTTCCCACAGGGCCTGGTTGTATTCGATCAGGCCGGCAAAATTGGGGTGAGTAAACTCACGCAGCACCTTGCGCAGGTTTTCGTCGCTGATCCAGGGGTTCAGGCGGCGCAGGGCGGCCTCCAGCCGTTTCACCAGCACCACATCGCGGTAATAGCTGCGCTCATCCCCTAGCTGCCCCGGCGTCAGCTCGGCACCGGGGACAAAGGCCCAGCCCTGCTTTACCAGCTGCTCAATGGCAGGCATTTCGACTTTTTCGGCTTCGTCCTGAAACATCCTCATTCCCACCCAAGAGACATTGCTATGCCAACGCCAGACTCTTATTCCCAAACGCTTTCAAAGAGAAACCGTAGTGTTCACGCAGTTTATTGAGCACCACCAGATGGTTAGCCTCAAGCTCCGAGGGAGTCCAGCGCTCATGCTGCAGTACACGCAGTGAATTTGGGCAAGTGCTAATACGTTTCTCAAAGTAGCGAGCCTTTTTATCGACATAATCCAGCCTCCCCTGAGAAGTGTTTTTCTTAGTGGTAATGAGAACAAGGTTGCCAAGGCGGTGGGTCCACTCTTCGCGCTTCTCCTCTGAGAAATCCTTACACCACTGACTATCTGCTTTCGGATTCTGCGGCAGAATATGCTCTACGGAAAGAAATTGAAGGGACATACGCTGACTATGATCAGCGAAAAGATAATCAAGCTTCAATAGCAGGTAGCGAGTAAAGCGGCGGCCGTATACGGCAGCATCAGCGGCCCGGTTAAATCCTTCCTGGTCGTAATTGAATGGATTCAGTTTGTCTAAAAGTTCATCGGCGCTATCCGCCTTCTCAACCGCACGAATGATGTCGTTCATGCGATCTATACGCGCCGTCGGTGAATACTGGGCAATCCAGTCAGACGATAGCTGGTTATCCAGCTTCTTAAGGAATTCCAACAGACGATTACTGCCAAAGCAATCGAAGTAGCGCATCAAAGGCGGAATCCAGTCGGATGACGGCAAACCGGTCAGCATCACCTTGATCAAATTATCAAACTCGAAGCTGCCACCCGTTTCATCGTAATTGGCTCCGCCGAGAAGTTGGTTGTAGTGCTTCAAATAGCGCTCTACCAACTTGAACGTTTCCTTCCCTTTTACGAGAAGCGGCTGCTTCATCTTCCCGGTCGATTTTTCTTTTTCCTTAGGGTGATAAATTTTGTGCTCGTACTCATCCAAAAGATTTAATCGCGCTTTATCCTTAAGAAGAACGGTACGAATATGATTCAGGAAACGATCAAAATCATCACCAAGGTCACCTTCAGCCTCTTCCCACAGCTTCGCGTAGCGTTCCTTGTCAGCAATCTCCGTCAAGGCACCCAGATTGGAAGATTTCAGGATGTCACTGTTACGTAGCGGTACGCCGCGGTCATTCAGAATCGTAAATAAACGGAACGCATCGTCGAGATCTTCAGTTGCCACATAGATCAATAGCACGTTTTTTCTGATAAATGCATAGAATTTTGAAAGATTGAATGCGGATGATTCGTCCTCACTCAACGCACTCAAATCGCGACGAATTTTAAGAACTGCATTTGCCATGTTGCGCACGGACGGATCGGTACTTTTTTTCCTCAACGATTCCAGAGTCTCTATATCATTGGTTCCGTTCTTCACTTTCAAGAAGGAATCGACAAAATCCTGCACCTCTGGACGAATAGCGAACTCGATTCTGGTTCTCTCCGGAACGCCATCAAACTCATTCCCCTTCTGAAAAATGGAATCCTGGCACACATCTTTGAGGTCGGGATTATCTGTCAGGTCACGTATACAAGCGAACAGCATAAACAGCGTAGTCATTCGCTGCTGACCGTCCAGCAAGTCATTCTCATCAAACTTCTGACCGGGCGCACTACCTGCCCGCTTTAGCTGATAAACAAAGGACCCCAGAAAATAATCCTGATCCGGTTTCTCGGAATGAGCGAAGGCAAGATCATCCAGGAGGTCGTCAATTTGATCATCTCCCCATACATAAGGCCGCTGATACTCGGGCACCCTGAACCAGAGATTGGAAAAGATATCTTTGACATGAATCTTTTCGCTTTTGATCTCATGTTGATTTGCCATATGACTATTCCTTAGTTCTTTTCTTATGGGTTTTCATATTAATGTTGCATTTCGCTCAAACAGGCGAAATTGGGGTGGGTAAACTCGCGCAGCACCTTGCGCAGGTTTTCCTCGCTGATCCACGGGTTGAGGCGGCGCAGGGCAGCCTCCAGCCGTTTCCCCAGCACCACATCGCGGTAATAGCTGCGCTCATCCCCTGGCTGCCCCGGTGCCAGTTCGGCACCAGGGACAAAGGCCCAACCCTGTTGAGTTAGCTGCGCAATGGCAGGAATTTCGACTTTTTCGGCTTCATCCTGAAACATAACGGGCAGTCACGCCGATAAGGCGACTGCGTTCTCCTTGTTATCGACGTTGACTCTGACCTTGCCGGTGAGCAAGTCTTGCATTAGGGCTTTTTTTACTCTTCTTACTTGCTCCAATCGAACTTCCGCAATCGAAACCTTCTTCGTTACCGAATCAACAATATTGAATATCGATTTCTGCTCTTCCAAAGGAGGCACAGCAACAAGGAGATTCTTCATATCACCCACATTAAAATGCTGTTGTGCAAGCCCCCCTTGGGCTTTCAATACTTGCCCTTTTCCGTTATCTGAATTCACCCATAGGCTGAAAAAATCAGAGTTCATTCGTTCAGAAGGGCGAGTTATTACAACATCAATGCAGTTACAACCCTCGAAATCCTCTGTCACGACTGCGGTAGTTCCAGGATAACCCGTACGAACGGTAAGCAAATCCCCTTTTCTTAACTTGCTTTTCTTTAACAGTTCATTTGACTCTTTGGAGAAATACTTCAGATTCTCCATAGTCAAACCACCCTCTCTTACATTGGCTGACCGCAATGCAGGCACACCGGAGCCTACGTAGTATTGGGTCGGCTTAATGACGACACCAACCATCACCTCATCGGCGACCTCAGATGCCATACAGACCTCCCACCCCTCCGGAATCCGCCCCACCGGCGAATCCTTGAACGCGGTATGCCCAATGCCTTTGGTCAACAGCGCCTGCATCATCCCGGTTTTCAGATCTTTTAGCTTGTCGACCTGTGCGCGTGTTTTTTCGATCACGTCATCGACGGAGGACAGGATGGCTGCGATTTTTTGTTGTTCCGGGAGAGGGGGAAGAACGAGCTTCTTTCTTAACCAGTCAGCGACATCAAATGTCATTTTCTCAATGTGAACGCCGTGGCTTGACAGCAAAAAAAGCTCATACATAAAAGACGTTTGGCAAAGATAGTTGAAATAGCGGAGATCCGCCTGGCCATCCTTAGCCACAAAGGAAACATAGCTAGCCGACAAGTAGCCATTGTAAAAAGGCTTTTCTATGAGGCCGCAAGCCCCATGCACAACCTGCATTTTCGAAATGACAAAAGAATCAGGAATTGCCTTGGTAAGTGTCTTGGTCAATATCTGCTTACCTTTCCTCGTTTCTCGATGAAAGAAGCCTCCATTTCTCCTTCTAACACTCAGCAGCGGATAGCTCTCCTCGTCCTGCATTTCGAACTTTCGTTTCTCTTGCTTCAGGACGCTACCAATTGAAAGTATTTTCCACCCTTCAGGAACCGCATTACTCATACCCCAGCTCCTTCAGATACTCCTTCATCACGCTTTCCGCTTCCGCCACCTGGGCATCCAGCTCACTGAGTGATACCCGATACTTGTCCCACCAGCGCTCCAGCTGGCTAATTACCTTGGCATCCGCCTCACCCACGGCCTCACGAATGGCTGCCTTGCTGTCGATCTCCGGCTTGAAGTCGTAATACCCTTCACCCCCTGCGGGTTCCTCTTCATCCCGCTTCACAAACACCGCAGACACATCAAAGTCTTCCAGAATCTCTTCGCGGATATACTCGCTCTCCACTTCCCGCACCGGGATGCCGCCATGGAGGATGGCGCGCACGTCGAAGATTTCCGGGGGCGGACTGGTGTCGGCGTAGCGGCGGATGTTGAGGTTGAAGTCGTTTTCCTCGATCTCGGCCAGCGGCACCACTTTGGAGTAGCGTTTAATCTCTTCGAAGTTTTCGAAGGTCTGAACGATCTTGTCGATATCCTGCTGGCGCAGCTTGTTCTGGTTCTTGCCTTCCTCGTATTCCAGTTCGCTGTTGATAAACAGCACCTTGCCCTTGCGATCGGCGGGCTTGGCCTTGTTGATGATCAGCAGGCAGGCGGGAATACCGGTGCCGTAGAACAGGGCGGCGGGCAGGCCGATGACGGCTTCGAGCAGGTCATCGTTGAGGATACCCTGGCGGATGGCCTTTTCACTGGAGCCGCGGAACAGCACGCCGTGGGGCATGACCACGCCCATCATGCCCTCGGCATTGAGACTGGCGATCATGTGCTGGACGAAGGCCAGGTCGCCGGCGTCCTTGGGTGGGGTGCCGTAGGGGAAGCGGCCATAGGCATCGCTGTCGGCTTCTTCCTTGCCCCACTTCTTCAGGCTGAAGGGGGGATTGGCGATTACCCGGTCGAAGGTCATCAGCGCGCCGGCTTCGGTGTGCTGCGGCTCGCGCAGGGTGTCGCCCTTCTTGATGTCGGCGCTGTAGACCCCGTGCAGGAACATGTTCATCTTGCAGATGGCCCAGGTGTTCAGGTTCATCTCCTGCCCGTAGAGGGACAGGTTGGTCATGTTCTCGCCGTGTTTAGCCAGGTAGTTGCGAGTTTGCACCAGCATACCGCCGGAACCCGCTCCACCGTAACATTCACCACTGGTGACATTGGCCACGTTCCAGTAACTCTCAAGTGTTGGCACCATATTCATAGTGTCCATAGCAATAGGCCAAAGCTGGTGACAAACCAATGCTTTTTGTCCATAGCCTGCGAGATCGGTCTGCGACACATTCTGCCAGCGATTGCGCAAGCACTCCTCACTACATGACTCCAAGCTTCGTATAAAGCTCTTTCTTTTCTTTCATGCGGTTGTCCGCAGGTGCTACACGCAACGCTGCTTTTAGGTAAGCAGCAGCGCCGGAGTAGTCGCGCATTTGCTCACAAACTAAAACAAGTTGACTCAATATATGGAACTTCATTGGCGTAGCTTGGTTAACTTTTTCCAACAAGGCTCTCGCTTCCGGATACTTAGCCTCAAGACCAAGAATGGATGATTCAAGATAGAAAGTCGCTGTGCACTCTTCTTCAACTTGCTTTCGTTGAACCAACCAGAACCTAGCTTGATTGATATTTCGCAGCTGTAAATAAGCCTTAACAATCAGTTCGAATAACACACCAAGCTGAGCTAATTTTCCTTCAAGTAATATTGATTTATTGCTCTCAACGATTTTCTCAAAATCAAACAGCCGGTTTGCACGATATAGAGCGATAAGTTGCTGATGCAACGCTTGAAGGTCTCTACTGCGACTGTATTCTTGAGAGGCTAACTGAGCTGCTTTTTGATAAGACTGGTCAGACATTGCTTCAAGTACGGCACTCGACCAGTCCTGATCAGGCTTTGACTGAACTACTGGTGCAACAGCGCCAACTTTTAGCTGTTTGCCGCTGGCAGCATCAAATGCTTGCATTAATTCTGAAACTGTTTGATAGCGATGCTCTGGACGCTTTTGTAAACAGGTGAGAACAACTAGCTCCAAGTCAGCATGTACTGAGCTATTAATCTCGGTAGGTCGCATGAAGGGAGCATGACGTTGCACTTGAGCGGGCGTGTCATGCGGAAGCTTTCCAGTCAGCAGCTGGTATAACAAAACACCTAAGCTATAAATGTCGCCCAACAACAGTTCTTCCAAGCTGCCTTTACGGCTATCTACGTTAGAGAACTCGGGCGCTGAATAGAGTACCGTTCCGCCGTTTTCACGGGTCCGAACATAGATCTCTTCCGGTAAAGCGGAACTACCAAAATCCGTGAGCTTTACTACATCCCGTTCACCAACCAAAATATTGTGCGGCTTGATGTCACCGTGGGAAATTGGTACTGGCAATTCCGCCAGGTATTGAATGGCGCAGAGAACTTGGCGATAAATCTTAAACAGTCGCTCATAGGTTTGACCAAAATTACGCTCTCTATCATCAAGTTTCTGCGCCAACGTTTGGCTTGGGAAATACTCCATTTCGATAAAGAACCACTCATTATCAATCCGGCCCATATCGAAAATTTGTACGATGTTGTCGTGCGGTTCAACGTTTAAAAGCTCTTTTCCCTCGGCAAGTTGACGATCCTCGCGGGTAATATCTTTAGGAATTTTTACCGCGACAATCTTCCCGTCTTGAAGGCGCTCGGCGCGCCATACCCAACCATGACTGCCATCACCTAGGCATTCAAGTAATAAATATTTATCACCGAGGCGTTTATTTGTCCCTGGCAAAAAATGTGCTGATTTAATATTCACATCAACACCTCATAGTGAACTCTATCTAAAACAATATTATTTAGGTTTTTTATAAATAGGAAACGGCTAAATATCACCTCGACATCTGGTATAGAATGCACCTGCGTACCTGTTGATGATGTAAAGCCCAAACGACAGACTTCTTTAAGTTTCTGTGTGTCGGGAGCGCTTACCAAGCCTTGACTCCAAGCACTAAGAACTAAAGTTTTTGGCGAATGGCCCCAGCGCTGCGCTGCTTCCAGCAAGTTCTTTAATTTCTCTTCAAGTTTTTGCTGGCCACGAATTGAGCCATCAAAACGTTCAAATTCAACTAAACATAAAGGTGATGCAGCGGCTTTATCGAACCAGCCTGAGTCAGAGCGAATATCAGCGCCAAAAGTACCCGGCGCAGGGCACTCCACCATTGCCATAAACGATTGTTCATGGCCAAAGGTGTTCCATACACTACAACCCAAGCTATGAACCAAAACATCCTGGTCCAATAGCTTGCCACTGGTCATAAGTGGGAATGTATCGCGTATCCAGGCGATATCAGGCATTGGCGATTTAGCCATTAAATGAACCCCAAACACGTAATACTTCTGGCGACTCACCGCCGTGTATGAGAGCCTTACTGCCTACCTTAACAAGAAGTGGCGCAGGGATAGAGCGGCCACAAACCAAAGCTTCACCGGTTGATAGGCTTGGCAGCTCGTCCAAGTCTGCTTTGCTAACCATATCGGATGCTTTAGCGATAAAACGCTGATCGTCTGGGTTTTTCAAGCGCATGGTGATCAAGGTATTACACTGAGACGTCACATCCGAGTCTAGTTTTGAAGGGCGTTGACTCACAATGCCAAAGCCAACCCCAAATTTACGGCCCTCTCCGGCGATCTTTTTGATAATACGGTGGCTGACAGCGTTGCCCCCGGCTGGGGCAAAGTTATGGCCTTCTTCATAGACAATAAAGCAAGGTCGCAGCGGATCTGTTTTGCTAGAAGCGGCTTTTAAAATTTCACTGGATAACAGCGCACAAACAACTTGTTTAGCGGTATCACTCAGACCCTGCAAATCAACAACGACTAAACGCCCCTGCTGGTTACTTGGACGCCCGACCATCTTGTATATATCAGTAGGTTCAGCCATCGTTGCGCTGTAAAAGCTTTGAGCTTCGTTCAGCACGCGCGAGAGTTTCATAGATGCGACAGCCGCGCTTCGGCCAGATAGTGCTTTAGCTTCCGCTTCAGATAGGTCATCCCACTCTTTTAGTTCTTCAATACCGTCGCCTAAAAAGTAACGTAAACGGTTAATATCTCGCGGCTCAGCTTTATCGACAGAACGCCAATAACGAATCGCTACGTCAAGTACCCGTTGTTGTGGTTCCGTTAAACCTGGCAAAATCTCAGCAATATCATCCATTTCAAAATGGTCGAATTGAAGAGCTAGCGGTGTGTTTTTACTGGCATATTTATGTTTAAAAGATTCATGCTGTGGTGAATAGACCTGAATACCCGCGCCCGCAGCTTGAAGCTTTTCAAAGGTTTTTTTAATCAGTGGCAACGCTTCTTGGTCGCGTTTATCTTCGGTTGCATCCAACAAACTAGAAAATTGTAGGTTGCCTCCAGCAAGGGCTTTGCCGTATTCACCGTGAGGGTCGAACACAACAACAGTGCCGTTATTCACGGCAACCAAGCGCTCGATAATCCGACCAACTGTGTACGATTTACCTGAGCCTGTCATAGCTAATACGGCCATGTGTTCTGTCACTAGCTTATTGACATCGATGAAGACAGGTACGGTATTTTCCCCTTTGTCGTAACCAACCAAATTGCCTAAGTGTAAGCTGGAGTGCTCATTGAACTCGTAAAAGTCACTTAAAAACTGAAAGTCGACGGTTTCAACTGCGGTACCAGGGTTTAGAGGGCGACGCGGTATTTTAATTTGGCGCGATACAGGGTCTCGATAGCCTACCAGCTCGACCTGCGCAAACATGTTCTCCCCAGTCACGTTAGCGCCTGGCAATAACTCAAGTTCAGTCACACCATCGCCAAAGCCCGCGTTGTACAACATGTTAGTCCGGCTAATCTTAGTTACACGCCCCAATACAGCGACTTGCCCCTCGTCTTTACGCTCTTGGTGCATAATGCGAACGAATTCACCACGACGCACGGAAAAGGAATCTTGAACCACCATAGTGAGTTGACTGGCATCACCCGTATTGCCAACTAATTTACCCAAAACTTTATAAGCCATTATTTAATCCCTCATCTAAGCCCGCTAACCAGCCAGACTCAATATCATTGTTCTTAAGTGCCCCATGTAAACCTTGGCGATAAAACTTGGCAAACTTTGGTAAAATGCCAAGTTGCTGATATCCGAGTAACTGTGGCAAGGGCATCGCATTACCTTTGTTTTGCATATCAAGCACCATTAAGCGTGATGCCACTAAATCCAGATCAGCGCTCTGCCAATCCGGTTCGTCACCGGCCAACTGCACCATTTTGATTTGGCCACCACGCGCACTGCGAAAGTGAAAGCCAATAAGTCCTTGTTTAGCCTCAACACTGGGTTCTATCCGGTTTTCTTGCTCAGATAATCGAAAAGCAATGGTCCGCGAATAGTTACCCAAAATCCCATTAATAAATCGCAAGTCGCCTACACCAACTAAACTTTCATCCAGTCCGGTAAGGCGTTGCGTCAAGTCACTAGAAAAACCATCTGAGGCCAATATTTGCTT
Source organism: Alcanivorax sp. P2S70 (assembly GCF_000475295.1). NCBI lineage: Bacteria > Pseudomonadati > Pseudomonadota > Gammaproteobacteria > Oceanospirillales > Alcanivoracaceae > Alcanivorax > Alcanivorax sp. P2S70. Next base: position 23,455 of record NZ_AXBZ01000049.1, read on the forward strand.
ACGCCCTTGCTCGGTACGCAAATCTTGTTTGGCAATACTCACAATCGCGCTAAAACGCTCAGCCAGAATGCTGGCTAA
>NZ_AXBZ01000050.1:0-35104 GCF_000475295.1 Alcanivorax sp. P2S70
TGGCATCAACGAGATTGCGCTGACGGGTATGGATATGCTCCACCGCATTGATAATCAGGGGCGAGATGCTTCTGCGCGCATTGAGGCAGGTACCCGCCCGGCCTCCGGGGCACAGGGCAGCGAATCGTCGGCGCCCTGGCAAGTGGGCATCAAGCGCGTTCGCCTGGTGGGCAGCCAGGTACGCCATGAAGACCTGTCGGTGAGTCCGAACTTCAAGATCGGCTTGTATCAGCTTTCCGGGGTGGTCAGTAATTTGAGCACGCGTCCAGGCAGCCGGGCGAGTCTGGACCTGAATGCCCAGGTCGATCGTTATGCGCCGTTCAGTATCAAGGGCAGCCTGTCACCGGAGCCTTTGTTCACTGACATGAATGTGTCTCTCAAGAACTATGAAATGACGGGCTTGACCCCCTTTACGGGCCATTATCTGGGCTACAAGGTAGAAAAAGGTCAGTTGGGCGTGGAGACGGAAGTGTCCATTGAGAATCGCCACCTGGACAGCGTCACAGATATTCAGGCAGACCAGTTTTATCTGGGCGAGAAAGTTCCGAGCGACGAGGCCGTCAAGGCGCCCGTCAAGCTGGGCCTGTCCGTGTTGCGCAGTCGTTCTGGTGAAATCACCCTGCCGGTGAAAATGTCCGGTGATCTTGATGATCCGAGCTTCAGTGTCAGTGGCATGATTCTGAAAGTGCTCACCAATATCATCGTCAAGGCTGCCACGGCCCCGTTCTCTGTGCTGGCCGGGCTGGCCGGAGGGGAGAACCTGGAGCAGATCACCTTCACACCGGGCAGTGCCGAGGTGGGCCCCCAGACGCTTTCGTCTCTGGATGCGTTGTCCAAGGTGCTGGCGGAAAAACCGCACCTGAATATCGGATTGGTCGGTACTACCAACGCGGATGACCGGACAGCATTGGCGGCGCAACGTGTTGGTGATGATATTGATGGCCGTGACTGGAGCAGTATTGATGTTGCGGTTCAGGACAAACGTTTGCGCCGCAAGCTGATTCGCCGCTATGAATCGGAGACGGACAAGGAGGTTGAGACGCTGGTCAGTGCGTCGTTGCCAGAAGAGGAAGAGGCCGCCGATGCGATTCTGGCCCGTGCGGCCTGGGATGCCATGGTGACCCAGGAAGCGCAGGCGGTGACCCGTGAGCAACTGGTGGAGTTGGCCCGGTTGCGTTCAGAGAATGCCAAAGCCGCGCTGGTACAGGAATTCGAGGTTGCCCAGGCCCGTGTCTATCTCAATGAATCCACATTGGACGGTGAAGTGTCTGGCCTGACCCTGACCCTGGAAAAATAACCAATGGCAGTGGTATGGAGTGCGGATCGCGATGGTGTGCACTACGAAGTTCGCCAGGCAGGGAAAACGCTACGCCTGTATGCCAACGGCATTCAGCATTCCGAGTTTCATCCCGGACGCTTGCTGACAGGGAGCGTCTGGGATTTGCTCTGGTTGCCGGCCCTGTTGCATGAGCCCAGCCAGTGTCGACGGGTTCTGGTACTGGGACTGGGTGGGGGGTCCCTGATTCCCCCGTTGCGCCGCTTGCTTGACCCGGAGATTCTGATGGCGGTGGAGCTGGATGCGCCGCATCTGGAGGTCGCCCGCGAGGTATTTGCCATTGAGTCGTTTGGGGTCGACACCTGGCTGGCCGATGCCAGGTTATGGCTGCAGGCCTACGATGGTCCTCCCTTTGACTTGATCATTGAAGACCTGTTTGCGCCCAGCAATGATCAGGTGACCCGTGCCGTAGCGGCGGACCCTGAGTGGTTTGCCTGTCTGGCGGATAACCTGACCCCGACGGGAACACTGGTGATGAACTTCGGCGACTGGCAGGAATACCGAGATAGCCCTGTGGCGGCTGACTGGCCATTGGCCGAGCATGGTTTTGCCAGCCGTTTCCGATTGTCTTGCAGTGATTGTCACAATGCCGTGATGGCGTTTACCCGTGAGCCCGCGCGCAGCATTCACCTGCGTCGACGTATTGCCAACACGCCTGAATTGAACGGTTTTCTGGCGAAAAGGCGGCTGGATTACCACATCCGGCAACTGGACTAATCTCTCGCCGCTTTCTTCTGTTCTGCTTTCGCGTTTCTTCTCTGTCACTGCGTGAGCGGGCTACTCAAGCAGTGACAAGGAATACAGGCTCTGGCTCTCTGCTTCGGTTAACAGCAGGGCGCTGCGCGGCTTGTCATCGTGCAAGCCGATCAGGATCGCCCGGTAGGTAAGCACCGCTTTAACGTAGTCCCGGGTTTCCCGGAACGGAATGGATTCTATCCAGACATCGGCGGCCACTGCCTTGTCGTCCTCTTCCAGCCAGCTGTTCAATCGGTGCGGGCCAGCATTGTAGGCGGCCAGCGCCAACAGTCGATTGCCATTGAACTGTTCCAGCAGGCCAGCCAGGTAATGGCTGCCGAGGGCGATGTTGAGGTCCTTGTCGTACAGCTTTTCCTGATCCGGCCGCGCATGGCCGCTGTCCCGTGCCACATTGCGCGCAGTGGCAGGCATCAGTTGCATCAGTCCGCTGGCACCCACCGGTGAACGGGCACGTGGATTAAAGGCGCTTTCCCGGCGCGAAACTGCCATGGCAAGCCACGGATCCAGATCATTCTCGCGGCCGGCTTTTTCGAATGTCTGTCGATAGGCCGGCGGGAAACGCCAGGCGAGAGTATCCCAGGCCTTGGCCTGAATAGACGCGGCCACGGCCATGCTGTACCACTGCTGTTCAAGGGCATACTGGGCAAGCTGTCGTTGCTGCTGCTCATTGCTGTGCCACATCAGCCACATCCACTCTTCGTGGGCTGCACGGTCTTCCCCCATGTCGAGCAGCATGCCAATACGCGCTGCCGCGGGAGGGGGAGAGAAATCCTCCCCCTGGACAAAGGCGGCAGTGGAAAACTGATAGGGCTCGCCCAATTGGTCTGCTGCCAGAAAGGCATAAAAATTCCGGCCTTTGGCGGCTTGCTGTAGCAGGGTGCGGGCGGCGTCAGGCTCTCCGTTTTGTTCCTGGGCCTTGGCCAGCCAGTATTGCCAGCGAGATTCCTGCCGTTCTGTCTCAGGCATCCGTGTCACCCAATGCTCAACGCCGGGCCAGTCTTGCTCGATGATGGCGCGGCGGGTCCGCTGGATCAGCAGTTCCGCGTCGGCATGCTGATCCAGCCATTGGTCCAGCCATGGCCGGTTTTCTTCAATGCCGCGAATAGTGGAGTACCAGGCAAGGCGCCGGGCCAGTGTTTCTCGCGCGTCCACATCGGGAATGTCTTTCTGTGCGTGCTTTTCGTACCACTGGCGGGCGGCGACCGTATCCGTCTGAATCCAGCGATAAACACCTGCCTGCAATAGTGCCTGACGCTGGGTGGGGGGCAGTGAGTGCGGTAGTGACTGCAGCTGCTCCGGTGAGCGGTACAGTGTTTTCAGCCGACGGCTGGCATCCGCATAGGCACTGCCATCCAGCTTGCGGTCCAGGTAACGCATCAGGCTGTACTGGCCCGCTTCAAATGCCAGCTGCTGGCGTTCCCAGATCGCGGTGTCATCAATGATGTCTTGCTTCTGGGCGGCCTCGAACAGCGGGTCGCAGGCATCGGGCAGCGAGCGGCCATGGGCCCAGATGTCCCGGGCACTCTGCAAGGCCTGGGTATCACCCTGAGCCACTTTGGCGCGATAGTAATAGCATTTCAGGCTGGTGGCAGACGGCGGCTGTTGCCAGATGGCGAGCACATCGTCCCAGCGCTCGGCCTTGCCGTAGGCCACCAGAGCCAGCTGTCGAATATCCGTAGGGAGCGGTGAGTCGGGGTAATCCCGGACGTAGTCATTGATCCGCTGGGGATTCAGGTTTGGCAGCGCAGCGCGCAGGCGATGAAAATCCAGATAGGCCTGCAGTGGGTGTTCGTCCCCCAGCTGCTTTTCCATTCGGGAGAGGGTCTCCCAGTCGTCATGTCGCGCTGCATCCAGTGCCTGGCGGAAGTTGCCGCTGTCCGTGGCGGCAAAAACCAACGAAGAAATCAGGTTGCAGGCCAGCAGTACTACAGCGCGGGTGAAGGGCGCAGTGCCAACCATGAGTGTCTCCACATCGTCAGAATGATTCTGATTCTACGCAAACCGGGGGGCCAGAGGGGAGAGATTGTGTAAAACTTTCACGGCCAGTGGCTGCGGTCTCACAGGGAGTATGCGCTATACTGCAGCCCGTTTTTATTGGCAATGTTGGCGCACGAATGATGGAAAACACTACCCAGTTGTTAGTTCGGCAGGATGAGGCTCTGGCAGGCCGTCAGGTGCTTGTTGTGGAGGCCAATGATCCTGCGTTGACCGGGTTGAATATCGATGCGCAAATTCACGTGCATGCGGATGACTTTACCATCGGCGCGCATCAGTGGTCGCCACTGCCTTCGGTGGCCGATGAAGTGGATTTGCTGGTGTTGCCATTGCCCAAATCCATCGACCGACTGCGTTTCTTGCTCAATGGGTTAGCCGGTGCGCTGGATAAACCGGTGGAGTTGTGGCTGATTGGACCTGCCAAAGGCGGCATTCGCGGGGCGCTCAAGCACCTTGAAGCCCATGTGGATGAGGTCGAGCTGGTGGATAGTGCGCGGCACTGCAAATTGTACCGTGGCATGCTACAACCCGGTGCCAGCCAAACTCTGGCGGCCTGGGGGCAGAGTATTCCCGTGGGGGAGTTGACGGCGGTGAGTTACCCCGGGGTCTTCAGCCATGGCCGTTTGGATGAAGGGTCTCAGCTCTTGTTGGATGCCATGGCGGGTCATCGTTTGCCGTCCCCCGGCAAAGTCATTGATATGGGCTGTGGCGCCGGTGTGCTGTCGATTTCCCTGGCGCGGCAAGGCTGGCAGGTTCAGGCCGTGGATGTGAGTGCCTCTGCGGTAGCGGCATGCCAGGCGAGCCTTGAGAAAAATGACCTTCAGGGTCGGGTCATGGGGGGAGACCTGTTTTCACCGGTATCCGGTCGTGTGGACATGATTGTCACCAACCCGCCGTTTCACGACCGACGTCAGCGAACCACGGACATTACCCGCCGATTGATTGCCGACGCCCCCAGACACCTGCGAGAGGGCGGTGAGATCTGGTTGGTGGCCAATCGTGAGTTGCCCTATGCCCAATGGCTCGATGATGCCTTCGGGCATGTTCAGGTGGCAGCGGAAACCAACCGTTTCCGGGTGTATCGGGCGGTCTGATCAGCGTCATCCCGTCACAGCATTAAAGCATTTTCTCTGTGGCCATCCAGGTGATGCAATTCTCGACCATGGTGGCCAGTGGGACCTGATCATTGAAGCCCAGCTCCCGCACTGCCTTGCTGCCGTCGGCATGTACACGGCTGGTCACCAGCGCGACCTTCTCGGGTGTCAGTCGTGGCTCGTTGCCGGTAAACAAGCTGGCAATCGGGTAAAGCTGCCCGGCCAGTCGCAGGACGGCAGGCGGCACTGTTCTGGATGGCGCCTTGCGGCCAAGCCGGCCGGCGATGGTTTGTACCAGCTCCAGAAAACTCGCCTCTACTCCGGCAAGGATATAGCGCTCGCCGCAGACACCCTTGTCCAAGGCCGCAAGGTGTGCGCGGGCGACTTCCTCAACGGCACAGAAGTTGCCGCCCCCCGGCGGCACGCCTGGCAGCTTGCCATCGTTGATCAGTTTGATCATCTGCGACCAGTTGTGGGTGTCGCCGGCGCCGATGATTCCGCAGGGGTTCAGGATCACGGCATCCAATCCCTGCTTGATACCGTTTTCCACTTCCTGCTCGGCGAGAAACTTGGTGCGGTTGTAGCTGATCCAGTCGCTGGCCGCGTTGGACGGTGTTTCCTCGTTGATGGGACTGTCCTGGATACCCCAGGCAGAAATGGACGAGGTGTGGAGAAAACGCCCCGCCACATTTTTTAGCGCGGCGCTCACCATGGCTCGGGTGCCCATCACATTGTCACGGTACTGCTGTGCATTGCCGCGACGCCACAGGCTGGTGTTGCCCGCCACATGGAACACCGCATCCGGGGCTGCAGGCATGACCAGCGCCAGTTCGGTGGCATTATCCAGTGGCGCCTGGACGACCGATACGCCCTTGGCCTGAAGCGCGGAGGCATCGCTGCGAGGCCGGACAACGGCCGTGACGTCCCAGCCGTTGTCGAGTAGCTGTTCTACGATGTGCCCACCCAGAAATCCCCTGGCTCCGCTGACAAACGCGACTGGCATGTGTTTCTCCTTATAGTGGCCATCGTTGAGATGGCTAAACGCCGTTGACGAAAAGTGTACCGCCTTTGCGCCCAAGTGTGACGAAAACTACGAGAGGGACTGGCCAACTGGCGGCCTTTTGACTATATTCCCGTTTCTCTCGGCGGGTGTAGTTCAATGGTAGAACGGCAGCTTCCCAAGCTGCATACGAGAGTTCGATTCTCTTCACCCGCTCCAAATCCGAAAAGCCGCCTGATGGCGGCTTTTTTCGTTCTCGGGACCCCGTTTTCAATGTTCAGGATTGTCTGCCGGGATCCCGCCCCTGTATGTCGCGCCGGCATCCGCCGCGATTAGTAGGCTCCAGCGCTGTAGATCAATTCATAGCTGTGGCTGTAGATCTCGAGGATATTACCGAACGGGTCTTCCATATAAATCATTCGGTAGGGCTTCTCTCCGGGATAGTAGTAACGGGGCTCTGCCATCCGTTTCTTTCCACCAGCGGCAACGATTCTTTCCGCGAGTTGTTCCACGTTTGGATCTTGCACGCAGAAGTGAAATACGCCTGTTTTCCAGTATTCGAAGTTGTTATCCGGGGCTTGCTGGTTGGGAAACTGGAACAGCTCCACGCCGATGCGGTCTCCAGTGGAAAGGTGCGCAATGCGGAAGCTGCCCCAGCCTGCTCCAAATACATCGGTACACATCTCACCAATGGCACTGTCATCTTCCTCTATGTCGGTTGGCGCCATGATCAGATACCAGCCCATCACCTCGGTGTAAAAGGCAACAGCTTTATCCAGGTCGGGGACGGAGAGACCAAGGTGGGAAAAATTTCGGGGGTAAGGCGGTGTGGCAGTGGCGTTTTCCATGGGGGTCTCCAGAATCTGTTATAAGTGCGAATAAGGTTACGTTGCCCTTATGATCACGTATAATTATTGATTATTATTATTTCGATAATGGTGAGTGATGGTTAATCCCCTCTGGCTGAGGACTTATTGCACCCTGATTGAAGTAGGACACTTCACCCGTACAGCAGAGCAGCTTCACATGACCCAGTCAGGGGTCAGTCAGCATGTCCAAAAACTGGAAGAGCAGTTATCGGTGACTCTGCTATCACGGCAAGGGCGCGGGTTCATTCCCACTGAGGCTGGTGAACGGCTTTATCATGAAGGGCGGGCAGTTTTGGCTTCCTTAACGGCCCTCAACGATACGGTGACGGCGGATCCGCCCTGGCAAGGATTGGTAAGGGTGATGTCGCCGGGCAGCATCGGGCTGGCTCTCTACCCCCGGCTCCTCGACCTTCAGCAACAACATCCCCGATTGGCCATTGATTACCGGTTTGCCCCCAATGGCGATGTTGAGAGTGCCATTGCAGAGAGTCGGGTCGATTTGGGGTACCTGTCGCGGCAGCCGAGCTTGTCTGGAATAGCGGCCCGTGCTGTCGCTTCGGAACCTTTGTTACTGGTGACACCTGGTAATACTGGCTCACCGGATTGGGATCAACTCCAGGCATTGGGGTTTATTGGGCATCCGGATGGCGAGCACCACGCCAGGCTGTTGTTATCAGCAAATTTTCCTGCGTTTCGTCATATTCACCAGTTTCCACAGCGAGGATTTTGTAATCAGATTGGGATGATTCTGGAACCCGTAAGTCGTGGTTTGGGCTTCACTGTATTGCCTGCCCATGCGGTAGCAGCGTTTTCTGGAAAGTCGACGCTGGGTATTCATTCCTTGCCCGAGCCGGTGACGGAACCCCTTTATCTGGTCTGGCGTGAGGGGCGCGTCTTGCCTAATCGTGTGCGTTCCGTCATCAACGCCTGCGATGACCTGTTGAGTGTCCTCGCAGGTCGTTGGGATCGAACCGAGTCAGCCGTGCCTGCCACCGGTAGGTAAATGGCCGGTTTTCCCCTAAAATCCCTCACCAATTATCACTATCGGAGCAAGCATTCTATGGGGCGTGCCTACCAGAACCGAAAAGAGTCCATGGCAAAGACCTCGGACATGAAAGCAAAAGTCTATAGCCGTTATGGCCGCGAGATTTATGTCTGTGCCAAGAATGGCGGGGTGGAACCGGACTCTAATCTGGCATTGCGTAGCCTTATTGACCGTGCCAAAAAAGATCAGGTCCCCGGGCATGTCATTGACAAGGCCCTGGACAAGGCCAAGGGCGGGGGCGGAGAGGACTTTGCTCCGGCCCGCTACGAGGGATATGGGCCGGGGGGCTCCATGGCCATCATCGAGTGCCTGACCGATAATCCTAACCGCACCTTCGGTGATGTGCGGGTCGCCTTCACCAAGACCAAGTGCAAGATCGGTACTCAGGGTACCGTGGCTCACATGTTCGACCACGCGGCAATTTTCAGCTTCGTTCACGATGACGAAGACACCGTACTGGAAGCGCTGATGGAAGCCGATGTCGACGTTACTGACATCGAAAATGAGAATGGTGTGCTGACGGTTTTCACGCCCAACACGGAATTCGCCAAGGCCCGTCAGGCGCTGACTGAGGCGTTTGAAGGCATCGATTTCGATGTTGAAGAGATTCAGTTCATCCCCCACGCTTACACCACCGTGGATGGCGAGGAGCGTGAGCTGTTCGACAAGTTTCTGGCCATGCTCAATGACCTGGATGACGTGCAGAACGTCTATCACAACGTCGAGTTGTAATGCGGTTGGCCTGGTGGGGGCGTTAGTTCCGACTGGGCCTGATCCGCGTCGCCGAGGGGTTGCGGATTTCACGCCGCGGTAATATGACGTGACATAAAGCCTGTTACAGTGGTCTGACTCAGATTCAAATTTTGTTGATCCGATTCATTCTTTGTCACGGAAACTGGCGATATGGCTAAATCACCCTCACGGCTTGATCCGGTTACCCCCCGCGGTCAGGGAAATAGCACCGAACCCCGCTTCCTTGGCTATGTGGCATTGTTTGATTCCTCCGACGAGTTACTGGCTTTTGGGGGGTAAATCATCCGGAAGTAGTGGAATACCGTACGGATCATCCTGCCTGGGCGCATCGTTTCGCAACGCAGGACGAAATCCGGCAGTTGGCTACTGCACAACGGGTTCACCCCATGGCCCTGTACGACTCCCGTGGCCGGTTTGTCCTCAAACCGACTGAGTGGGTTCAATGACGTAGTGCTGACGGTGCTTCGCACGGCATGTTCTTGCCACGCCTTGGTGATTGTTATTGCATATCCTTCCCTTATCCTGTTTCCCCGATGATTGTATGGGGTGCCCTGCGTGAACAATGATAACGATGCCTTGATTGGCAAGATCTACGAGACCGCCCTGTCTCCGGGTGACTGGGTGGAATTGCTGGACACCATTGCAGGTTGGACCGACGCACAGCTGGGTGACGCGTTACCTGCCGGTGGTATGGCGCCAGCGTCCGAATGTGGTCAGGTGGAGTCTCTGGTCGCCCACCTGGAGCGAGCGGTGCGTTCCAGTTCCTACATGCACGCGCTGGAAGATCGCAGCAACGTGCTCAATGCCATGTACAACCAGATGCCCTGGCCGATGCTGATGCTGGGCGAAGGCCTTGAGGTACTTGAGTACAACCCGGTAGCCCTACAGGTGCTGGCGGCAGGGCCGGTCCGGCTGGTGGGTCATCGGTTACATTTTTCTGACCGGGAATTGAAGCAGGCTCTGGAGCGAGTTAACCGGTTGGCAGAAGGGCGAGGGACCCAGTTACTGACGTCCCCGGAAGAGGGCGTTTCGCTGCTGTGCCTGCCGGTACAGAAATCCGATGCCCCCGGCAGTATCTCCCGGGTGCGAACCATCGTCTGGGTGCTGGCGGGACATAGTGTGGTGACGCCATCGCCGGACATGCTGCGCTCGGTCTTCAATATTACAGAGGCGGAATCCCGCCTGCTGCACCTGCTGTGCAAGATCGGCAACCTGCAGCAAAGCGCCCAGTTGCTGAACATCAAGATCAGCACGGCACGCTCCCAGTTGAAATCCATCATGGGCAAGCTCAATGCCAGCAGTCAGGTGCAGCTGGTCAGCCATGCCATGGGCCATGCCCTGGTGCAGGCGGCGCGCATGCCGCGTCACGATGATGACGATGAGGAATACACACTCACCTTGCCTGATGGCCGGGTGCTGAGCTGGTATGAATATGGTGATCGCAACGGGCGGCCCGTCCTGACCCTGGAAAACCAGGGCGCCTCGATGCCCGATCACACGGTGTTTGAAGACTGGTACCGTGAAAAAGGGCTGCGCATGATTCTGATCGTCAGGCCGGGCTATGGGATCTCAACCTATCAACCCCAGTACCAGTTTACTGATCTGGGGGCGGATATCCGTTACCTCTGTGAGCACCTGAAGATCCAGCGTCCTCCCATGGCCGCCTACTGTGGTGGCGGACCCTATGCGCTGTGTGCGGCGGCAAACTACCCGGACCTGTTTGACCGTCTGGGGCTGCTGGGAACGACCCTCGCGGGTGAGTATCTCGACCTGGACAAGCTTGAACCGATTCACCGCATGAGTCTGCAGATTTCACGCAGGGACCCCCGCCTGTTCATGTTGGTCGGACGGCTTGGCGTACGCGGTGTACAGAAGGCGCCGGAGAAGTTCTACAAAATGCTGGCGCGGGGCATGTCGAAGGCCGATCAGCGGGTCTTTGATAATCCGGATCTGCTGGCCCGGACCATCAAGCGTACCCGACGGGGACACTTTCAGGGCGCGCGGATCATGATGGAGGAGTATCTCAATCATCTGCGGCCATTGGGCGTCGATTTGCAGCAGGTCACCCTGCCGGTATTGCAATGGCATGGTGAAACCGACGGTATTATCCACATTGATGGGGCCCGCAGGCTGGCGGACGATTTGCCCAATGTTCGCTTTCGCAGCTTTCCGGAGCATGGCCATTTCATGGTCTATGACCTGTGGAAAGATTTTCTGACTGAGCTTTTGTCGTTAACCCCTGGAAATCCGTGGGAGCCCGCTAGCGACTGAGCGTCCGTTTCCGGTTTGCAGCATTATCGCCACGGCAGACGGTTGGCCGCCTGCCGTAAAAGGGTTCCTAGGCGTCCCAGTCTGGAGCGAAGTCAGGGTCGGCCTGTCTGTCATTGTTGTTGAGATGAGTGATAGCCGCCATTTCGTCCTGTGACAGAACCAATCTTAATGCATCCAGATTCGACGCCATGTTTTCACGCCAGGTGGATGAGGGGATGGTAGCCAGTCCCTGTTGCAGCTCCCAACCCAGGACCACGGTGGCGGGGCTAACCCCGTGCTTTTGGGCAATACCCCCAATGGTGGCGTCATTTAGCACTTTGCCCACCGCAAAAGGCATGTAACCGGTGACATGTATTCCGTTGCGTTTGCACCAGTGAAGCAATCGCTGATTTGTGAGGTAGGGGTGTACTTCCACCTGATTGGTGAAAATTTCGCTGGCCGGCATTACCTGAAGAGCGGTTTCCATGTTGGCAATGGTGAAATTGGAGACCCCAATGTGCCGGGAATACCCTTTCTCTTTTGCCCTGATCAATTGCTCCAGTGCGATGCGGAGGCTAGCGTTGTTGGCGGTAGGCCAGTGAATCAGCAGCAGGTCCACCTGCGCCATTTGCAGCTTCTCAAGACTGTCTTCCACGCTGAGAATAAAACGCTCCTGAGTGAGATTGTCGGTCCACACCTTGGTGGTTACGAAGATCTCGTCGCGAGGAAGTTCGCTATCCTTGATAGCCTGGCCTACCTCTCTTTCATTGCCGTAAATTTGTGCGGTGTCGATATGCCGATATCCGGCTTCAAGCGCCATTTTTACCGACCGATAGGCGACGTTGTGTTCGAGACGGAAAGTTCCGAAACCGAGAGGGGGAATTTGTTGCACACTTTTCTCCTGGGGGTTGTGCTGCAGCGTAGGGGCCACTGCTTGTTTTCAAAATATGGTGGGGCGGGTTTTCACAAGTTAGGGTCAGGGTTGGCTGCAGACTCGTTCGGCAGGGTGTTGTGTTGCCGCCGGTCCAGGTAGCCGGAGAAGCGCGTCAGTAGCAATGCAAGCAGCACGATCAATGCACCTATCCACGGCAGGTCATGCAAGGAGTGTCGCTCAATAATGGCCCCTCCAAGTACTGAGCCAAAAGCAATCCCTACATTGAAGGCAGCAATGTTCAGGCCGGAGGCCACATCCACCGAGTGCGGGGTGAATCGCTCTGCCAGTTGCACCACATACACCTGTAGACCGGGTACGTTGCCAAACGCAAAGGCTCCCCACAGCAGTATGGTGAGTACTGACTGAATTGGGCTGGACATGGTGAAGGTAAGAACAAGCAGTACCATGGCCAAGGCGGTGAAGATCCATGACAGTGCAGGGACCGGGCCCATCCGGTCAGCCATTTTGCCGCCCCAGAGATTTCCCACGGCCACAGAGGCTCCATAGACCAGCAGAATCAATGCCACGGAGCCGGGAGCAAAGCCGGTCACGTTCTCGAGAATCGGGGCCAGGTAGGTAAAAGCCACAAATGTGCCGCCATAGCCCACAGCCGTCATGGCATAGACCAGTAGCAAGCGGGGATGGGTGAGTACCTGGAGCTGTTGGCGCGGGCTTACTGGTGCCGTTTCACGTAGTTCCCTGGGAACCAGCAAGGCGCTGCCAATCAGAGCAAGCAGGCCTAGCACAGCCACGACCATAAACGTCGCACGCCAGCCTAAATGCTGGCCTATCCAGGTACCCAGTGGCACACCCGTGACCAACGCGACGGTAAGCCCGGTAAACATGATGGCGATGGCGCTGGCCTCACGGTCTTTGGGTACCAGGCTGGTGGCAATCGTGGCGCCGATAGAAAAGAACACGCCATGGGCCAGACCGGTGAGAATACGTGCAGCCACCAGGGCTTCATAGCCCGGTGCCATCCATGCCAGCAGATTGCCGATAACAAACAATCCCATAATCGTGAGCAGTACGGTCTTGCGCTTCCAGCGGCCAGTCAGGGCGGTCAACACGGGGGCGCCGGTGGCGACCCCCAGTGCATAGAGGCTGACGAGCAGGCCAGCCGAGGGGAGATTAACCCCCAGGTCCTGGGCAATAGTGGGCACCAGCCCAACAATAACGAATTCGGTGGTGCCGATGGCAAAGGCACTGAGGGTAAGCGCTAACAGGGCGACAGGCATGGCAGGAACTCCGCGCAGGGGTGAATTGCGGCGAAGTATGGAGATTGTTATTTTTGGTATAAATAGCCATTGTCTCAAATGATTTTTGCAAATATGACAATAAAATCTCGTACTGAAGATCTGGTGTTGTTCCTTGCTGTGGTGGATTGCGGTGGTTTCTCGGCGGCCTCCAGGCAGCTGGACGTGCAGGTAGCCAGGGTTTCTCGTGCGGTCTCCCGACTTGAACAGGAGCTGCAATGTACCTTGCTAAATCGCACTACCCGGAAACTGGAGTTGACCGAAGAGGGTAGGCGCTTCGTCGACAAGGCACGTCAGGGGTTGGCTGTCATCGAAGAAGCGGAGCAGGCCTTATCGAATATGCAGGGAGAGCCTCGCGGTCGTTTGCGAGTGGATGCAGTGACCCCGTTTATTGAACACCAGCTGGTTCCCCTTGTAAGCGAGTTTAGGCTGGCCTACCCCGGGATCGAGATGGAGCTGACCAGCCATGAGACCATTATCGATCTGCTGGAGCATCGCACCGATGTGGCGATTCGCATTGGTGCGCTGCAGGATTCCAACCTTCATGCGCGATTTCTGGGGCGCAGTCCTCTGCATTTGGTGGCATCACCGGACTACCTGCAGCGGGAGGGATGCCCCGGGAGTATCGAGGCGTTGCAGCAGCATAGCTTGATTGGTTTTGCGGGTGCCCCTCATCTGAATCGCTGGCCACTGACTGAACCGGTCACGATTCGGCCGTCTCTGTCCTGCACGAGTGGTACCATTTTGCGGCAATTGTGCCTGGCAGGTCAGGGCATTGCCCTGTTGTCCTCGTTCATGATTGACCGTGACCTGGCGACGGGCAGGTTGATTGCGCTATTGCCGGGGTCGGTAGAAGGCCCCAATGATAGGGAACTGGTGAATGCGGTGTACTACCGCAATACGGCACTCGCTAGCCGCATTCAGGTTTTTCTGGATTTTATCGCTCCGAGATTACGCCTGAACGACGGTGTCGTTAACGGGTAACCCGAACTATCATCCCGAACATGGGGTGATCAAAGTAATACGCCTGAAAGCCGCTCAGCCGACGACTTTCACTGATGTCCACATAGATTCGTTCGCCTTCTACTTCGGTGTTGAACCACAAGCGCGGGTCCACGTGGACATAGCGACTCTCACTGAAATGCAGGGTGCCTTCCAGCTCGGGGATATCCCCCTCTTCTGTGGACAGTGTGTTACCGCCGCGCAGGTAGACGGGTTGGGTTTCCTGCTTGCTCCCGACCGGCTGCCGCCAGGTGGCATGGTAGAGCTCACGGTAATTCCCGCTTTGTTCCATGCGTTCCATCATGAACTGCAACACGGCGCTGTCTTCACCCAGGAATTGCCACGCACCGCGGCCGACGGCATCGCTGTCGGCCTGCTCATTCAACTCTGGCGATCCCAGGGTGACCGGTTGAGGTGCGTAGGCGGGTTGCTTTTTGGAGGGGAATATCTCGCTGCTGACCGGGTGATTCTGGGCAAACACCAGTACTTCGATGGTGTACCAGCCTTTGGCGAATGCCGGACTAGTGAACAGGGACAACACAACCCACAGTAATGCGCGACGCATCCAATACTCCTTGTTTGCCTGAAGACAGGCATTGATTCCGGTGCCGACTATAACGGCTCAGGCATTTCAATTCACGATGCACTGGCCGGGTGGTGGCAAATTTGTGACCGCAGTGGGGCTTGTAGCAGCCGGCTCAGCCCTTCTTGATACTTTGAGCCGACAGCCGCTGCAGCAATCCGTGGACCACCTCGATACGCTGCTGGGCATCGTCGCTGTCCTCAACAAATCTGAGGATATTGGCCCCTTCCAGCTTGAAACGGTTCGGGCCGGACTGCACCAGTTTAACGATGGTCAGCGGGTCCACCGGGGTCCGCTCGCCAAACTCCACCTTGCCGCCGCCGGCGTGAGCATCCAGGCGAATGATGCCGAGACGCTCAGCCTGCTGGCGCAGTTCGGTGACCGCAAACAGGTTTTTCACCGGCTCGGGCAACAGGCCGAAACGGTCGATCATTTCCACCTGAAGTTCTTTCAGCCCGTCGCGGGTCTTGCAGCCGGCGATGCGTTTGTAGAGCGTGAGTCGACTGAATACATCGGGCAGGTAATCTTCGGGAATCAGAGCCGGGATGCGCAGATTGAGTTCCGGTCCACCGCTGAGCGGTTTTTCCACATCCGGTTGCTCGCCGCGCTTGAGCGCTTCCACTGCTTGCTCCAGCATTTCCATGTAGAGGCTAAAGCCAATGGTTTCGATATTGCCGTGCTGTTCTTCGCCGAGCAGTTCACCAGCGCCACGGATCTCCAGATCCTGGCTGGCGAGCATGAAACCGGCACCCAGATCGGTGGCCTGTTCGATGGCCTCCAGACGCTTGAGGGCGTCCTTGGTCATCACCTTGGGGCTGGGGGTGATCAGGTAGGCATAGGCCTGGTGGTGGCTGCGGCCGACCCGGCCACGCAGCTGATGCAGCTGGGCCAGGCCCAGCTTGTCGGCCCGGTCGATAATGATGGTGTTGGCACTGGGCACGTCGATGCCGGTTTCCACAATGGTGGTACACACCAGCACATTGAAGCGACGGTGGTAGAAGTCGCTCATCACCGCTTCCAGTTCGCGCTCGCGCATTTGCCCATGGGCAATGCCAACGCGGGCATCCGGCACCAGCTTGCGGATGTCTTCCGCCGTCTTCTCCATGGTGTCGATGTCGTTGTGCAGGTAGTACACCTGCCCACCGCGTAACAGCTCCCGGAGCAGGGCTTCCTTGATGGCGGTGTCATTGTGCTGTTGCACAAAGGTTTTCACCGACAGGCGTTTTTGTGGCGGCGTGGCAATGATGGAAATATCCCGCATGCCGCTCATGGCCATGTTCAGGGTGCGCGGAATGGGGGTGGCGGTGAGGGTGAGGATGTCGCATTCGGCGCGCATCTGCTTGAGGCGCTCTTTGTGGCGCACCCCAAAGCGGTGCTCTTCATCCACAATGATCAGCCCGAGATTGTCGAACGCCACGGTTTCCTGCAGCAACTGGTGGGTGCCCACCAGAATATCGACTTTGCCTTCCTTCAGCCGTTGCAGTACCTGGGTTTTTTCCTTGGCACTGCGGAAACGGGACAGCACCTCGATATTCACCGGCCAGTCGGCAAAGCGGTCAGTAAAGGATTCGTAGTGTTGCTGGGCGAGCAGGGTGGTGGGCACCAGCACCGCCACCTGAGTCTGGTTTTCCACCGCGACAAAGGCGGCGCGCATGGCCACTTCGGTCTTGCCGAAGCCCACGTCGCCACACACCAGCCTGTCCATGGGATTGCTGGATTGCATGTCGGCGATCACCGAGGCGATCGCGGCTTGCTGATCCGGCGTTTCCTCGAACGGGAAGCCGGCGCTGAAGCGATCGTAGTCGTTCATGTCCACATCGAACTGCTTGCCTTCGCGCGCTTCACGGCGGGCGTAGGTGTTGAGCAGTTCGGCGGCCACGTCGTGGATCTTCTCGGCGGCTTTCTGGCGCGCCTTGCTCCACTGTTCGGTACCGAGTCTATTCAGCGGTGCTGTGTCGCCACCGCCGTACCGGCTGATCAGGTGCAGGGATGACACCGGCACATAGAGCTTGTCGCCGCCCTGGTATTCCAGCAACAGGAACTCGTGTTGCTGGCGGTCCACTTCCATGTGGGTCAGGCCCAGGTAGCGACCGACCCCGTGCTCAAGGTGTACCACCGGGGAGCCCACTGTGAGTTCACCCAGAGAGCGGAAGGCTTGCTCGGCGGCGCCGTCATCGCTGCTGGATTTGCGGCGTCGGCGTTGCAGTACCCGCTCGCCATAGAGGTCGTTCTCGGTGACCACCAGCAGCTGGTGGTCCGGTGCATAAAAGCCGGCATCCAGCTCACCGCGGGTCAGGCTCCAGCGGGCGGGCTCGGCAATGAAGTCTGGCCAGTTGTCTTTCATCACTGGCTGGATGCGGATTTTCTGCATCAGCTCCAGCAGGGCTTCGCGGCGGCCGGCGGTTTCTGCACAGATCAGGATATGGGTGTCTGGATGGGCGTCAGAGAAGGTGTGCAGCAGGGCCAGGGGGTTGCTGGCGCGCACGTCGGCGGTCAGTGCCGGCATGGGTGCCACATCAAAGGCGATGGCATTGCTGTCGGCAGGCGCTGCGCTACTGGCCTGGCGGGCCCGTGGGTGACGCTTGAGGGCTGCGCCCAGCTCTTCCTGGCGAAGATACAGCTGCCAGGGGGCCATGATCGGGCGGTGAATGTCATGGCGGCGCGATTCATAGCGTTGTTCTACGTCGTCCCAGAAATGTTCAATGGCCGGTTGGCAATCGGCCATTTCGACCAGCTTTACGTCATCGGGCAGGTAATCGAACAGCGTGGCCATGTGTTCGAAGAACAAGGGCAAGTAATACTCCAGCCCAGGGGCGGCCAACCCGTCGGTGACATCCTGGTAAAGGGGCACGTGGCGGGTGTCCACATCGAAGGTGTCACGGAAATTGCTGCGGAAACGGGCAATGCCTTCGGCGCTGAGCGGGAATTCCGCTGCGGGTAACAGGGTGATGTCCTCGACCTTGCCGGTGGAGCGCTGGCTTTCGGCATCGAACAGGCGCAGCGATTCAATTTCGTCATCAAACAGCTCGATGCGAAATGGCTGCTCGGCGCCCATGGGGTAGATATCCATGATGGCACCGCGCACGGCAAATTCGCCGTGCTCGTAGACGTTGTCGCGCTGACGGTAGCCACACGCCACCAGCCGTTCGCGGGTGGCCTCCACATCAAATACGTCGCCGACCTTGAGCAGGAAACTGTTGCCAGTGATGTGAAGCGGCGGCGCCAGACGCTGCATCAGGGTATTGACCGGGACCACCAGGATGCCCTTGTGGGTGGTAGGCAGCTGGTGCAACACCCGGATCCGGTCGCTGACGATGTCCTGGTGGGGGCTGAAGTGGTCGTAGGGCAGGGTTTCCCAGTCCGGGAACAGCATCACCGGCGTGTTGCTGCCGGTCAGGTAAAAGCTGAGGGAGTCCGTCAGCTGCTGGGCGCGACTACTGTTGGGGGCCAGCACCACAAACAGGTGATCCTGGCTGCGCGCCAGTTCGGCCAGCACCGCGGCCATGCTGCCGGCAGTGAGTCCGGCCCAGTCTTTATAGTGCTCTCGCCCGCTGGGAAAGAGGTTGCTGTCGGGGAGTAGCTTCATTCAGACCCGGTTCCTGCACAATCGGTGGCCGCGTATTGTAGCCAAGGGTGACGGTGACGTCAGCGCCGTCTACACTGCTGGCATTGTTTGGGGGACACAAGATGGTGACATTGGAACAATGGAAAAACTGTGAAGGGCAGGTTTTTACGCTTGAAGATGGCAGCACTCTGACGCTGGCGGAGGTGTCGGTGCCCTCAATGGCTGAGGGATGGGAGTGCTTTTCGCTGTTGTTTGCAGGAAATCAACAGCGGGAGCAGGGCACCGTTGCCATGCGTCATGACGCTGCCGGGGAGCTGACAGTCTTTCTGGTGCCGCTCGGGCCTTTAGGAAGCAATGATGGCACCTGCTATTTTGAGGCGGTGTTTAACCGTCAGGTTGCCAATTCATGAGCAGATAGACGCCGTTGTCAGACTGTTCTGTGAATCCCAGCCGTTGATACAGGCGTCGTGCCGGATTGTTTTTCTCGACATGAATAGAAAGCGGTTTGCCGGCTTGTCTGGCCCGTCCCTGCAGGCTTGCCAGAATCCCTGAGCCCAGGCCTGTTCCCCTAAAGACCGGTAGCAAGGCGATATCCACGATACGAATTTCCCGCTCCCAATCCGATACATACAATCGCCCGGCGGTGTGCCCATTGACCTCGATCAGATGTCGCTCTGCCTCGGGGTAATGTCGCAGGTAGTGCTCATGTTGTGCCTGGGCCTGCATTGTCAGAAAGGCCTTCTGCTGCGCCTGTGGCCAGCCGGTCTGCGCGACTTCTTCCTGGCGTGTGCTGGTGTAGATCTCCAGCAGCACGGGGGTGTCTGTGTCGGTGACGGGGCGCAGCAGATATTCCGGCATCAGGAGCGGCTGGGGTAGATGCCAAACATGGCGACGATGAAATTCACAAACAATCTCGGCGTTGCATTGTGAGTATTGGCGGGAAGGGCGCTCCAACTATTGGTGCCGGGGTCCAGGTTCCGGTCAAGGCTCACCCCGGCGGTGACAGCTTCCTCTCCACTGCTGGACTGACCCACTTTGGCGCCGAGTCGTAACTGCGCAAGCCCGGGTCCGGTGCCGGCATGCGCCGGGCTTCTCCCGCGACAATCAGGAAGCCCAAAGGTGGTTCGGCCGTCACCGCCGTATAGGGTACCAAACAGTGAGAACAAGGCATCATTCTGGGACACCGCCAGCAGTTGGCCATCGCAGAACGCCCAGCCCCGGGGAGCAAAGTTGCCGGCGAACATGCGGATTTCTCCAATAAATGGTTCTGACATAATCGCTCCTAGTTACGGCTGGGGAACAGCCCCTGTAATGCAATGGCAAAGTTCAATCCGATTTTTGGGGTGACCGGCGTTTGGGTGGCAACATTTTCCTGCTGCAGCGTGCTGCCAAGATTGCGGTCCAGCGACAGGGTGTCCAGGGTGTTGTCGGTGCTGGTGGTTTGGGCATCCTGTACGCCGCCTTTCTGGCCGAGCTGCACCTCGGTTCCGGGGTGCATGGGCATCCGGCCACGCAGGTCCGGAAGCGCAAAGGAGGTTTGGCCATCGCCGCCATAGGTCGTGCCAAGCAGGGAATAAAGTGACTGATTCTGGTTGATCGGAAGTATCTGACCGTCGCACAAGGCCCAGCCCCGCGGGGCAAATGTGAAGCCCACAATGCGGATTTCGGCAAGGAAAGGTTCGCTCATGATATCGGCTCCTATGACCTGGAGGGGTATAGCCCGGCCAGGGCAATAATGAAATTCAGGCCAAGAAACGGTTGGCGTGTTTCTCCGACTTTGCCGCTGACGGTGCGGGAGGTCTCGGTGTGTCCAAGATTGCGGGCCGGGGTAACGGCAGAGACCACATCAATGGTTGTGTCGCCGTCTGTGTCGCCGAGTCTGGCGGGGGGGAGTCCAGGGCCCCTGCCTGGGTGAGCTGGGACGTGATCACGCATGTCTGGCAGAGCGGTGGTGCTTCTGCCATCGCCTCCGTAATTGGTGCTGATAAGAGAGAAAAGTGCGGTGTTCTGACTGATCGGCAGCAGTTGCCCATTGCAGAATGCCCAGCCCCGGGGGGCAAAATTTCCGGCGAAAATCCGGATTTCGGCGAGAAAGGGTTCGCTCATGGTTGCCTCATACGCTGATCAGCAGGTTACTGCCCGGTTGCCAGCTCATATACGCCAGCTGTTGGGGGCCGGTTTGCGGTAGCGCCAGAATGGGTTGGGTATGGTCCGCCCAGCACAGTTGGTTCTGGCTGCGGTCCATTACCAGCAAGTGATTGTTGATGGCTGTCAGGCTGCCCGGCATGGCAAGCATGGAGCCTTCACTGCCGAGAGACTCCCCGGCGAGAGTAAAGTGGTGGAGTCGTTGATCGCCTAGTGTCAGCAGGGACAGTCGATCCTGTGTGCGGGCCAGTGATGCCGGGCCATTCAATGGCCGGTCACTTTCCAGCCATGCCCTGCGCTCGCTATGGGTATCCAGGGCGAGTAACCGGTGGCCGTGCACATCTGCAATGACTGCCTGTCCCGCATAGAGGATGAAGTCGGCAGGTTCCAGCAAATCGGGCAGATTGAGCTCGCGCGCGAGTACCCCGTTGGCCTGAAACCAGCGGAGTTGGCGATGTCCTCGGTCGAGCACAACAAGCTGGGTGCCGTCTTTGGCAGCGGCGACGATGCGTGTTTGCGGTGGTGATCCGGCTGTGATCGAAACAGCATCACCCTGACCTTGGTGCCAGTATGCCTGGCGCCCGTACTGGCTGATACGCAGTTGCTGCTGGCCTTCCAGGGCAATGGCGCGCTCACCTGCCACCAATTCAACCCGGGTGGCAGTGGTGCCCGCGACCAGTGGGGTACTAAGCAGCATGCCTGCTGCGCTTCCCGCCGCGATGAATTGCCGTCGGGTCATCGCCATCAGTTGGTCACCGCGCAGGTCACGGTCAGCGTTGCGGGGGTGCTGGCCGCTCCGGTCTGCCAGACTTCGCAACTCCCCGACCAGGTGTTGGCAGCGCTTGGGTAACTGCTGATCACATAACTGTTGGCGCTGCATTGGACGCCGCCAGCAAGTACCACACCAGAGGGGCACTGGCAGCTGGTGGCAGCACTACAGGTCGTTTGTGACACATTGCTGGTGCTAAAGGTGCCCGCAGGGCCGGTCATGCCGGTGGGGCCTTGTGCCCCGGTTGCTCCTGCTGGGCCAGCGGGCCCTTGAGGACCTTGAGGGCCAGCGGCACCAGCAGGGCCGTCCGCGCCGGCAATACCCTGCGTACCTTGAGGTCCCTGCGGCCCTTGGGGGCCGGGTGGTCCCATCATGCCGGCGGGGCCTGCCGGTCCAGCTGGCCCCTGAGGTCCAGCAGGACCTTGTGGCCCTGCCTCGCCGCGTGGGCCTGTGGCACCATCAGCACCGGCCAGGCCTTGAGGACCAACTGGCCCCTGGGGACCATCGGCGCCAGGGTCGCCTTTCTCGCCGGCCGGGCCCGCTTCACCGGCCGGGCCTTCAGGGCCGATCAGGCCACTGTCTGAGCCGACCCATTCACCAAATTCATTGATGACCAGACTGCCATCGATGCTAACCGAGCGTGGAGTGATGTCGCCGTTGACCTGTTCAGCTTCGCGGGCTTGCAGGGCAAACGGAACGCTGGCGGCGGCAACCGCCATCCGTGGGGTCATTTCGTTATCACCGTCGATGGCAAGCCCCAGTTCAACCTCATTGCTGTCAAGGAGATCAGCGGGGAGCGGGTTGCTGTCGCTGCCCAGTGTCACGCTGTAGCGTCCCTGATCAATGGCAACGGTAAAAGTTTCTGTCCAGAGAACGGCGCCGAGACCTTGGGGGTCGGTTGCTGTCCCGCCTGCGTCCTGGTAGTCCGTTGTCCGCCCGGAAAGATCATAGAGGGTGGCAACCACGTCCACGGTGGCATGCAGCGGACGTTGGGTATTCTGGTCGATCAGATATCCCTGGATAATCAGACTGGAGGGTGTTTCTGCATAAGCGGTGGAGTAAACGAAAAGAATGGACAGCAGTAAGGCCGCCGTCCCCTGGCGTAGTCGTGAAACCATGTATTCCCCCAAGTCGACAACGCGACCTTTTGTATTTAATTGCCCCGATACTATGCGCTGGTTCACATATGGACAAGTGCGTCCTTGATTGATCTTGCTTTACGGCTCTGCTGGTACAGCGCAGATTCTGACTCTCCCCCCCTGGCAGATTGGCCTGTCGCCAGGTTAAGTGTCCGGGCGCGCTGATGAACCCCATTTTCTTGAATAGTAGGGTACTATGCGGCCAACGTGATTTTGCTGAGGATTGGGTATGAACAATGCTGTCCGGGAGCTGATGGATCTGTTTGATCTGGAGCAACTCGAGAACAACCTCTTTCGTGGCCAGAGCCAGGCCAATGGCCAACGTAGTGTGTTTGGCGGGCTGGTGGCCGGGCAGGCTCTGTTGGCGGCGTCACGAACCGTGCAGGAAGACCGCCCGGTGCATTCCCTGCATGCCTATTTCCTGCGGCCGGGGGATTTTAATGCGCCCATCGTCTACGACGTGGACCGGATTCGTGATGGCAAGAGTTTCACCACCCGGCGGGTGAATGCCATCCAGCATGGCCGACCGATCTTTTCGCTGGCGTCCTCGTATCAAGTAGTGGAGGAGGGGGCATCCCATCAGGCTGAGATGCCTGAGGTGCCAGGCCCGGACGGGCTGGAGAGTGACGAGGCGATTCGGATCAAGTTGGTGGAGCGCCTCCCGGAGCAGTATCGAAAGGACTTTCTTACCGAGCGACCAGTAGAATTTCGCCCGGTCACGCCGACAGACCCCATTTCCCCCGACCCCAAAGCGCCGATCAGGGAGGTCTGGTTCCGTGTCGTGGACAAGGTGGACGCCAATCCCATGACGCACCGGGCGTTGTTGGCCTATTGCTCGGATTTTGGTCTGATGGGCACAGCGATGCTGCCCCATGGCATGAATTTCTGGCAGCCCAATGTGCAGTGCGCAAGCATTGACCACGCCATGTGGTTCCACAATGACTTCAAAATCGATGAGTGGCTGCTGTATCGCAGTGACAGCCCCTTCGCCGGTGGTTCCCGCGGGATGAACTTTGGTTCCATCTACCGTCAGGATGGCACCCTGGTGGCGTCGGTGGCTCAGGAAGGGTTGATTCGATTGCACCGGTCTGACAGTCCGGCGGAATGAACCGGCTGCTGCCATTACTGGAAGAGGTGCGCGCTTGCCGCCTGTGCGAGCCGCACTTGCCGCTGGGCCCGCGGCCGGTGGTGCAGGCAGGAGAGAGCGCCCGGTTATTGATTGTTGGCCAGGCGCCCGGTACCCGGGTACACGAGAGCGGGATTCCCTGGAATGATCCCTCCGGGGACCGGTTGCGGGATTGGTTGCAACTGGATAAAGCCGCCTTTTATGACGAGCGTCGCATCGCGATCATCCCTATGGGGTTTTGTTATCCCGGTCGGGGAAAGGGGGGCGATCTGCCGCCGCGTCCAGAATGTGCGCCGCAGTGGCACGAACTTTTGGTGGCGGAATTACCCGAGATCAGGCTCACCCTGTTGGTGGGGCAGTACGCCCAGCGTTATTACCTGCCGGAGCGCGGCAAGTCGCTGACGGATAACGTACGGGAATACCGCCGGGCGCTAGCGCAGGGTTACTTCCCACTACCACACCCCAGCCCCCGTAATCGTCTGTGGTTGCGCCAGCGCCCCTGGTTCGAAGACGAAGTGGTGCCCGCATTGCAGGCCAAAGTGGCCCAGGCTCTGATGTAATGTTCATGCTGTCCCCGGCCTTTGAGCCCGGGTTTGCCATGCCGTCACAGCGGCCGCGCTTATACAGTCAGCCGCTTTGCTGTACCCGGGTGGATAAACCCCGCATTTGGCAGTATCATTCGCGCCCCAAACTCCACCGCTGGCTGACCGCTGAAACCGGGCATCTAGAGCCATTCCACGGTTTCCGTCACCTGAACCCAAACTGAGAGGGGCATCTCCGTGAGCAAACTGGAAGACCACTTCGGACGCTGGAAGAATCGCGAGGAAATCGCAGAAGCCATGATTCCCATGATTGGCCGCCTGCAGCGCGAAAAGAACGTCACCACCACCGTTTACAGCCGTTCCCTGGTCAACAAGTCTGTTATCCAGATCCTGAAGGCACACCGTTTCGTCAAGCAGATTGAAGATTCCGAGCTGTCTGTTGTCGACACTTTTCCGGTGCTTCAGGAAGTTGCCAAGCTCGTTCTGGGCCCCTGCCGCATTGATATCGGCAAGTTGGCGGTAGAGTACAAAAAAGATAATCGCGGCCTGTCTATTGAAGAGTATGTGCGCGCAGAGCTGGCCGATGCGACCAGCAACAAGGGCGGCATGCCTGAGCCCACCGATGTGGTGCTCTACGGTTTTGGCCGTATCGGCCGTATTCTGGCCCGTCTGCTGATCGAAAAGGTGGGCTCCGGTAACGGTCTGCGCCTGAAAGCCATTGTGGTGCGTGAATCTGGCAAGGGTGACTTGCAAAAGCGTGCCAGCCTGCTGCGTCGTGATTCCGTGCATGGCCCCTTCGCCGGTACCATCGCCGTCGATGAAGAAGAAAATGCCATCATCGCCAACGGCAACTTCATCAAGGTGATCTACTCCAACGATCCCAACACCATCGATTACACCCAGTACGGCATCAACAATGCTGTGGTGATCGACAACACGGGTAAGTGGCGTGATGTGGAAGGTCTGTCCCAGCACCTGAACCGTCCGGGCGTGTCCCGTGTGATGCTGACGGCGCCAGGTAAAGGTGATATGAAAAACATTGTTCACGGCGTGAACAACAACATCATCGAAGACAGCGACAAGATCATCTCTGCGGCCAGCTGTACCACCAACGCCATCGTGCCGCCGCTCAAGGCAATCGAAGACAAGTTCGGTATCGAGTTTGGCCACGTTGAGACGGTGCATTCCTACACCAACGACCAGAATCTGCTCGATAACTTCCATAAGGGCCCCCGTCGTGGCCGCGCGGCGCCGTTGAACATGGTGCTCACCGAGACCGGTGCGGCGACCGCTGCTGCCAAGGCGCTGCCTTCCTTGAAGGGCAAGCTGACCGGTAATTCCATTCGTGTTCCTACTCCGAATGTCTCCATGGCAATCCTGAATCTGACCCTGGAGAAGGAAACCAGCCTGGAAGAGCTGAACGAATACCTGCGCTGGGTCAGCCTGCATTCTCCGCTGCAGCGTCAGGTGGACTTTGTGAGCAGCCCGGATGCGGTCTCTACCGATTTCGTTGGTTCTCGTCACGCTTCCGTCATCGATGCAGAGGCTACTATTGTCAACGGGCGTCATTGCGTGCTGTACGTATGGTACGACAATGAATTCGGTTACAGCTGTCAGGTGCTGCGCATCCTGCAGCAAATCTCCGGGGTGGAATTCCCGGCGTATCCGAAAGACTGAGCATGTCGGTTTGAAAGAGGGCCCGCTCAGTGCGGGCTTTTTTTCGAGTGGAGGCGCTGGCTGAAGTGGTGCGTCAGCACTGCACTGGATTGGTGCGATGCGACAAAAGTCGGCCTTCAAGCCTCTGGCGAATGGAGTGGCGCCTCTTTATAATATGCGCCGCCGGCTCCGGCCGGCTCCCAAGTGCAAATTCCGGATTTTGCGTGAATCCCCGGTAATTCCCTGAGTTCAGGGCATTTTCGGAGGGTTTGCCTCGACTTCAGCAACACGCAACGTGGGCGAGTAACTATGATTAAAATCAGGAAGGGCCTGGATCTGCCCATCACTGGTGCACCGCGCCAGTCGATTGAGGAAGGTCATCAGGTTCGTTCTGTTGCCGTGCTCGGCGGTGACTACGTGGGCATGAAACCCACCATGGAAGTGCGCGAAGGCGATATGGTCAAAAAAGGCCAGATCCTCTTCACGGACAAGAAGACCGACGGTGTGAAGTACACCGCTCCTGCCGCTGGCAAGGTGATCGCCATCAATCGCGGTCACAAACGCATTCTGCAATCCGTCGTGATTGAAGTGGCTGAACAGGAAGAGGACGTTTCCTTTACCGCCTACAGTGCCGACCAGCTTTCCAGTCTGGATCGTGCCGCGGTTCAGCAGCAGCTGGTGGACTCCGGTGAATGGACTTTGCTGCGTACTCGCCCCTTTGGCAAGGTGCCAGCGCTGGATTCTACCCCCAACTCCATTTTCGTTTCCGTTCTCGATACCAATCCTCTGGCGCAAGAGCCGGCGGTGGTCATCAAGGAAAACGAACAGGCGTTCCGTGATGGCCTGTCTGTACTGAGCCGTCTCACCGATGGCCCGGTGTGGGTTTGCCGCGGTCCCAAAACTGATCTGCCCAGTTTCGCTGGCGGCCAGGTGCGCGAAGAGACCTTCGCCGGTAAGCACCCGGCTGGCAATGTGGGTACCCAGATCCATTTCCTGGATCCGGTCGGCATGAACAAGACCGTCTGGTCTCTCGCCTACCAGGACGTGATCGCCATCGGCAAGCTGTTCACCGAAGGCAAGATCTATAGCGATCGCGTGGTTGCTCTGGCCGGCCCGCAGGCCAAGACGCCGCGTCTGCTGCGTACCCGAGTGGGTGCCAATGTGGAAGATTTCACCCAGGGTGAACTGAAAGACGGTGATAATCGCCTGATTTCCGGCTCTGTGTTCAGTGGACACAACGCTCGTGGCCCGCTGGCCTGGCTGAGTCGCTCCACCAATCAGCTGACGGCGCTGAAAGAAGGCCACGAACGTGAGCTGCTGGGTTATATCTCCCCCGGCACCAACCGTTTCTCGGTGATGAATATCTACCTGTCCAAGCTGATGCCGGGCAAGCGCTTCAACTTTACCACCACCACCAACGGTTCCGAGCGTGCCATGGTGCCAGTGGGAGCGTATGAAGAAGTGATGCCGCTGGATGTGCTGCCGACCCAGTTGTTGCGTGCCCTGATTGTCGGTGATGCCGACAGCGCGGTCGCACTGGGTGCTCTGGAGCTGCTGGAAGAAGACCTGGCCCTGTGCACCTTCGTGTGCCCGGGTAAATACGAGTACGGTCCGATCCTGCGCGACAACCTCACCACTATTGAAGCGGAGGGCTGAGCATGGGCCTGAGAAACTATCTGGACAAGAAAGTCGCTCCGCATTTCCATGAGGGCGGCAAGTACGAGAAGTTTTACACCTTCTACGAAATGTTCGACACCATGCTGTACAGCCCGGATTCCGTAACCCGGACTGCAGCTCACGTGCGTGATGGTCTCGACCTCAAACGCATCATGATGACGGTGTGGTTCTGCACCTTCCCGGCGATTCTGTTCGGGCTGTGGAATACCGGCTATCAAGCCAACCTGCAGATTGCCGAATTCGGTGCCGATCCGCTGGGGGGCTGGCGCAGTGACCTGGTGGCTGCCCTGACGGGTTTTGACCCTGCCAGCATCTGGGCCAATGTGCTGCATGGTGCGGTTTACTATGTGCCTATCCTGATTACCGTGTACCTGGGCGGATTTATCTGGGAAGGCCTGTTCGCGTGGAAGCGCGGCCATGAGGTTAACGAAGGCTTCTTCGTTACCGGTATCCTGTTCACCCTGATTCTGCCGCCGTCCATTCCGTTGTGGCAGGTATTCCTGGGGATTTCCTTCGGTGTCGTGATTGGTAAGGAAGTGTTCGGTGGGACCGGCAAAAACTTCCTCAACCCGGCGCTGGTTGGCCGTGCCTTCCTGTACTTCGCTTACCCGGCGCAGATGTCCGGGGATACGGTCTGGACCGCGGTGGACAACTTCTCTGGTGCCACCTCCTTGTCCCTGGCTGCCTCTGGCCACCTGGACTACGCGGCTTCCCTGACGGGCAACGCCCTCACGGAAGGCGCCGCTGCGGCGACCGCCAGCCTGAGCTGGATGAACACCTTCCTGGGTAACATCCAGGGCAGTATCGGTGAAACGTCTACCCTGGCCATCCTGATTGGTGGTGCAGCCCTGCTGATGACCAAGATTGCCTCCTGGCGCATTGTGTTGGGTGTGTTCCTGGGCATGGTGGGTATGTCTGCCCTGTTCAATGTCATCGGTTCTGACTCCAACGCCATGTTCTCCATGCCGTGGTACTGGCATCTGAGCGTGGGTGGTTTCGCCTTCGGCATGATCTTCATGGCCACTGATCCGGTGTCTGCGTCCATGACCAACACGGGCAAATACATCTTCGGTGCCCTGATTGGTGTGATGACCGTCCTGATCCGGGTAATCAACCCGGCCTTCCCGGAAGGCATCATGCTGGCAATTCTGTTCGGTAACCTGTGTGCGCCGCTGATTGACTACTTTGTCACTCAGGCAAACATTCGCCGTCGTCTGCGTCGTACCGGGGGAGAAGCGTAATGGCTGGAAAAAACGAAAGCGTCAGCAAAACTCTGCTGGTTGCCTTCCTGGTGTGTGTGGTTTGCGGTGTGGTGGTTGCCACTGCTGCGGTAAGCCTGCGCCCGGTGCAGAACGAAAACAAACTGATCGACAAGCGGATGAACATCCTGCAGGCCGCAGGCATGTATGACCCGTCTCAGGATGTGAACGAGCAGTTCGCCACCATTGAGCGCAAGTTTGTTGATATCGACAGCGGTGACTATGTCGACATGCCGGAATCCTATGACCAGCGTAAAGCGGCCAAGGATCCGAAGCAGTCTGTACGCTTGAGCGGTGACGAAGATATCGCGGGTATCAAGAGTCAGGCCAAAGTGGCTGAGGTATATCTGGCCCGGGGCGATAACGGTGAACTGAGCCGTATCATCCTGCCGGTTCACGGTTACGGTCTGTGGTCGACCCTGTATGGTTTCCTGGCGCTGGAGCCGGACGCCAACACGGTTGCCGGGCTTGGGTTCTACGAGCACGGTGAGACCCCGGGGCTGGGTGGTGAAGTCGACAACCCCAAGTGGAAAGCCCTCTGGGAAGGCAAGAAACTCTATGACGGCCAGGGTGATGTGGAAATCCAGGTCATCAAGGGTACCGTGGAAGCAAACACCCCGGATGCTGAGTACAAGGTAGACGGCCTGGCCGGCGCAACCCTGACCAGCAAGGGTGTGAGCAACCTGCTTCAATTCTGGGTCGGACAAAACGGTTTTGGCCCATACCTGAAGCGCATGCAGCAAGGTGGCGGTGATGTGGCTGAGTCCACTGATGCCGTTGAATCCAGCGAGCAGCCGGAAGGAGACGCGTAATGGCGGAGAAAACCAAGGACATCCTGTTAGGTCCGATTTTCGACAACAACCCCATCGCGCTGCAGATCCTGGGTATCTGTTCCGCGCTGGCGGTTACCAGCAACCTGAGCACCACGGTCACCATGTGTATTGCGCTGACCGCGGTAACGGCATTTTCGAACTTCTTTGTGAGCTCGATCCGTAACTCGATTCCTTCCAGCATCCGGATCATCGTGCAGATGACCATTATTGCCTCGCTGGTAATCGTGGTGGACCAGTTCCTGAAAGCCTACGCCTACAGTATTTCCAAGCAGCTGTCGGTATTCGTGGGGCTGATCATCACCAACTGTATCGTGATGGGGCGTGCAGAAGCGTTCGCCATGAAGAACCCGCCGATTCCGTCCTTCCTGGATGGTGTGGGCAACGGTCTTGGCTATTCCGTGATCCTGCTGGGCCTGGGTTTCACCCGGGAACTGCTGGGCGCCGGCAGCCTGTTCGGTCACCAGATTCTGCCCAAGGTTTCCGAGGGTGGCTGGTACCTGACCAATGGCATGATGCTGTTGCCACCGAGTGCCTTCTTCCTGATCGGTCTGTTTATCTGGGCGATCCGCGCGTGGAAGCCGGCCCAGGTTGAGCAGGACGACTTCAAGATGAAGCCCAACACCCGTGTCAGCGACGCGTTTTAACGGAGACGAGGAATGTTTGAACATTATCTGAGCCTGTTCGTCCGCGCCGTCTTTGTTGAAAACATGGCGCTGGCCTTCTTCCTGGGTATGTGTACGTTTATCGCCGTATCCAAGAAAATTTCGACCGCAATTGGTCTGGGTGTGGCGGTAGTGGTGGTACTGACCATTACTGTGCCGGTTAACAATCTGCTGCTGACGTACCTGCTGAATGAAGGTGCGTTGTCCTGGACTGGTATTCCTGAGCTGGCAAGCCTGGATCTGCGTTTCCTCGGCCTGTTGAGCTACATCGGCGTGATCGCTGCTCTGGTACAGATCCTGGAAATGGCGCTGGACAAGTACGTACCCAGTCTCTACAACGCGCTGGGTATCTTCCTGCCGCTGATCACTGTGAACTGCGCCATCATGGGTGCGTCCCTGTTCATGGTTGAGCGTGACTACAACTTCGGTGAATCCGTCGTCTACGGTCTGGGTGCCGGTACGGGGTGGGCACTGGCGATCACCTTGCTGGCCGGGATCCGTGAAAAGCTCAAGTACAGTGATGTGCCTGATGGTCTGAAAGGTCTGGGTATTACCTTTATTACCGTGGGTCTGATGTCACTGGGCTTCATGTCATTTTCCGGCGTGCAGCTGTAAGGGAGGGGTTGAATCATGAGTGTTGAGATTATTCTCGGTGTCGTCATGTTCACCGCCATCGTGCTGGCGCTGGTGGCGGTGATTCTTGCTGCCCGCTCGCGTTTGGTGGCTACCGGTGATGTACATATCGATATCAATGGCGATGCAGAAAAAGGCATCGATGCTCCGGCTGGCGGCAAGCTGCTGGGCACCCTGGCAAACCAGGGAATCTTCCTGTCTTCTGCCTGTGGCGGCGGCGGTACCTGTGCGCAGTGCAAGTGTCAGGTGATCGACGGCGGGGGTGACATTTTGCCCACCGAAGAAGGCCACTTCACCAAGGGTGAAATTCGCGATGGCTGGCGTCTGAGCTGCCAGGTCAACGTGAAGCAAGACATGAAGATTCAGGTGCCGGAAGAATTCTTCGGTGTGAAAAAGTGGGAATGCGAAGTTATCTCCAATAACAACGTGGCCACTTTCATCAAGGAGCTGACCCTGAAGCTGCCGGAAGGCGAGAACGTGGATTTCCGGGCTGGTGGTTATGTACAGCTGGAAGCGCCGCCGTTCGATATCAATTTCTCTGATTTTGATATCGCAGAGGAATACCGGGGTGATTGGGAGCGTTTCAACTTCTTCGATCTGAACTGCAAGAACAACGAAGAAGTGATCCGTGCTTACTCCATGGCGAACTACCCGGAAGAGAAGGGCATTCTCAAGTTCAACATCCGGATTGCCACCCCGCCTCCGGGGTCCAAGGATATTTCGCCGGGTATCATGAGCTCCTTCGTGTTCAACCTGAAGCCGGGTGACAAGATCACTGTGTTCGGGCCCTTCGGTGAATTCTTCGCCAAGGACACCGACGCCGAGATGGTCTTTATCGGTGGTGGTGCGGGCATGGCGCCCATGCGCAGCCATATCTTCGACCAGCTCAAGCGTCTGAACTCCAAGCGCAAGATGAGTTTCTGGTACGGTGCCCGTAGTGTTCGCGAGTGCTTCTACAACGAAGAATATGACCAGCTGGCAGAAGAGAACGACAACTTCGACTGGCACCTGGCATTGTCTGACCCGCAACCGGAAGACAACTGGGAAGGCCTGACCGGGTTCATCCACAACGTACTGTACGAGCAGTACCTGAAGGATCACCCGGCACCGGAAGACTGCGAGTTCTACATGTGCGGTCCGCCGATGATGAACGCGTCGGTCATCAAGATGCTTGAAGACCTGGGCGTTGAGCCGGAAAACATCCTGCTGGATGATTTCGGCGGCTGATCAGGAACGCCGGCCTTCGGGCCGGCGTTTTTATTTTTGAGTTGAAAGTTCAAAGTTGAAAGTTAAAAAGCGCGTCCGGGCTCAGCTTTATTCTGAACCGCTGTCGCCGCACCCATGCCTCAAGTGCGGACTCGAGTCTGGGATTGCTGCCAGACCGTCACCGCGCCTTTGAACTTTCAACGGCTCCCCAAGACCTGACACCGGTACCAAACCATGACCCGCATCTTTCCCCTGCTGGTGCTTTCCCTGACCCTGCTGCTGGCTGCCTGTGATGACAGCAAGAATCGTGTATCTGCACTCAGTGGTCCCACCATGGGCACGACCTGGAGTGTGAAATACACCGGGAGTCCCGATGAAAGCGTAGAAGCGCTGAAAGAAGATATCGAGGCCGCGCTGGAGCAGGTCAATGCCGAGATGAGCACCTACCGGCAGGATTCGGTGTTGAGCCGTTTTAACCAGGCTGAACCGGGCACCCTCATGGACTTGCCTGACGATACGGTAAAGGTGATCACGGCGGCGTTTTCGTTGTCCGAGATGACCGGTGGAGCGTATGACGTAACGGTGGGCCCGTTGGTGAATGTGTGGGGCTTTGGCCCTGATCCGGATCGCTTTTCCCCTCCGGATGCGCTTGAAATCGATGCGGCGAGAGCCAGGGTAGGGTGGCAGGCCCTGCTGCTTAGCGGCAATCAACTGCTACAGCCAGGCAACGTCTACGTGGATTTGTCTTCCATTGCCAAAGGGTTTGCAGTGGACAAGATTGCGGGCCTGCTCTCAACCCACGGGGTAAACAACTATCTGGTGGAGGTTGGGGGCGAGCTGCGGGCTCAGGGGCACAAGCCGTATAACCAACCCTGGCGCGTGGCGGTGGAGCGGCCAATTCCCGGTGTCCGCGAAGTGGAGACCGTGGTGGCGCTGAAAGACCTGGCCGTAGCCACCAGCGGTGATTACCGGAATTTTTTCGAGTCTGATGGTAAACTGTACTCACACACCATTGATCCGCGCACCGGTTACCCGGTTGAGCATGCTCTGGCGTCAGTGTCCGTTCTGCATCCCAGCGCCATGATGGCGGATGGTCTGGCTACTGCCATGACCGTGCTGGGCCCAAAAGAGGGTCTGGCCTTTGCCAAGGCACATGAACTGGCGGTGTTCTTTATTGTCAGAACAGATAAGGGTGTCGAAGAAGTGATGACCCCCGCTTTCAAAGCGATTCAAGAGGAGCGATAACATGTTGATGACCATTCTGGCGGCTGTTGTTTTCCTTGGCCTGCTGTTTGCGGGTATGGCTATTGGCGTGATCATGTCCAACAAGCCTTTGCAAGGCTCCTGTGGCGGGCTGGCCAATCTTGGCCTGAAAGAAGGCTGTGAAATTTGTGGCGGCGATCGCGGCAAGTGCGAAGAGAACACCCAGAAAGTGAACAGCGAAAAAGCCGCTGCGCTGGGCAAGGATGTCATGAAAATGTAGGTTGGTTTTTTGTTGGCGCGCCGCTGGCGGCGCGATAACAAACCGGCAAGAGTGAGATCGGCCACAGCGCACACAGCGATTACGTTCTTTCTTCCTTTTAGTGCCCCCTCTATCCCGTCATTGTTGAAACGGTTTTGATCGCGCCGCCAGCGACGTTCCTACGGAAAGTGGCGCGATCGAGCGGTTATTGCCGCCTTATTGAACGTCCAGTTGCTCAGCAGCCTGTTAAGAAAAGCTACTCTTCTTAGCCTCCCAGCACCACCGCAGTGCGCAGTTTGGCCTGACCGTATTTTCGCATTTGTTCGAATTTCTCCCGGGCGATGGGGACATGCTGGCAGTCCAGAGGCACCTGGTCTTCGCCCGGATCCGGGTCGTGAATGTAGAAACATTCCTCGTCGCTGCCACTGATCGCCACCCAGTGGGGGGCCTTGCGGCCATCCAGGCGCCAGGTGCTGATCAGCACCAGAACAACCTTGCCCTGGGCGATGGCACTGTCCAGATCATAGGCAGTGAAATCCTGATAATGGACCGGAATCTGCTGCGCCTTGCAGCTACGGGCAAAATGCTCGTGCAGGGTGGTGATCACCCGCTTTTTGTCCGTATCACGTACCGAATCCACAAATAAGGGACCCTGCTGATTGCACCAGACACTGGCGTTGAGGCCACGCTTGTGGGCGGCGATTGCCAGCCCCATGGGGTGGCAGCCACCGTGGCCCGCGGTCATGTAAATGGTGGTGGCTTCACGCCATAACAACAGTTCCTCGGTGGTGTCTGCAGGCTGGTTGCGCAGGGCTGCAAGCGCCATCAAAAGACAAGCCGGGCCGCAGGTGAACGGGGTGCTTTGCTGCACCCAGGGCAAATGAATCTGCTCTGCGTTGGCTGGCTGGTAATGCAATCGCTTCTGGTATCGGAGGGCGTCTTGATGGTCCTCGTAATAATCCGGTGCCAGGCCAAACAGCCGGTAGCCACGTTTTTCATACAAGGCGATGGCTGCAGGGTTGTCCTTGCGCACTTCCAGTCGAAGGTAGAGTCGACGTTCCTGATGGGCATATTCTTCCGCAGCATCCATAAGCTGTTCCCCAAGGCGTTGGCCACGAAAGCCGGGATCCACGGCAATGGAATACAGACGCGCCAACCGGGTGCCGGGCTGGAGCAGAACCAGGGCATAGCCTCCCAATTCCCCTTCGCGCTCTACTACCATCAGTCCGGCATGCTGGCGCTTTAACCATTTTCGGAAACTGCGGCGGGAGAGCCGATCGGAGGAAAAACAGCGTTGCTCCAGACGGGTAAGGGCGTCCAGATCGCTGGGTAGGGCAGGGCGTAGAGAGAAGGAGTTCATGGTCCTCGGAAGAACGGTTGTATTCGCCTGGGGCTTGGGGAACCTCTGAATAACTCCTTGCGTGCTCAGCCTGGCCTGAAGGGTGCAGCTGTTGTGTTTTGTCGCAACGGGCAGGGTGGTTCCCTTTCCTGGCGGCAAAGCGCAGCAGATGCGCCCCTCTTTACCTTTTGACCCATAGAGGGGGCGAACCAGCCTGA
>NZ_AXBZ01000051.1:0-14175 GCF_000475295.1 Alcanivorax sp. P2S70
CTGTTCACTGTTCACTGTTTTGGTTGCGATGCCATGGCCCCAGAAACCTCTCTTCTCTACATTCACGGCTTCAACAGCTCTCCGGCTTCGCACAAGGCGGGGATTCTGCGTGAGGTGTTCGAGCGTGCAGGCTGTGCGGAACGCCTGATTGTGCCGGCCTTGCCGCCGTCCCCGCGGCAGGCCATGGCAGAGCTGGATGCGGCCATCGCCTCGGCTGGGCCGGTGGCGCTGCTGGGCTCGTCGCTGGGCGGCTTCTATGCCACCTGGCTGGCCGAGCACCATGATCTCAAGGCGGCACACATCAATCCGGCAGTTCGTCCATGGCGACTACTGGACAAATACACAGGTATCCAGCATAACTATCACACCGGAGAGGCCTACCAGTTCAATCCGGCCTGGCTGGAAGAGTTGCGTCACTACGAAGTGGCAGACATTTCCAAGCCGGACAACCAGCTGTTGCTGACCCAGACCGGGGATGAAACCCTCAACTGGGAAGATGGCTGGGACTATTATGGCGACTGTCACCGCTATTGTGGCTTGGGTGGCAGCCACGCCTTTGATAACTTTGACGCCTTCATACCGTTGATTCTGCGGTTTTGTGGTGTGAGTCTGACGTCGGCAGTCTGACGTCTGACGCGACAACCCGTTTGTCAGTCGTCCGGCGCCCAACGTCAGACGTCCGACCCTGAATTCAAGATACTTTATGACCAACAACTATACGTCCGAGAATATTGAAGTACTGTCGGGCCTGGAGCCGGTGCGCAAGCGTCCCGGCATGTACACCGACACCACCCGCCCCAACCACCTGGCCCAGGAAGTGATCGACAACTCGGTCGATGAAGCACTGGCGGGCCATGCCAAGTCCATCAAGGTCACCCTGTTCAAGGACGGTGGCGTGGAAGTGGAAGATGATGGCCGCGGGATGCCGGTGGACCTGCACCCGGTGCAGAAGAAACCCGGGGTGGAGGTGATCCTTTCCACCCTGCATGCGGGCGGCAAGTTTTCCAACAACAACTACCAGTTCAGCGGTGGTTTGCACGGTGTGGGTGTGTCGGTGGTGAATGCCCTGTCCACCAAGCTGGAAGTGCTGGTCAAACGTGACGGGCAGCTGCACCGCATCGAATTTGGCGACGGCGAAAAGCGCAGCGAACTGGAAGTGGTGGACACGGTGGGCAAGCGCAACACCGGTACCATTCTGCGGTTCTGGCCAGACCCGTCGTATTTCGACTCCCCGAAGATTTCCGTTTCGCGGCTCAAGCACCTGCTGCGGGCCAAGGCCGTATTGTGCCCGGGCCTGAAGGTGATTCTGGAAAACCAGCTCAGCGGAGAAACCGAGACCTGGCAGTTTGAAGACGGCTTGATTGAATATCTGCTGGAATCGGCTACCGGCTGGGAGCGGGTGCCGGAAGAGCCCTTCAACGGCGCCATGAGTGCCGAGACCGAGGCAGTGGACTGGGCTGTTATGTGGTTGCCGGAAGGTGGCGAGCTGGTGCAGGAGTCCTACGTTAACCTGATTCCCACCGCCCAGGGCGGCACGCACGTGAACGGGTTGCGTTCCGGTTTGCTGGAGGCCATGCGTGAGTTCTGTGAGTTCCGCAACCTGTTGCCCCGTGGGGTGAAGCTGACCCCGGAAGACATCTGGGACCGGGCGGCCTACGTCCTGAGCGTCAAGATGCAGGATCCGCAGTTCGCCGGCCAGACCAAAGAGCGGCTGAGCTCACGGCAGACGGCGGCGTTCGTGTCTGGCGTGGTGAAGGATGCCTTTTCCCTGTGGTTGAACCAGCACACCGACGAAGCCGAGAAGCTGGCGGACCTGTGTATCAACAATGCCCAGAAACGGTTGCGTGCGGCCAAAAAGGTCACGCGCAAAAAAGTCACCAGCGGCCCGGCATTGCCCGGCAAGCTGGCCGACTGTACCAGCGATGATCCGTCCCAGAGTGAAATCTTTCTGGTGGAAGGGGATTCTGCCGGGGGCAGTGCCAAGCAGGCCCGTGACCGGGTCTATCAGGCGATCATGCCCCTGCGGGGCAAGATCATGAACACCTGGGAAGTGGACTCTGGTGAGGTGCTGGGCAGTCAGGAAATCCATGATATTGCGGTGGCACTGGGGATCGAGCCGGGCAGTGATGATCTCAGTGGCTTGCGCTATGGCAAGGTCTGCATTCTTGCCGATGCGGACTCTGACGGTCTGCACATCGCGACCCTGATCTGCGCCTTGTTCCTGCGGCATTTCCCCGCGCTGGTGAAAAACGGTCATGTGTTTGTGGCCATGCCACCGCTGTACCGCATCGATGTGGGCAAGGACGTGTACTACGCCCTGGACAAGGACGAACGCGAAGGGGTGCTCGATCGCATCAAGGCCGAGAAGAAGCGGGGCAAGGTTAACGTCACCCGATTCAAGGGGCTGGGCGAAATGAACCCGCTGCAATTGCGTGAAACCACCATGGCCCGCGACACCCGCCGTCTGGTGCGCCTGTCCATCAGTGGCGACGATGACACCCACCAGTTGATGGACATGTTGCTGAGCAAGAAGCGCGCCTCGGATCGCAAGATCTGGCTGGAAGAGAAGGGGAATCTGGCTGAAGTGTAGCGCTGCGCTGCGGCGGGTCGGACGTCTGGGTTCGGACGTCTGACGCAAGGGAATAATCGGTTTTGTCGTCCGACTTCAGAGGTCCGACGTCAGACTAAAGTGAGTATAGCGAGCAAAAATGGCTGACGAATTTGAAAGTTTTCCCCTGAGGGAATACACCGAAAAAGCGTACCTGGATTATTCCATGTACGTGATTCTCGATCGGGCCCTGCCGAATATCGGTGACGGCCTGAAACCGGTGCAGCGTCGAATCGTGTACGCGATGAGTGAGCTGGGCCTGAAGAATACCGCCAAGTACAAGAAGTCCGCCCGTACCGTGGGTGATGTACTGGGTAAGTATCACCCCCATGGAGACTCGGCCTGTTACGAGGCCATGGTATTGATGGCGCAGCCGTTCAGTTACCGCTATCCGTTGGTGGATGGTCAGGGTAACTGGGGCAGCGCGGATGATCCGAAGTCCTTCGCGGCCATGCGTTATACCGAATCCAAGTTGGCGCCCTATGCCGAGGTGCTACTGGCGGAGCTGGGGCAGGGCACGGTGGAATGGGTGCCGAACTTCGATGGCACCATGGATGAGCCGAAGCTGCTGCCGGCACGACTGCCCAATGTGCTGCTCAATGGCACCACCGGTATTGCGGTGGGCATGAGCACAGACATTCCGCCCCATAACCTGCGTGAAGTCGCCAACGCCTGTATCCATCTGCTGAAAGATCCCGGCGCCTCGCTGGATGATTTGATGGAGCATATTACCGGGCCGGATTTCCCCACCGAGGCGGAAATCATTACCCCGATCAACGACATCATCCGCATGTACGCCGAGGGCAAGGGGTCGCTGAAACAGCGTGCCGTTTACGAGCGTGAGGATGGCGATATCGTGGTCACGGCGCTGCCGTATCAGGTCTCCGGCGCCAAGGTGCTGGAGCAGATCGCCGACCAGATGAACAAGAAAAAGCTGCCCATGGTCAGCGACCTGCGTGATGAATCCGATCACGAGAATCCGACCCGGCTGGTGATTACACCCAAATCCAACAGGGTGGATATTGAGCAGCTCATGGGGCACCTGTTTGCTACCACGGATCTGGAAAAGAACTACCGGGTTAACCTGAACATGATCGGCATTGATGGCCGGCCACAGGTGAAGAGCCTGGACACCATTCTCAACGAGTGGTTGCAGTTCCGCATGGTCACGGTGCGCCGTCGCTTGCAGCACCGCCTCGACAAGGTGCTCGAACGCCTGCATATCCTGGAAGGCTTGTTGGTCGCATTCCTCAATATTGATGAAGTGATCCACATCATTCGTACCGAAGATGCGCCCAAGCCGGTGCTGATGGAGCGCTTCGGGATTTCCGACCGCCAGGCCGAAGCCATCCTCGAACTGAAATTGCGCCACCTGGCCAAACTCGAGGAAATGAAGATTCGTGGCGAGCAGGATGAGCTCAACGAAGAACGTGAAACCCTGGAAGCCACGCTCGGCTCCACGGCCCGCATGAAGAAACTGGTGGCGAAAGAGCTGAAGGAAGACGCCGAGAAATACGGGGATGACCGTCGCTCGCCGCTGGTGGAACGCAGTGCCGCTTCCGCGCTGGATGAAACCGATCTGGTCAGTGCCGATCCGGTGACGGTGGTGCTGTCTGAAAAAGGCTGGGTGCGTGCTGCCAAGGGGCATGATGTGGATGTGGAAGGCCTCAGCTACAAGGCCGGCGACAAATACCGCGCCAGTGCCCGGGGCAAGTCGAATCAGCCGGTGTGCTTTATCGACAGTACCGGGCGCAGTTATTCCCTCCCTGCACATACCCTGCCCAGCGCCCGAGGCCAGGGCGAGCCGTTGTCCGGGCGGGTCAGTCCGCCCTCGGGGGCCATTTTCATGGCCGCCGTCATGGGCAAGGAAAAGGATGCCTTCCTGATGAGCACCGATGCCGGCTACGGCTTTGTGGTGCGCTATACCGATCTGCTCGCTAACAAGAAGGCGGGCAAGGCCGCGCTGAGCGTGCCCAAGGGGGCCAAGGTGCTGGTACCGCAGGCGGTGGGCAGTGTCAGCGATGACCTTATCGCACTGGTGTCCAACGAAGGGCGTTTGTTGGTCTTCCCGGTCAAGGAGCTGCCGGAAATGGCGCGCGGTAAAGGCAACAAGATGATGTCGATACCGTCTGCACGGGTGGCGGCACGGGAAGAGTTTGTGCAAGACGTGCAGGTGTTGGGGCCGCAGGATTCGTTAACCATCTTTGCTGGTAAACGCCACCTGACGCTGAAGGCATCTGACCTGGAGCATTACTACGGTGAACGGGGCCGCCGGGGTGCCAAGCTGCCACGTGGTTTCCAGAACGTGGACAGCATGGCTGTTGAGAGAAAGGGCGCTTAAACAGCAGGGACTGAGGGAACAGTAATGGTACGGGGCGTCATTACAGTGTTGTTGTTGCTGATCAATACCCTGGTATTGATCGGCCCCATGATGGTGGTGGCGCTGCTGAAGTTGCTGTTGCCGGTAGCGGCCCTGCGGCGAGCCTGCTCGGTAATGGTGATGACCATTGCCGAAACCTGGGCGGAAATCTGCAAGGCGATCTTTGCCTTGATGACCCCGACACAATGGGATATCCGCGGGGTGGCAGCGTTACGCCAGGACACCTCCTACCTGGTGGTCAGTAATCACCAGTCATGGGTCGATATTCCGGCGTTGGTGCAGGCGTTCAATCGCAAGACCCCGTATTTCAAGTTCTTCCTAAAGAAGGAGTTGATCTGGGTGCCGTTTCTGGGCTTGGCGTTCTGGGCACTGGATTATCCGTTCATGAAGCGCTACAGCAAGGCGGTGCTGGCGAAACATCCGGAACTCAAGGGCAAGGATCTGGAGATTACCCGCCGGGCCTGTGAAAAGTTTCAGGGCATCCCGGTTACGGTGGTGAACTTTCTGGAAGGGACCCGTTTTACACCGGCCAAGCACAAGCAACAGGGGGCGCCCTACACCCACCTTCTCAACCCAAAGGCTGGGGGTGTGGCCTTCGTGCTGGCAGCACTGGGGGATAATCTTGACGCGCTCCTGGACGTGACGATCGCCTATCCGCAGGGCACGCCACCCGGTTTCTGGGCACTGCTAAGTGGCAAGGTGAATCGCGTGGTGGTGGACGTGCAGACGCGTCCGCTGGATCCCGCCCTGTGGCGCAGTGATTACCAGGAAGATGCCGAGTTTCGTGCCGAGTTACAGCAGTGGGTTAGCGAATTGTGGGCAGCCAAGGACCTGCACTTGCAAGAACTGAAGCGAGAAATCAGCTGATTCCTCGCTAGAAAGCGGGCCCCTGAAAGTTCAGTGTTAGCGCCACGTACGGGCCCCCAAATTTCAGGTTTACGGCCTGATTCCGGGAATCCTCGTCGAGTTTTATGAACATCTGATGGAAGCCGACTTCCAGCCCCAGTAAAAAATCCGATTGCCACCCTGCCCGTAAAATAAAGTCGCCCAACTGATCTTCATCCAGATAGATGCCATTGGCTTCGGCTCCCAGGTACGCGTTATCGGATAACAATGGGAACGGTAAATACCCCGCCAGATGGAATACCGGAAGCGTCTCGTCAATGCGGCGTATTGCCTGTGCCGAAGTGGAAAGAATTTCCAGTTCGCCGTTCAGATCCCGGGCTGCCAGCCCAACATTCACTTTGCCTCCGTTGTTGCGGGGGAGAGAGTAGTACAGGGTGGCATCAGAAACGCGGAGATCCAGATCGTTACGAATCTGGTCTCCGGCAATAAAACTTTCGCCTGCGAACTGCAGATCCCGGGGGGACGAAGTGCTGGCGGCATCGCGCACCCCCAGGTAGCGAAGCCGGGCATTGGGCAGCCAGTGATTGTCGTGTTCCAGTGTGAGGTAGGCGCCGCTCTGTCTGGCATGGTTGAACTGCAGATCGTTATCCAGATCCAGTTCATCTCCGTCGCTGATGGTGCCCTCCAGTTCACTGTTCCAGCTGTACCCTCCCCCGGATAAACGGACGCCCTCGGCCAAGGCAGAATGGCTGATAGCGAGGCTGGCACAGGCGAGGACAATCCCTGTCTTCATTGTTCGGGTCTCCTGCAAGGTCAGAAACCAATCGAGAGCGCCAGGTAAGGGCCGCCCATTTCCAGGTCGGTGTCCAGAGAGCTGACATCTTCCAGATCCAGTTGCAGGTAGCTATAGCCGACTTCAATGCCAATCAGGTAATCGGAGCGCCAACCGACCTGCACATCGAAATCATTGATGCCAGAGCCATCGTATTCAATGGCATTGATTTCCCCTCCCACATAGACACCGGGTACAGGGAGGTTGGCTCTGGCGCCAAGATGCAACATGGGGACAATTTCATCGACGTCGATTCGGGCATCGGAATTCAGACTATTGAGATGCAGGTAGCCTTCCATCTTGCGGACGGTCAGGCCCACATCCAGTTTCAGGGCAGTATCTACTGGCGTGTAGTAGAAGGTGCCATCGAGCATCTCCATATCAAAGTCGGTATCGACTCGGGTTTGCGCCACATAGATCTGGCCATTGAACTCGAAGGTGCGCTGGATACGGTTGCTGGCCGTATCAGAAAGATCCATATAGCGGACCCGGAAGTTGGGGAGGATCGGAACGGCGTGTTCAATGCCCAGATAAAGGACACCCTGATCGGCTTCGTTGAAGCCCAGATCATCCTGCACATCAATGTTGGCCCCGCCGGAGGAGAAGGTGCCTTCCAGTTCACTGTCCCAGCTGTACCCACCGCCATAGACAGTGAGGCCTGGCGCCGCGTACAGGGCAGAG
This sequence comes from Alcanivorax sp. P2S70, assembly GCF_000475295.1. Lineage (NCBI taxonomy): Bacteria > Pseudomonadati > Pseudomonadota > Gammaproteobacteria > Oceanospirillales > Alcanivoracaceae > Alcanivorax > Alcanivorax sp. P2S70. The sequence continues at coordinate 7,348 of NZ_AXBZ01000051.1, forward strand.
GAGGTAAACAGGGCGGCGGTTGCAAGCAGCGTTCGTTTCATGAGTGATCCAGTCGGCAGGGAATGTCCCTGAAGTGTAGCGCAGGGAGGATGCGGGCGCCAAGGCAGTGCGGATTCTGCTAGAATCGCTCTACGCAAATGTGTTTAACGGGCTGCAGGCCCTGGAGTTCACACAGTCATGTTTCTTGACGAGATGCCCGGTCAGTTCCGTTACCCCGCCCCGGAAGATGCAGAAGATGAGGTGCTACTGGCAGATATCCAGCGCAAGGGATGGCACCATTTTGCCGTGCCTGGAGGTGATGGTCAGCCTGGCTATACTTTTAGCGTGGGGCATTTCCTGAACTTGAACCACCCCGAGCTGATCGTGGTGGGGTTGAAGGACGCGCTGGCCAGCCGCTTGCTCGACAGCGCTGCAGTGCGTATTCGTGGCCTGAACAAGCCGTATCAGCCCTACCGGCTATACAATGATATTGCCGATGGTCTCGAGGTCATGTTCCTTCCGGTGGGGTTTGCGCACTACAAGGAATACCTGGGCTTTGCCAACTGGTTCTACCAGAGCCTGCCAGCGCCATATCCGGCGTTGCAGATGGTCTGGCCTGACCCGAAAGGGGTGTTCCCGTGGCAGCCGGGCTATGATGCCCGCTTCCGACGCGCTCAGCCGCTGCTGGGGACGGCTCCGGCAACGCCCCTGGCCCGTTAAGCCGCCAGACGGAAGGGCAACCAGTTTGCCCTGCGACGATTCTGGTCACTGATAGATGAGAGATTTGCCATGAGCTCCCTGCAGGAACAATTGATGAAGGCCGGCCTGTCGGACCAAAAAAAGGCGCGCCGGGCCAAGCAGCAGAAACGTGAAGTGGCCAACAAGGTCAAGCGTGGCGAGATCGAACAGGACGATGCCGCCGAGCGGGTGCGTCGTCAGCAGGCGGAAAAAGCCGAAGCCGATCGCCAGCGCGAAGCGGAACGCAAGGCCGAGCGTGAGCGCAAGGAAATTGCTGCCCAGATCAAGCAAATGATTGAGCAAAGTCGCCTCGACCGAAACGGTGCCGAGGTGGCCTATCAGTTCGTGCAGGACAAGAAAATCAAGAAAACCTGGGTTACGGCAAAACAGCAGCAACAGCTGGAGCGAGGTCAGGTTGCCATTGTCGCACTGGGTGAGGGCGTTGAGCTGGTCCCCACGGTGGTGGCTGAAAAGATCCGCCAGCGTGATGACGCCCCCATTCTGGTGCTCAATGAGCGCGGTGCGCAGGATGTGGATGAGGATGATCCCTACAAGGATTTCCCCATTCCCGATGATCTGATGTGGTGATGAAAAGCGGCAAGCTTCAAGCTACAGCACAGGTGGGCACGGTGTGGTCTCGAAGGCACTGCCCGCGATGTCGGCCCTGATGAAATCCTGGCCTTTACTCTCCGACAACCGGACTCTCTTATGACGGCTTCTTCTTCCCTGACGCTGGGGCGTCGGTATTCGCTGGAAGTGATTCGGGCGGTGCGTAATGGCCTGTTACTGGACGGCGGCCCATTGGGCGATGTGTTGCTGCCGACCCGGGAAGCCGGTGACCTGCAACCCGGTGACAGCGTGCTGGTCACGCTTTACAACGATGGCCAGGGCAGCACCATGGCGTCGGTAAAAGCGCCCAAGGTACAACGGGGCGAAGTTGCCAGTCTGGGCGTGGTCTCCACCAGCAAGTTAGGCGCTTTTCTGGATTGGGGTATGCCCAAGGATCTGTTGTTGCCTTTGGCTGAACAGACCGCCCCCTTGCGGCCCGGAGGTCGGGCGCTGGTCATGGTGACCACCGATCGGGAAGGGCGGTTGTTGGCCAGTGCCAAGCTGGATCGTTTCCTGAAAGATACCTGCAATGAATTCCAGCAAGGTGATGAGGTGGCCCTGATTGCCGGGCGGGAGACCGATCTGGGCTGGAAGATGGTCGTCAATCATCGTTATTGGGGCATGATTGCCCGCAAGGAACTGCGTGCGCCGCTTAAACCTGGCCAGCGGGTCACCGGCTATGTGCAGCGTCTGCGCGAAGACGGCAAACTCAGCTTGTCCCTGAATGCGCCGGGTGCAGCCAAGAGTGATGCCCTGAGCGAGCAGATTCTGGCAGCACTGGAAAACGCCGGTGGCGAATTGCCGTTGGGTGACAAGAGTGCGCCGGACGCGATCTTCGATGCCTTCCGCTGCAGCAAGAATGCCTTCAAGCAAGCCATTGGCGGGCTCTACAAGGCGCGCAAGATCGTCATCGAGAAAGACCGTATCCGCAAAGCCTGATAAATCTTCCTGCTCGAGGAATCTCCATGCTGCTGACCCTGTACCTGATCGGTATCACTGCTGAAGCCATGACCGGGGCGTTGGCGGCGGGGCGATTGCGCATGGATTTGTTCGGGGTGGTGATGATTGCCACCGTCACCGCGTTTGGGGGCGGCTCTATCCGTGACCTCTTGTTGGGGCATTACCCGCTGACCTGGGTTGCCCACCCGGAATATCTGTTGCTGACGACCTCGGCGGCGTTGCTGACCATCTGGATTGCACCGCTCATGTCCCGCCTGCGCATGCTGTTTCTGATGCTGGATGCCCTCGGACTGGTGGCGTTCACGATTATTGGTGTGAAAGTGGCACAAAGCATGGGGCTGGGCATGCCGGTGGCGGTACTGGCAGGGCTGATTACCGGCATCTTTGGCGGGGTGATTCGTGACCTGCTGTGCAACCGTGTTCCGCTGGTGTTTCAGAAGGAACTGTATGCGGTGGTGTCGCTGGGGTCGGCTTGCCTGTTTCTGGTGTTGCAACAGATGGCCTGGCCGGCCTGGCTGATCACGCTGTTGACGCTGGCCGCTGGATTTACGGTCCGCATGCTGGCGATCCGTTATCAGTGGCACCTGCCGCGTTTTGAGTACAACGTCCCCGAGAAATAACCGTTACTGCCAGACCAGTGTCAGCGTTTCCTTGCTGGCAAAGCGCAGCAAGTGGCTGTCGATCACGGATTGCAGTTTCTCCACATTGTCTTCTCCCGCCTGACAGTGCAGATGCAGGGCCTCTGGTTGGGCGTCCAGCTCACAGGTGCCGAAAGGGAAGCGGATAATGCCACGGCTATCATCGAATTCCGTGTCGACTTTGTGGCTGAAGTGCCGACAGAGTTTTTTCAGGTACAGGCTGGCATGGGCGGTGGGGGCGTAGCCATGTCGATGTGTCATGGTGGTTCCTTTAATGGTTGATTGTGTCAACTATATTTGCGATTAAAGTTGATAAAGTCAACCAGTTTTGGGTGCATAGACAAGAGAAGGGGGTGCCATGCAGGAATCCATCAGTCAGGCGTTGGGGGAAGTCTTTACGGATATCCTCAATCGTCTTCGTGGTGAGATGCGTGAGGGGCTGGCGGACCTGCCCCTGAGCCTGGGGCCGCCGGACATTGGCTTGCTGGGCTTTCTTGCACGCTACCCGGGCAGCACCGCCCGCGAACTATGTGATTACCTGGGCCGCGACAAGGCGCAGATGGCTCGCAAGCTTAAGCAGCTGGAAGGTGCCGGCCTGCTGGGCAAGGAAGCGGATGCCCATGATCGCCGGCGGACCCATCTGTTCCTGACCCCGGAAGGGGAAGGAGTGGCGAAACGGGGGCAGCAGGTTCGCCAGCAGGCTTTCGCCAGTTTGCTGGTGGGGCTGGATGCGCGGGAGCAGGAGCAGCTCCTGGCGTTGCTGATGAAAGCCGCAGGCAAAACGGACATAAAGTGATGGCCGTCCTGTAGGCGGCTGGGTAAGGTGTCGGAATGCCGGGGTTGCCCCGGCAAGTTGATGATCAATGGAAATGAGTGACCGGGAGTGGTTATGAACAAGATGCGTGTTGGGTTGCTGGCGGTGTCGCTGGGTATGGTGATGAGTGCGCCGGTGCAGGCGTTCGACTTCAAGAAAATGACAGACTCTGCCAATGAGGCGGTGAACAGCGCTTCGCAAAAAGCGAATTCTTCCATCAGTGAGGCCAGCGATGCGGCCAACAGTGGCATGGCCATTACTGGTGAAGCCCAGGCTCTGGTGGACTCGCTGACCAAGGATCTGGGCGTGACTCAGCAGCAAGCCGCGGGGGGTGCCGGTGCGCTCTTGGCCATGGCCCAGAACAACCTGTCAGCCGACCAGTTCGGCGGTATTCTGGACAAGGTGCCGGGGCTCGATTCCCTGCTGGGTGGTGGCAGCGGTGTGGCGTCCTCCATGCTGGGCAACATTTCCTCGTTGCAGGGTGTCGCGAAGGTGTTTTCGTCGCTGGGTCTGAGCCCGGAAATGATCTCCCAGTTTGCGCCGAAAATTCTCGGCTTCCTGGGCAATGAAGGAGTGGGTAGCACGGCGCTGAACGCTCTGAAAGGCCTGTGGGGCGCCGGCGCGTCCTGATGCTTTGCCCGCTCGCTCTGCACTCCGGCAGAGTGAGCGGTCTGGGCGGGTTGTTGTTGTGCCCGCCTTCTTCCTCTCTCTCCTGTCCCGCGCCTCTTGGCTGACCTGCGTTTATGCAGGTGCCTTATCGTTGCGCAAATCGCAGCAGCTGCCGATGACACATGGCCGGGGTTTGCCCGCTCCAACGCTTGAAGGAGCGACGGAAGTTGGTGCTGTCGGTGAAATTCAGTCGTGCGCACACCTGATCCGGGCCCAGGCCATGAAAGGCAAGCCAGTGTACGGCCTGGTGCAGTCGGGCTTCATCCAGCAGTTGCTGGTAGTGACTGGAAAAACCTTTCAGGCGTCGTTTCAGGGTCGCGGGGCTGCACTCCAGCCATTCGGCGCTTTCCTGCAGTGACGGCGGCTGGTGAATGTGTTCCAGCAAGTGCAGGTAGAGCCCGTGACGCAGACTGAGAGTGCCTGGTAGCGAGGCGATTTCCTGTTGGCACTGCTGCAGGGCTGCCTGCCTGGCGGTGGCCGAGTGGTTGGGCCAGGGGCGCTCCAGATACTCCAGGGGCAGCAGCATGGCGTCTATCTGTGAGGCAAAGTGCAGTGGGCCGCTCAGATGAACCTGGTACTGCTCGGGGTAATCGGGGCAGTCATGCCGGAACAGAAATTGCCAGGGCAGACGTTCGCCGCTAAGCCAGCGGGTGACCGAGGCGACGCCGGTCATGGCGGCTTCGACGATGAATCGCCAATGCGGGCCGCTGCCAGCACAGTCGAGCCACTGCAGGCAGAGATGTTGCTCGCTGAGTGACAATCGAGCCCCTGCCAGCGGCTGAATCAGCACGCCGAAATCACAGAACACCTGCAGCGCCTGGGCCAGGTTACCGGCATTGGCGAGCAGGGTGCTGGCGGCACCATAATGGCCGGGGAACAGGCGCTGGCCATAGCGAAAGCTGAGTTCCGGATCGGCCAGGCTGCGGCGACTGTTGTGAATGAGCTGAAGAAAATCATGGCTGCTGAGCTGCGCCTCCCCCTGCACGATTTGTTCACGGAACAGGCCGGTATGACGTAGCAGTACATTGCTGTCGATGGCCTGATCCGCTGCCAGATCCAGCAGTACGGCAGCCTGCCCGTGGGCAGGAATAAAGCGCTGGTCATGCAGGAAAAAAACCATCTCAGGCGACTCGGGACGGACTGTGCAGGTTGCGATTGGCGCGCTCGATCAGGCTGTCGGCATCCTCGTCATGGGCCACAGCAAGACCGGCCATGATGGCCACGGGGTGGGTGATGCCGCGCTGGGTCTTGAACGCAAAATGGCGAACCGCCTGTTCCAGTTCCCGGGTCAAGGACTCGGCTTCCTGGCGCCCCGTACGCGGTAGCACAACGGCGAAACGGTCACCGGCGTAACGGCACAGCAGATCCTGCTGGCGCAGGTTGAGCAGCAGCACTTCGGCCACTTCCCTTAACAGCCGGTCACTGTCGTGGGGGCCGAGGAGTCGGCGGCTATGGTCGAAGCAGTGCAGATCCAGCATGACCAGTGACAGGGGTTGGTCCTGTTTGAGCAGTTCCATGGCCAATTGCTCGCGCAGGTAGCGTGGTCCGGAAAGTGGTGTCAGGCCATCGAGGCTGCGATGCTCCCGAAACACCCGCTCCCGTTTCTGCAGCTGGGCGGATATTGCCTGCTGTTCCCGGTGCCAGTGGTAGATCCCCAGTGTCAGCAGCAGCATGCCCAGAGGCATGGCGCCGGATTCCAGCCAGTGGTCCCACATCACGGCAGACGGTAACTGGATGAATTCATCCATCAGGTCCTGCCAGTAGGCCAGGAAAAGGGTACTCAGGCCTGTCACCAGCAAGCGGGTGACTCGACCGGTCGGGCGGCTGTTGAGAATCAGCCCAATCCACAGCAGGGCAAGCAGCGCGGCTCCCCCTTCCCCCGCGATGTCCAGCCACACCAGTTCCGATACCGTTTTCAGATCGCCACTGGCCAGGTTGGCCAGCACCACCAGGTTCGCCATGACCAGCAGGGCAATCAGGGAACCTCGATGCAGGCTGAGTCGCTGTTTCACATGCATTCTCCTTTCTGACTGCCGCAGCAATACGGGAGGGAGGTTGCAGTTTGATGAAAACCCTGTGGTGAGCGCGAGGGGTCGAATTGGCTCAGGGCAATGATGAATGCCCCTGGCTTTTCCGTGTTGTGACCGGCTCGGGTGAGTACAGGCCTGCCCTGGAGGGGGTCACAACAGCTCAAATTGACCGAGAAACACCGCGAAAACTGGCTCTTGTGGTGAGGCTGTAACCGAACTGAAATAGGGGCTGCCTAACGTGCCGGGCATTGCCAATTTCACAGGGCATTGCCCGGGGGACACCCATGTCATCTAACATGTTGTTTAACAGGCTGTTGAGAAGCCCGTTGCGTGCTCAGTCTTTCAGGCTGGTTCGCAATCTAGGCGCGCTTTTGAAGGTGTATGTCCATCC
>NZ_AXBZ01000052.1:0-9119 GCF_000475295.1 Alcanivorax sp. P2S70
GCATGCAGGAAATGCTGTACCGCCTGCGGGGCATTGTCCAATGGTTGATACATGGGCTCGCGGGTTTTCTGGCCCGCTCGATGCGCGCGGGCGTCGATCAGCCCGGTTGCCAGCAAGGCATCCAGGGCAATCAGCCGGAATGTGGTCAATTTGCCACCACTGACGGTGACAATGCCATCGGACTTCCAAACAGCATGATCACGACGTTCCTTGGACGGATCGACCCCTTTGCCCGAGGCAATGACTGGCCGTACGCCGGCAATGGTGGCGTAGACATCATCACGGCTCACTGTCACGTCCGGGAACTGGGTGTTGATGAGTTTGAGCAGATACTGGAGTTCCCGCTCGCTGGCACTGGCTTCGATGTCCATGTCTTCCGGGTGGTCCAGATCGGTGGTGCCCACGCAAGTGACCCCTTCCCAGGGGAAAACAAACACCGGGCGACCGTCGTCGGGGTGCATGACCGTCAGGCAATCGCTCACGGGAAGCCGGGCGGGATCAATAAACAAATGACTGCCGCGTAGAGGCCGCACACGGGACTCACTACCGGACAGTCGATCTGCCCAGGCTCCCGTCGCATTGATCACATGGCGTGCCTGCAAGGTGGCAGTGCCACCATTGACCCGATCCGTCACGGAGACCTCGAAGCTCTCGGCCACGCGCTGCGTGCCTGTCACCCGGGTGTAGTTCTGGGCGAGCCCACCATGCCGTGCCGCTTCCAGCAAGGTCCGCATCACCAGACGGCAGTCATCTGTGAGGGCATCGGTGTAACTCATGGCCCCGGTGAGGCCATCTGTGTTCAAGCCCGGAGCACGTTTTTCCACTTCGGCCCGGTTGAGATAGCGGTGATCCCGAATACCGGCGAGGAAATCGTACAACCAGAGAATCGCTTTCATGGGCCAACGGCCAGGGAATACACCTTTCCTGAGCGGAAAAAGATAGGTGGCACGTTCCACCAGACCAGGCAGTTCCTTGAGCAGACGCTCGCGCTCGAGCAACGAATGCCGGGTAAGCCGGACATCACCCTGGGCGATATAACGGAGCCCGCCATGAACCATTTTGGACGAACGGCTGGACGTTCCCCAGGCATAATCGGTCTGCTCCAGTAGCAGGACCTTGAGGCCACGCCTGGCAGCCTCCAGCAAAATCCCCGCCCCGGTAATTCCGCCACCGATGACCAGCAAATCCCATTGCTGTTGTGCCAGTTGTTCCAACGGTTGCCGCTTGCCCAACATTGTCATCATCCCTGCTTGTCTGTGACGTCTGAATCCTGAATCAGGCAGCCCGGATTCAGTCTCTGCTGCGGATCAAAATGGCCGATAAGGCTGCGTATTGCGGCCATGCCTTCCTGCCCTTTTTCATGGATCAGCCAGGGCGCATGATCACGGCCCACGCCATGCTGATGGCTGATGGTGCCGCCATTGGCCACGATGGCCTCGCTGGCAGCCTGTTTCATGGCTTGCCAGCGAGCCAGTGTTTCCGGGTAGCTGGCGGAACAGCGGAAGACATAGGTGGTATAGATACTCGAACCCTGCGGGTAGAGGTGCGACAAATGGGTGAAGACGTGCACCTGCTCACCGTCACCGGCCTGCTCGCGAACCGCTTGCTCCATGGCCTTCATGGCCGGGGTCACCTGCTTCCAGTTTACCGCTGTCTCAAAGGTGTCGACCACGTAGCCATGCTCCCAGAGGCCGTGTCTCAGATACGGCGAACGGAACCGTGATTCTTCCCATTTTTTGCCGAGCAGCGTTCCGATCACTACCCCCCCTGCGCCGCGGATGCGTTGCTTGGCTGCAGCCAGGGTCTGGCGACTCTGGCGCCGCTCGCCCGTGACCCCAAAGGTGATCATGCACTTTTCATCGCCACAACCGCGCAGGCCCAGATAGCGATGCAATACAGATACCAGTTTTTCATGACCGGCAAGCATCAGGTGGCTTCGGGTCTCTTCCGGGTTGGACACACGCAGCATCGACAGGGGAAGCCTGGCCTGGGTCATCCCCCTGACAAGTTCCACCGCAGTGTCCCAATTCGGGGCAAAGGCAACGTGAAAGGATTCGGTTTCCGGCAGTGGGGTAACCCTGACCTTGACCTCGGTGATGATCCCCATACGCCCTTCAGAACCGAGGATGATCTCGCGGATATCGGGACCGGCTGACGAGGCCGGGATGGCAGGAATCTCCAGGGTGCCACGGGGTGTCTCCACCTTGCCCCCCGCGAACATTTGCTCAATACGGCCATAGCGCATGGATTGCTGGCCACTGGAGCGACTGGCGACCCAGCCGCCAATGGTCGACAGTTCCCAGGACTGCGGGAAATGCCCCAATACATAGCCCTGCTCTCGCAGTTGCTGTTCTACCTGCGGACCCGGGGTGCCAGCCCCAAAGGTGGCAATCTGGCTCTCACGGTCCAGCTCAACAAGACGGTTCATGCGCGCCAGTGACAGGGTCAGCACCGGTTTGCTGGAAGGCTGGGGATTGATATGTCCTGCAACGGAAGTCCCGCCACCGTAGGGGATCACCACGACATCGTGCTGCTCGGCCCAGCTGAGTAGCTTGCGGACTTCCCCACTGGTTTCGGGTTCTGCTACCCCGTCGGGAAAATGCCCAAACTCGCCCGAACGCATGGCAAGCCAATCGGGGAGGCTTTGACCGCGGGCATGGCGGACGCGAATTTCCGGGTCGGTGCTGACAAGGGGATGAGCGGCAAGACGGCTAGCCGGAACCTGATCCAGCACGGACTGCAGTTCTGCGTCAGGCAGCGGTTCGGCCCTGCCAAGGCGCGCCTGCACAAAGCGCAGCCCAGAGGGCTTCAGTGGATAATTATTGGCGCTGTCGCCCCAGCCATTCCAGCGTCGCATGCAAATTCTCCAAGGTTTTTCGCATGTTATCGCTGTTCGGCTCCCCTTTCACTGGCGCTGCGGGACAGGGGTATGGACTATTTCGGACACACTTATTTGAGCAGCCATTTGCGTACACCCCGACGGCGGGCTCCGGCCCTTTGCTCCTCAAGATCGGCCAGCATGGACTCGATAGACGCAGACACTTTGTCGCGCAAGTCCCAGCACGCATCCTTATCCCCTTCCTTACCCGCATAATCAGTGGTGGGGATCGGTTTGCCAATCTGAAACCAGAGGGGTTCAGGCTTGGGCAGCAAGGTGGGGCCCAGCCCCCGGCTCAATGGCATGAAGGTGTCGCCATCACGCAAAAGATTGTCCACGGGCTTGCGCTTGAGCAGCCATTTGCCCAGCCGTGACTGTTTGAAATCCTGGCTGTCATAGAGAATCTTGTACGTCATGTCGCAGCCCGCAGAGGCAAACGGGATGATGTCATAGCCATGCTGGATGGCCATTCGGGCAAACCCGGTCCGCTGCTTCCACACCAACTTGTGGATCTCGTCCTTGCGCATGGCCACCTCACGAGCGCCACCGGGGAACACCAGCACATGCTGACCCGATTCCATCAATTGAGTGCAATTTGCCGGTGTGCCTTCCACCGCGCCCCAACGGGTCAGCAGCTTGCCCCAACCCGGCACATCAAAATGCAGCCGGTCACCTAGTGCGCGGGGGAAAACACCCGTCTGGCGATAAAGCTCGAGCACAAAAAGAGGTGAATCGATCAGGCCATACAGCCCATGATTCCCCACAAACAGTGCCGGTCGCTGGGCATCAACATTTTCTGCCCCACGCAAGACCGGGGAAAAATACCACTTCTGAATGCGCAGAATGCGTTCCATCAAGGCAACGGGTGGCGGGGAAAATGACGAACTTTTCATCCAGGGTCCTGTCTTTGTCAGTACCGATTGGCAAACTTGAGACGCGGCACTTTACCAGCTTTTACACGGTCGCTATGGTTCATTGAGGACTAAAGCGTTAAAAAAACCAATAAGTTATGTATTCCAAGGGAGTTTTCATGAAACGTTTTGCGGGTTCGCTGATTCTTGCCGGCACCGTTGCTGTCACGGGCTGTAGCACCATTAACCCCTACACCGGAGAGAAGCAGACCTCCAAGGCCACGTCCGGGGCCGCAATCGGTGCCGTGGCCGGTGCCTTGATCGGGATTGCTACCTCTGACAGCGCCAAGGAGCGCAAGGAACGCGCACTGGCCGGTGCCGGCATTGGCGCCATCACTGGCGGCGGCGTCGGTTATTACATGGACGTGCAAGAAGCCAAGCTTCGCCAGAAACTCGAAGGGGCTGGGGTATCTGTGACTCGAGACGGCGAGAACATCATTCTCAACATGCCGGGCAACCTGACCTTCGCCACCGACAGCACCAATGTGAAATCCTCCTTCAGCCCTGTTCTGGATGCCGTGGCCGAGGTACTCAAGGAGTATAAGTCCACCATGATCCAGGTCGCGGGTCACACCGATAGCACGGGTGGCGACCGCTACAACCTGCTGCTCTCCCAGCAGCGAGCCCAGGCCGTGGCCAATTCTCTGGCGGGCTTCGGTGTCGAGCAGGTGCGCATGGATATTGTCGGCTTTGGCGAAACCCAGCCGATCGCCAGCAACAGCACCGCCAGCGGCCGTGAACAGAACCGCCGCGTAGAGCTGACCCTGCTGCCCTACACCGACTAAACTAACGATTCGCGGGCAGGCCCAGGCTTGCCCGCTTCTCTCTTGCATCATCCCCCCTTCCTCAGCACGCCCTCCACTTATTCAACTTTGACGTACCTTTGCGGATGTTTTTCGAGGTGACCGGCGGCAATATTGATACCCTATCAATGCAATGCGGTTACCGCGGAGAGCCTCAGATGTCCCCCAACCCTGCCAGCGTTGACGCTCCCGTGAGCGAGCTGGACAACCTGCGCTGGCAGCAGCTGGAAAGTCGCTTGCCTGGTACAAGTTTCGTTTACGGCGTGACAACTACTGGGGTGGTGTGCAGCCCTGGCTGCCCTTCCCGCCTCCCGCGCCGTGAGAACGTGAGATTCTATGAAGACATCCGCGGAGCCCTTCAAGCGGGATTTCGCCCGTGCAAGCGCTGCCGCCCCCTGGACAAGGTGGGGACGGATCTGGGTGAGCTGTTGGCACGCGTCTGTCGCAATCTTGAGGGATATGTGGTGAGCGGTGCGGACGCCGCGATTGCTGACGTGGCCAGTGATGCCGGCATGGCGGAAGCCACCTTGTTACGCCACTTTCGCAGCGTGACAGGACTGACCCCGACAGAGTACCTGGCCGCGATTCGACAATGCCGGCTTTACCCGGCGCTGGCGAAGCAAGGCTCCGTACTGCAGGCAGCAACTGAAGCCGGATACGGTTCTGCCAGCCATTTTTATCAGGACGCCCCACGCCTGACAGGCATGCCTCCCGCCAAACACCGCAAGGGCGGCAAGGGGGAACAGCTGACCTTCGCGCTTGCCAGCACCGAGCTCGGAGAGCTGGCGGTGGCCGCGTCTTCACAGGGCGTGTGCTGGATTGCGCTGGGAGAGGATCCCGGGGTATTGCTCGATGAGTTTCAGGACCATTTTCGCCACGCCACCCTATTGCCACCGAATGACGCGTTCAACCAACAGATTGCGGCGGTCTGCCAGCTGGTTCAGCATCCGGAACAACCTGTGACACTGCCTCTGGATATCCGGGGCACCGTATTTCAACGTCAGGTATGGCAAGCCCTGCAGGCCATTCCTGTTGGCATGACCCTGGACTATCAACAACTGGCAGAGCGGATTGGCAGGCCCACCGCCGCGCGCGCGGTTGCCCGAGCCTGTGCGAGCAATGTGCTGGCCGTGGCGGTCCCCTGTCACCGGATCATCCGGCGAGATGGCGGGCTGTCGGGGTATCGGTGGGGCGTGGAGCGCAAAGCCTGGTTACTCGCCCGGGAGAAAGCGGCGCCAGAGGGAAACTGAAGCGCTAACCGGAGTTTTTCACCAATCGCCAGGCCAGGTACGCCAGCGGCACAGTGAGCCCCATCACCAGCAGATACGGCCAGCGATGATCCAGCGTATACAGCCCGGTGCCGACCAGCGGGCCAAGAATGAATCCTAACGCCGGGCACGCACTGGCCAGGCCCGCTACCCGACCCTGCTCTTCTGCACTGACCCGCAAACTGGCCAGCGCCATGATCGCCGGCATGCCAAAGCCAAGCCCAAGACCGATCAACAGCACTGCAAGACTCATGATGGTTTGGGCATCTGCCAACCAGAGAATCACTGCCCCTGCGCCAATGGCGGGAATAGCCATAATGATCAGTACCGTGGGAGCGGCTTTTAGCCACTGCACCACAATCAGCTGCCCAAGCAATGAGGTGATGGCAGCCGCCATCATGGTCAGCCCGAGTGCCCTGGCCGCCCCCTCAGGTGACATGGCGAAATGATCCTGAAACAAAAAGCCCAGAGTCTGCTGGATCAGGGCGAAACTCATGAACAGCATCACCCCGGTAAGTAACAAATCCCGGAGTCGCGAATCCGCGTAGGCACTCAGACCTTTACGAAGGGTTTGTCCTAACGAAAGCGCACGTTCAGTGGGCACATGCGGGGATGGCGGCAAGAACAGCGCCATCAGGACAGCCATTAGCCCGGTGATGATCGCGACGCCATACAAGGGGAAGACCAGCGCCACTGCCGCCAGAATGCCTCCGGAAACCGGACCGACGACAGTGCCCAGGTTGTTGGCCGCACCGATCCTGCCCATGCCCCGGGTACGTTGTTCCGGAGTGGTAATATCGGCGGTATAGGCCGCCGCCGCGGCGGGTGTCGCTGCCATGATGGCCGCCTGCAACATCCTGCTGATCACCAACCCGGCAACCAGAGCAGTACCACTGACCCAGCCATGCAGACCGGCGTCGAAGACAAGCGAAAACATCAACGTGCCAAGGGAATACCCGGACAACCCGATCACCAGCACACGTTTGCGCCCCAGCGATTCACTCAGCGTCCCCCATACCGGGCTGGCAAGGGCAAACACCAGTGAAGAACAGCTGATAATCAGGCCGACCTGCATTTCGGCCAGGCCAGTCGCACGCCCCAACGACGGCAGAAGCGTAAACACCAGCGTCTGCCCCAGCGCCGTGACCGCCACTGCGGCCAGCAGCATGCTATGCTGCAGCGCTCTGCCCTGTTGCTCTACCGGAACTGCCGGAGAATCCGAATCCTGTGACATACCCTTCTCAAACATTGGCTGACTGGCTGGCAGCCAAACCGTTCACGCTGGCCATGTCGTCAGGTTTTTTTGGTTTCTTCGCCCATTTCGGGGTGGTAAAGGCCCTGCAAGAGCATGGGCTAACGCCGGCACGATTGTGTGGCTCCAGTGCAGGTGCCCTGGTCGCATGTAGTGTTGCCAGTGGCAGCGGCATGACAACGCTGGAGCAGCGTCTGCTCCATCTGGACAAAGGGGATTTCTGGGATCCTTCGCCAGGCCTCGGATTGCTCCGGGGGCAGGCTTTCCGTTCACTGCTGGCCGATATCCTGCCCATTCGTCTTCTTGACGAAAGCCCACGGCCCGTTGCCCTGTCTGTCTGGCATGGCCGCAGCCAGCGAACCCGGGTGCTGCGTGATGGCGATGCCGTTGAGGCCGTATACGCCTCCTGTGCCGTGCCGCTGCTGTTTCAGCCTGCCAGTATTAACGGTGAACGCTACTGGGATGGCGGCATTGCTGACCGCCACGGATTAGCCGCGACCTGGCCCGGAGAGCGGGTACTCTACCACCATCTGCAATCCCGTTCGCCCTGGCGTCGGGCCAACAGTGCAGCGTTATTGCCACCGATCAGACCCAATCTGATGACGCTGGCCATTGACGGACTGTTGCGGGCAGGCCCGAATCGACTCAGCAACGGGCGTGTTGCCCTGGAGCAAGCCTATTCGGCAACACAGCAGGCCCTGTCCGCCCCCCTCTCGGGGCGGCAGGTCACCATACAGGCATAAATAGAGCGGGATCAGGCCCTAGCCAGCCTCGTCGTAGAGGGGTTTGGACAGCTCTGCCCAGTCAACTTCACCATCATCCACCAGGTTTTCGTACTGAAGGATACCCAGCTCCTCGAACCGTGGCCGAACAGACTCGGTGAGTAACCCGATGCGTTTCAGGTTAGGCATGATGCGGGTAAACAGCAGATTGCGGAACTGGGCCATGATGGTCGATGACAGCACCTGCTCTCTGGCCGCCTCCACATCCCAGCCGAAGTGCTCGAACACTTCGGTGCTGATGAGCCGCTCTCGCATGACGACGCAAGCTTCGAAAGCGAAGTGTGCCCGCTCTTCTTTTTCTTCATGAGAAAGTGTCTGAACAAAATCCTCCAAGTAGTTGACCCCAAAGGTAACATGGCGCGCTTCATCACGGATCACCAAGTGCACAAGCTGCTTGAGCAATGGGTCCTTCGCCGTCATTTTCAGGGTGTTAAACGCGGCCAGTGCCAGCCCTTCGATGATGATTTGCATACCGATGAATTTCAGGTCCCAGCGGGGGTCGGACAAAATTTTGTCCAGTAACGCCTTCAGGTTTGGGTTCACCGGGTAGAGGATGCCGATCTTTTCCTGAAGGTAACGGGTAAAGGCCTCCACATGCCGTGCCTCATCAAAGGTCTGACTGGCAGCATAGAGCTTGGCATCATAGGTGGGTGCGCAGCTTGCCAACTGCGAGGCGACCAGCAAGGCGCCCTGCTCACCATGCATGAACTGGGCGAGCATCCAGGCAAGGTTGTGCCAGCCAAAACGCAGTTTTTCCTCGTCGCTTAGTGCTTCAAACACCGGCCAGCCGTTGAACGGATTAAAAGACTGGTCCATGGGGATTTCAGAACGGGGGAAATCCTGGCTCCAGTCCAGGTCCATATCCGCATTCCAGTTCAGTTCCTTGCCGAGCCGGTAGAGCTTGCGGATCCGGCCATCCGCAGAGGAATAGTCCCAGTTGTAGTGACCCGTCAGTGGGGTCTGGAAGATTTCGACAATGTCATCCACGTGCTCAGCGGACAGTTTGTCTTCGATGTCGTCAGCCCCGGGGCCATCCCAGTTCTGGTAAATGCTGACCTGTGTCGGAGGAGCGGAGACTCTGGTTATTTTCATTGGGCACCTTCTTCCGTGGTTGCGTAGCGTTCTTCAACGCTAGGCCGATCCTGAAAGGTGAACAATGTCGCGGGATGACAATTACAGGCGCCGCTGGCGGGAAATCACAATCAAGGAGCCTCTGAATAACTCC
>NZ_AXBZ01000053.1:0-1640 GCF_000475295.1 Alcanivorax sp. P2S70
TGCCGTGATGCTGACCGCTCTGCTGATGGTGTCGTACTTGCCGTTGCTGTCCGACTCCCTGCATGAGTACTTGTTCCAGAAAATCCAGGTAGGCGGCTGATCCACCAGCTGACAATCTGTGACAACGAAGGGGCCGCAAGGCCCCTTTTTTGTGCTCCATCGCAGAGCACAAGGATAAGCGACAGGATCGGACGTCCAAGACCTCGACACACGCTTGTCAGCCCCGTGGCAAACTGCATTGCCCTGACCAGTTAACCCCGGTTCACGAAACATGACAAAAGGGTGTGAACCCGTTTTGTCACACCGGTTTCCTAATCCGGTGGAATAGCGGATACTGTGGCTACTGGCTATTTCAGGGAGCTGGCTGATGAGTGAACACCCACAATCCCAATCACCCCGCGAGACAGAACCACTGCCCACCACGGTCAAACCGGCACTGCGTTTTCTGCTGTTCCTCGCTGGCGTGGTCGGGTTCATTGCCCTGTCTGCCTATGCGGTTGACCGGATGATCTACGGGTAACGCGCATGGCTACCGCAATGGAAAACCGGCGCCACCCCCGCATTCACCGGGAAGAAAGCCTTTCGCTCACCCTGCTTCCCAGCGGCTCGCTCTCTGTCAGCCCGGATGACCGCCTATACCTGACCAGCCACGACGTCTCGCTGGCAGGCATCAGCGTGGAACTCCCCGCCCCCATCAAGCCCAATACCGATGTAGAGCTGTGGGTTGCCCTGCTGGAAGAGCATGGCACCTACCATCTGTACGGCACCATTGCCTGGTGTGCCGCACCGGAAGGCCAGCTGTTGGCCGGCATTGCACTGGATCTGGAGCGTGCCGACGGCCGTTTGTGGGCGGCTCACTTCGACAACGACGGTTTCTTCAATGACTGATCCCCTGTTTCAACGGGGAATCCAGTATCAGCAATACCGCCCGACCTATCCGCCTTCGCTGTTTCAATGGCTGGCTAACTGCTGCCGTGATGCCTCGCAGGCGCGAGCGCTGGACTTGGGCTGTGGGACAGGACAGGCTGCCCGGGCACTTGAGCCCCACTTCAAACGGGTGATTGGCGCCGATATCAGTCTGAAACAACTGCAGGCGGCCCCTGCATCGAAAACGCACTTTCTGGCCTGCCAGGCCCATCAACTGCCTCTGGCCGCCAACTCTGTGGCGCTGATTACGGTGGCTCAGGCATTTCACTGGTTTGAACAGGAAGGTTTCTTCACAGAGGCGGAACGCTGCCTGCGCCCCGGCGGGGTGCTTGCTCTAATCAGCTATGGGCTCTGCGAGGTCGAGGGGCTGGGAGCACTGATCCGTGACTTTCACGACAGTCTGCTGGCACGCTGGTGGCCTGCCGAACGAACCCGGGTGGTGAGCGGTTATGCCGGCACAGAGCACCACTGGCCAGCCCTGCCCTTCCCTGACGACGCCATTACACGACAATGGTCCGCCACGGACATGCTCGGCTATCTGGATACCTGGTCAGCCTTGGTAAATGCCCGCAAGGCGGGAGAAGACCCGCTTGGGGAATTCCGGGAAACACTGCTCACGGCATGGGGCGAGCAGCAACGTACCGTACGCTGGCCGTTGAGGGTGAAGGCCTGGCGTAAGCCATAGCGCATCAAGGTGTCTCCGAATAACGCCT
>NZ_AXBZ01000054.1:0-6877 GCF_000475295.1 Alcanivorax sp. P2S70
ACGCTGAGCATGCAAGGAGTTGTTTAGAGTTTCCCTGAACGCGGTGGTGGAGATGCCGGGCACACGGCACAGACGAAAAACCGCGTTGCCATCTGTTGTTCAGGGCGTGCCGCTTTTCATTTCAACCGGGAGAGAAGTATGAGTACCAACCTGTTTAACCTTGAGGGCAAGATTGCCCTGGTCACTGGTGCCAGCCGTGGTATTGGCGAAGAAATTGCCAGGCTGCTGGCCGAGCAGGGGGCACATGTTATTGTGTCCAGTCGCAAGATCGATGACTGTCAGGTGGTCGCCGATGCCATCAAGGCGGCGGGGGGCAAGGCGGAGGCCTATGCCTGTCACGTGGGTGAGCTGGCACAGATTCAGGCCATCTTTTCCCACATCCGTGAGGTGCACGGCAAGCTGGATATTCTGGTCAACAATGCGGCGGCCAATCCTTTCTTCGGGCATATCCTGGATACCCCGGTCGATGCCTTCGACAAGACTGTGGATGTGAACCTGCGTGGTTACTTCTACATGTCCGTGGAAGGGGCCAAGCTGATGCGCGAACACGGTGGTGGTGCCATCGTGAACACAGCCTCGATCAATGGCATCAGCCCCGGCGACATGCAGGGTGTGTATTCCATTTCGAAAGCGGCGGTGATCAGCATGACCAAGTCCTTTGCCCAGGAATGTGCCCAGTTCAACGTTCGCGTCAACGCGCTGTTGCCGGGCCTGACCAAGACCAAATTTGCCGGTGCCCTGTTCACCAACGACGACATTTACCAGACCGCCATTTCCCAGATTCCCATGCGTCGCCATGCGGAGCCAAAAGAAATGGCCGGTACCGTGCTGTATCTGGTGTCCGATGCCAGCAGCTACGTGACGGGTGAATGTGTGGTGGTTGATGGTGGGTTCACTATCTGAGTTATCAGCTATCAGCTATGAGCTAAGAACTGACAGCTGATAGCTCATGGCTGATGGCTGCCGTTTGGAGAACATAATGGATCCGATTCTCGATTTTACCGGCAAGACTGTCTTGATCACTGGCGCGGCCAGCGGGTTTGGCAAGTTGCTGGCGCAGGAGCTGGGCAAGCGCGGCGCGGCGCTGGTGCTGGGTGACATCAACATGGATGCCCTGAATGCCCAGGCAGATGCCCTGGCCGGGCAAGGCGTGAAAGTGGCAGCGCTGCGTTGTGATGTTTCCCGCGAAGCCGACTGCAAGGCCATGGTCGATACCGCGCTGGCCCAGTTCGGTCACCTGGATATGGCGGTGAACAATGCCGGCATCGCCCACGGTTTTATTCCCTTTGATCAGCTCACCGAAGAAGTGCTGGATCAGCAGGTCAGCGTTAACGTCAAAGGCGTGATGTACGGCATGAAACACCAGATCGCGGCCATGAAGGAAAACGGGGGCAGTATCGTCAACGTGAGCTCCATGGCGGGCCTCGGTGGGGCACCCAAGATTGGTGCCTACTCAGCGGCCAAGCATGCGGTGATCGGCCTGACCCGCACTGCAGCGGTGGAATTTGCCAAGCGCAACATCCGCGTGAATGCGGTGTGCCCCTTCTACACCCATACGCCCATGGTGGACGAAGGCAACCTGTCCGAGAACAAGGATACGGTGCATGCCATGTTGGCGGCGGGTTGTCCCATGAAGCGTCTCGGCCAGCCGGAAGAAATTGTCACGGTAATGCTGATGATGTTGTCGCCGGCGAACAGCTACATGAATGGCCAGGCGATTGCCGTGGATGGCGGGGTGTCAGCGTTCTGATCGTTGTTCCGGGTTCCTGTCCCGGCCATATGCGCCGGGGTGGGAGCGTTTGAGTTCTACCAGTTCAGGGTGACGCCAGCGTAGTAACCCAGACCCGGGCCGGGTTCGAAGTAGCCCCGCTCGCTAACCGGTCGGTCGCTGTTGGCGTTGATTCGCAGGTTGCTGTAATACTCGCGGTCGAGCAGGTTGTTAATGCCCGCAAACAGACTCCACGTTTGTTCCCCCAGGCGCCATTGCTTGCCGCCTTTCAGATTGATCAGCAGCTCACTTCCCACTCGGGTGACATTGGTATTTTCGGCATAGCGATGCGAGCTGAATATCCCTTCCAGAGCGGCAAACAAGCCGCTTTCGTTTTGCCAGTATGCTTCGGCGTAGAGATGATGCTCTGGTAAGCCGGGTAGCCGTTTCCCGCTCACATCGGCCTGTTGCTGGTTGTCCTGAAACTCCTCAAAACGAAAATCGGACCAGGTCCATGACAGCGCCAGTGTGAGATGGTTGGTAGTCGCATGCTCCAGAGACAGCTCAATACCGTCGCGGCGGGTTTTGCCCGCATTCTGGTAGAAGGTGCGCCCATTCAGATCGTAGGGGGTGATTTCATCGTCAACGTCTACCCGAAACAGGGCGGCCTCCAGGTAGAGTCGGTCCAGCAAGCTGCTGCGTACGCCAAGCTCCATGTTTACGGCGGTCTGTGAGGTGAGCGCCGGATTAAAGCCGCCCGCACCGGAGGGATTGGCCAGTTCGGTGAAGGTCGGGCTTTCAAATGCGGTGCCGGTGTTGGCGTAAAGGGTGTGGTGGCGTGAAAGCTGCCAGGCAAGGCCAGCACTGTAGCTGGTTTCGTCAAACGCCCGTTCGCCACTGTTATCACCGTCACCCAACAGGTGATCGTCGATGGTCATGCGTAACCGGTCGGTTCGGGCCCCAACGGTGAGCATCAGGTTGTCGGTCACATGGCTGTCCAGCTGCATGAATACCCCGCTGGCCGTGGCGTACTGATCCTCATCAGCGGTGACCGAGGTAATCGCCCCGTTGGCATTGACCGCATGGCGTCCCCGGGCATCTTGTTGGCGGTCTGCATCCAGTCCGACCAGAAGCCGGTGAGGCCGATCCCTCACAGTGAAGGGCAGGGTGGCATCCAGGCGGGCGCCGTAGAAAAGACGGTGGTAATCGATCAGGCTGCTGCCAGGAAACGGAAGTTGCTGTTGAAAGTCCCGCTGGCTGACAAACAGCCGGGCGTTGATCACCGCATTGCCCAGGGCGTCATCGCGATAGTGCAGGCCAAGACGCTGCTGATCGACCGTCTGGCCGGCGTCCAGCGTGTTCGAAAAGCGGGTGGCCATGTGACGGTCCTGATGAGCCTGTTGGCGGGTGAGCCCACCCGGGTCGTTGGCATAGGGCGTATCCATGGCCGTCAGGAAAACGGTGAGGGCACGATCCTCGTCAGGTTGCCAACCGGCTTGTGCTGTTAACTGATACTTGCGTACCTCGCTCTGCTCTCGGTGGCCCGCATAATCCAGTGCTGTCAGGCTGAAGGCCTGGTGGTTTCGCTGATGCTGACTACTGGCCTGAACGTTGGCCTGGCGCAGGGCATCATTGCCGCCGATCACTGTGGCACTGGCGGATTCTGTTACTGGCTGGGCCGCGGTGCGGATATCCACCACGCCACCGGTAGCATTGCCGTACAGCAGACTGCTGGGGCCTCGAAGTATGGTGAGTTGTTCCACCGCGAAGAGATCAATGCTGTCCAGCTGCGACTGACCGTCTGGCAGTGTCTCCGGGAACCCATCCACGTTCACCCGCAGTCCGCGTACCCCGAACGGCGAGCGAGCACCGAAGCCCCGGGATGATAGGCGCAGGCCCTGGGCAAAATTGTAGCGGTTCTGCAGATACAGCCCGGGCACCCGGTTAAGGCTTTCATCCAGTTGCAGGCGAGGTTGGGCTTGCTGCCGCCGATCCGCCTCTATCACTGTGATGGCGGCAGGGGTATCGGCCAGAGGGCGTTCCATGCGGGTGCTGGTGACGGACACCGGTTCCAGTATCGGTGTTTCGTTCCCTTCAGCCTGGGACGCCAGCACCAGCAGCGCGAAAAAAGACGGAGATTTCATGTACAGCATTCCATGGTGGGTAATGTTGTACAGGACACGCGAGTCAAAGAAAACGGTAACGTTCGGCGGGCGTTGCTCTCTCAAACGTTAGCGGCCCTCTCCCGCTTGCGGGAGAGGGCGACAGTGAGAGGGAAAGGGCGGGATGACGGATGTCCGCCGTCAGTGAAGCTTTTTACGCGTCTTCTTGCGCTGGCTGGCCTGCTCATGTTGTTCGGTCAGCATGCCGTCCTTGCCAAAGAGGCGCTCACGCCATTCGTCCAGCAACGCATCGGTATCGTGCTGGGATGGGTGGAAACCCGGCTTGAAGAAATCCAGGTATTGCGGCCAGAGCTTGGTAAACAGCCCTTTGCGCCCAAACAGGAATTTTAGCCCTTTCCAGTTGTTGCGCAGGTCCAGCAATTTGCCATCGGAGGCCAGCATCTGCGCCTGAAAAATCCCGATGACGGCAAAGAAAACAACGGTCACCGGAATCATGGTGCCGGCCCGCAGCAAGTAGTTGCCGCTGACTTTTTCATACACATCGTAGGCAACCGTCTTGTGCTCGTTTTCTTCCAGCGCATGCCACAGCCACAGTTTCAGTGTCTCCGGGTCGGCCAGTTCGCGGTGGGACTCATCGCGCAGCAGCTGCTCGGCGATGATGGCGGTGTAATGCTCCAGGCTCACGGTGGCAGACAGCTGGAAAATCTTGGGGGTGAATTTTTTGACCCCTCCCAGCAATTTGCCCAGGGTCTTGTCCAGCTTTTCGGTGGGATAGCCGAATTTCTGGCCCAGTTCGTTCCAGGCTTCGTGCTCCTTGCTGTGCATGGCTTCCTGACCGATAAAGCCGGCCACCTGCGCTTTAAGCGTCGGATCAGTAATGTCCTTGCGGAAGTGCCGAACGGCCTGCACAAAGAAATCTTCCCCTTCCGGGAAGAGGGTGGACAGGGTGATCCAGAATGCGCTCAGGAACGGGTCGTCCGCATAGAAATAGCGTTTGGCGGTGGTGGCATCAAACTCAAAGTCCAGCCGACGTGGGGGGATGTTCACGGTGGCGCCCAATGGCACCTTTTCTGCGGTCTTGGTCTGGGTCTTGTTGATGCTGTCGGAAGCTGTTGTTGTCATAAATCCTCCTGGTCCCGGTCTGTCTGGCCGTTATATGTCACACTGTGACATTGATCAATGTAATGATGATCAGGGGTGGACGCGGAGGGGTAAATGGCACTTCGGCGCCCGGGGGAGGGCGCCAGTGCCAGTACACAAAACAAGGGGTTTTGTGTCCGTTAATGACTGACCGATGGGCTCAGGAGTCAGCCGGGCAGGAACAGTGACTTGATTTCCAGGAACTCATCGAACCCGAAACGTCCCCATTCGCGGCCGATCCCGGATTGCTTGTAGCCACCAAAGGCGGCCTGGAAATCCGGGCCGGCGCCGTTCAGGTGCACATTGCCCGTACGCAGGCGATTGGCAATCTGCCGGGCCTGATCGTTATCCCCGAACACATAGCCAGACAGGCCGTAATCGGTGTCGTTGGCGATGGCGACGGCTTCTTCAAGGTCCTGGTACGGGATCATGGTCAGTACCGGGCCGAAGATTTCCTCGCGAGCGATGGTCATCTGGTTGTTGGCACGGCTGAACACCGTGGGCTGGACAAAGTAGCCGGTGTCCAGGCCCTCGGGCATGGCGGTGCCTCCGCATACCAGGGTGGCGCCTTCCTCGATGCCTTTCTCGATCAGTGCCTTTACCCGCTGATGCTGGCGGCCATTGGCGATTGGTCCCATGACGGTGGCGTTGTCGGCCGGGTTGCCTACGGCAATGCTGGCACAGACGCGGGCGGCAATCTGTTCTGCTGCGTCGAGCTGGTCGGCGGGAACCAACATGCGTGACGGCGCATTACAGCTTTGGCCGGTGTTGTTCATCATTGCCCGCACCCCGTGGGTCACGGCCTGTTCCAGATCACAACCGGGCAACAGGATGTTGGCGGATTTGCCGCCCAGTTCCAGTGACACTCGTTTGATGGTGTCGGCGGCTTCCTTGCTCACCGAGGCGCCAGCCCGGGTAGAGCCTGTCAGCGAGACCACATCAATGCGCGGGTCGGACGAGAGCTGCGGACCGACTTTGGCGCCATCGCCGTACACCATGTTGAACACGCCGGCAGGCAGGCCAATCTCGTCGATCATTTGCCCCAGCAGGTTGGCGGACAGAGCCGCGAATTCACTGGGCTTGAGTACCACTGTGCAGCCCACGGCGAGGGCCGGAGCCAGCTTGCACATGATCTGGTTCATGGGCCAGTTCCACGGCGTGATCAGTGCACAGACACCTGCGGGCTCGTGACGAATCACCGAGCCGCCCTGGGTTTCCTCAAAGGGGAAGTCGCGGGCGATTTCGATGGCGTTGTTGAGGTGTGCCATACCAGCGGGGGCCTGGGCCTTGCTGGCCAGTCCGATGGGGGCGCCCATCTCTCGGCTGATGGCGTCGGCAATTTCGGGCAGGCGTTGTTGGTACAGCGCCAGCAGCTTTTCCAGGTACTCGAGTCGGGTGGCCAGCGGCGTTTCACTCCAGCCAGTAAAGGCGGCAGTGGCCGCGGCGATGGCGCTGTCGATGTCTGCCGCTTCGCCAAGCGGAATCTGTGCTTCAGGTTGTTCCGTGGCGGGGTTGATCACGGCGTGAGTCTGGCAGACGGAAGAAGGGGTGACCCAGCGACCATTGATATAGAACTGTTGCAGCGTATCCATGGAAACGTCCTTTGATCGGTTAGCGTGTCCAGTGTAGGTGACTGAATGGCTCATGCCCACAATAATGAAATGATATTTTGAAATATTGACCGGCGCTGGCCTGACATGACATGGTTAGAGCCTGAGCCATTGTGGGTCAAAGGCAACAGGGCCGCCATGGCAAGGCTTATGCATGAAAAACGTGTTTTGTTATATTGGCGCCCCTTGGGAGCCTCTGGATAACTCCTTGCGTGCTCAGTCTTTCAGGCTGGCTCACAATCTAGGCGCGGTTTTGAAGGTGTATGTCCATCCACCGAGAAAGCGCAACAACGAGT
>NZ_AXBZ01000055.1:0-6274 GCF_000475295.1 Alcanivorax sp. P2S70
GAAGGCCCCTTTTTTGTGGGAAAGATGGCACGCCCGAGAGGATTCGAACCTCTGACCTTTGCCTCCGGAGGGCAACGCTCTATCCAGCTGAGCTACGGGCGCAAAACACATTGTGCAATCAGGGTTGCACGGGCAGGGGTAGCATCCTGTTACCCGGGCCGTGCAGCTGGAACTTGGGGGATCCAACGGGCGCGAATGATAGCCGGTTGTGGCGGTGGCGTCCATGGATGGGTGCATTGCCGCGTGGGTTGGCTATAATTCGCGCTGCACCCATCTGGTGCAATGTCTTCTCAGGCCGCCTCTTTCGGGTTTCCGGCGGTTCTGGTGCCTGTACGAGCCCGCCTGGAGAAGCCGATGAACCTGTATTGGGTGGTACTGCTGCTGGCAGTGATTGTGGAGATTGCCTGGGCGCTGAGTCTCTAGTGGATCCAAATGAACCCGGGTGTGGCGTCGATTGGCACCTCGCTGGTGCTCACCGGGTTGAACATGTTGATGTTGTCCTATGCCATGCGGGGTATTCCGGTGGGCACGGCGTATGCAGTATGGACAGGGCTGGGTGCCGTGGGTATCACCGTGATTGGCATTGTCTGGCTCAAGGATCCTGCCCAGCTATCGCGCCTGTTGTTCATGGGACTGATTATCGTGGGTGTGGTGGGGCTGAAGTTGACAGCGCGCTCGGCGTAGCCCGCTTGCGGGGTTGAGATCGGGCCAGGACGCAGCGGAATGCGGGTGGGAACCCGGGGTTGAAGTATCGCTTTATCGGTGGCGGCATTTTACAATCTTTTCCCGCTAACTCTTTGATAACCCTGTAGCCTTTACCGGCGTTAGCGCTCAGAAAGGAAGCGCGAAGCGACAGGTGAATGGGCAAATGGAGACAACCGTGCGCATTGCATATCTGGAAGATGACATGGCCCAGGCCGAGCTGGTGACCCACTGGCTGCAAGAGGCCGGGCACAACTGTATTCATCTGGCCAACGGTCGGGATTTTATGTCCCTGCTGCGCCGCGATACCTTCGATATTCTGGTGCTGGATTGGGAAGTGCCGGACATGAATGGCTATGCCGTTCTGGAAGAAGTGCGCGCCAGCGGAAACCGCACGCCGGTGCTGTTTGCCACCCAGCGTGATGATGAGTCGTCCATTGTCGGGGCGTTGTCCCAGGGAGCAGATGACTACATGGTGAAGCCGACCAAGCAAGCGGAATTGCTGGCCCGGATTACTGCCCTAGGGCGCCGGGCAGGGGTAGCGGAAATGGATGAAGAAAAGGCGCTGACAGTCGGGCCCTGGGTGGTTGATCGTGCCCGCCGGCAGATTCTGCTGGATGAGGATCCGGTTAAACTGACCGACAAGGACTATGAACTGGCCAGCTACCTGTTCCAGAATGTGGGCAAGCTGATGAGCCGGGCCCACCTGTTGGAGAAAGTCTGGGGTATCATGACCCCCATTGAGTCACGGACGGTGGATGTGCACATCAGCCGCATCCGTCGCAGCCTTCAGATTCGTCCGGAGCGTGGCTACCGAATCAAGACGGTTTATCAGCACGGTTATCGTCTGGAGCCTGTCGAAGAATAAGTCACTACAAGGAAGCACATTATGAGGGTCTGGTTGGGGATAGCCGCCCTGCTGTGGCTGGGGCTTTTCCCGGCAGCGCAGGCCAGTGAAGACTGGCACTACACACTCCGCCCCGGCGATTCCCTCTGGAAGGTGTGCTTGCGCTTTGCCCAGCAGCCCGAGGCCTGCTGGCGTCAGCTGGCCGATCATAATCACCTTACCGATCCCCACGCCCTGCGCCCGGGCGACAGCCTTCGGGTGCCCATCGACTGGCTCAAGGAAAAACCCATTCCTGCCCGGCTGGAAGCGGTTACCGGTGAAGTCATGCTGTACCCCGCCGCAGGCGGAGAACCCCGCCCTGTGAGTACCGGGGACACGGTGCAATTTGGTGATGCACTGGAAACCGGGGCCGATGGCAGTGCCCGTATTCATTTTGCCGACCAGTCGGATGTCTCGATCAAGCCTTCCAGTCTGTTGGTGGTAACCCGTTACCGCCGTTTTCTGGATCAGCCCGATGAGCGCACCGAGCTGCGCCTGGAGCGCGGCAATATCCGTAACCGTGTGACGCCGCTGACCAGTGATGAAGCCTCGTTCGAGGTCTATACCCCGGGGGCGGTGGCGGCGGTGCGCGGCACCGAATACTACCTGGGTGTAGACGGCGCCGAGACCACCCGTAACGAAGTGATCAGCGGTCAGGTGGATGTGGGCGCCCGCGGCACCACCCGTGAAGTGGAAGGGGGCTTTGCCACCCTGGCCCAGGTGGATGAGTCGCCCATGGCGCCGGTGCCATTGCTGCCTGCGCCTACCGTTGAACTGACCGTCAGCCACACCGGGGCGGTGGCGGTTTGGCCAACCCAGGCCGAGGCGGACCATTACTGGGTCGAGTGGTATCAGCAACCGGACAACCGTTTGCTGGGGCAACAGCGTTTGGAGGCCGGCCACTGGCAGCAAGACTTACCGGTAGGCGAGTACCGCCTGCTGGTGCGTGCGGTGGATGGCCACGGTCTGCGTGGCCATGAAAACTGGCGTGACATCGTGGTGACGCCGGCCCCACCGCCTCCGCCCCCTGAACCGCCTGCACCGCCGGAAGAAAAGCCTCGTTGGGATCTATGGGTATTTGTCGGGGCGGCTGCCATGCTGCTGGCCCTGTAATTCATGCCCGCGCGTCTGAGTCCGGACCATCGTCGTTACCTTGCTGAGCACCTGTCGGTGTTGTTCCTGGTGGCGGCACTGAGCGTACTGCTGAGCATCAGTGGTGCACTGTCATTTGTTGATCGCTATATCTACGACAACCTGCTGCATACGCTGCCGGATGAACCCGCCAGTGACCTGGTGATCGTCGGTATCGATGAATACAGCCTGCGGGAAGTAGGCCGTTGGCCCTGGGACAGACAAGTTCACGCCGACATTATCAACCGGCTGACCGAGATGGGCGCCCGGGCGGTGCTGATGGATCTGATCCTGTCGGAACCGGACCGCAACAATCCCCGTTCGGACCTGGCTTTGGTGCAGGCCATGGCCGCCAATGGTCATGTGTACCTGCCGGTGCATGTGGAGCAATTGCGTGCCGGCGGGCAGTTGATCGAAGTGCTGCCGCATTCTCCGTTTGCTCGAGCGGCGGCCGGATTGGGGCATGTGGATCTGGAGCTGGATGCCGATGGGGTTGCCCGTTCCGTGTTCATGCGTTCCGGTATCGGGCAGGCCTGGTGGCCGCACATCACCCAGACTTTACTGGTACAGGAAGGCATGCTCTCCGAGCAGTTGTTCCCCGCTGACAAGGGCGAAGAGTTTTCCGGGCTGGCGAATGTGCGCCGCTACCATCGCCTGATTCCTTTCGTGAACGGCCCTAACAGCTACCCGCAGGTCTCTGCGGTGGAGTTGCTGGAAAACCTGATTCCCGAGCAATTGATTCGCGACAAGATCGTCCTGATCGGCGCCACTGCGGCAGGGCTGGGCGATATGTTGCCGACCCCCATGGGGAACAGTGGCGAGTTGATGGCCGGGGTGGAGATTAATGCTAATTTGCTGGATGCGTTGCGCGAGGATCGCCTGATCCGCGATCTGGGCAAGCCCAGCGCCTTGGTGCTGGGGGCGCTGCTGGCGCTGCTGGCGCCGTTGCTGTTGCCGTTTGTGTTGCCGCGCTGGTCGATCCCGCTGGTGGCGGGAATCATGGGGGCCTGTCTGCTGGCGAGCATGGTCCTGCTGATTACCCTGCGATTGTGGTTCCCGCCGGCGCCGGCCATGGCGGCGGCATTGATGGCTTATCCGCTATGGACCTGGCGACGTCTGGAATACTCTCTTTCCTATATGCGCAACGCCCTGGAGCGGTTGTCCGGATACAGCGACCTGAACCAGCGTCTTACCCGTGCCTCTTCCCTGCAGCAGATGGCAAACATGCTGGACACCGTCATGCCGGTGAAGGCCTGGCGGCTTCAGGGGGGGGATATGCCCCTGCGCGGGGGGGACCGTCTGCCGGCATCGGGCTGGAAAAGTGGCCTGGCGCGCCAGTACCGCTTCCGGCATGAGGGGAAGCGCTATGAGCTGGATGTGGTGTGGGAACAGGCGCTGGATGCCGATACCTACGATTATTGGGTGCGGGCCATGCTGGTGCGGGTGCGTTCCCATGAACCGTTGTCGGGGCCGCGCTACGAGGTACTGGAAAACCATATCGAGCGTTTGCAGCGGGAAGAAGAACGCCAGGAAGCACTGACCCGCTTTTTCCAGGTCACGCTGGCGCAGATTCGCGAAGGGGTCGTGATTGCGGATGCCTGCGGGGTGATTGTTTATGCCAACCCCCAGGCGGCGTTGTTGCTGGGCATCGACATGGGAATGCTGGACAGTGGCCAGTCCCTGGTGACCGATCTGGGCCGTGAGCTGGAGTTGCGTGAGCGTAGCTGGGATGTGCTGTTGCGCCAGACTCTGGCCGAGGGGCGCAGCCAGCTGGAATGCCGCAATCGTCAGGGGGCCGATCTGTATCTGGATATGCTGCTGGTGCACGCCGGGGACAACCCCGGACGCATGATGATCCTGTCGTTCAAGGATATCTCCGAGGTCAAGCAGGCCCTGCGTGCGCGTTCAGAAATGCTCGATTTCCTGTCCCATGACCTGCGCTCGCCCATGGTCTCGGTATTGGCGCTGACAGAAAAAATGCGTGAGGACAGCAACCCGGACCTGCCGGCGTTTCTGGATAACGTGCAGCACTACGCCCAGCGTAACCTGAGCATCGCCGAGCAATTCCTGCAGCTGGCCCGGGTCGAAGCGGTAGAAACCGTGGAGCTGAGCGAGCAAGACATGCTGGATGTGGTGGAAAGCGCCATCGATCTGGTGCAAATCCAGGCGCAGCAGCGGGGAATTGCGCTGCGCTTTGATTACGATCCGGAGCAGGATGTCTGGGTGCTGGGCAATAACGAATTGCTGGAACGGTTGGTGGTCAACCTGCTGACCAACGCCATCAAGTACAGCCACGAGGGCAGTTCGGTAGATGTGCGTTTGTTCTCCGAGAGCAATGAGGTCTGCTGTGAGGTACGTGACCGCGGGGTAGGGATCCCTGAAGAGTTTCAGTCACGGCTGTTTCAGCGCTTCAGTCGTGCCAGTACCAGCGGGGGGGCCCGGACCCGTGGTGCCGGTATGGGGCTGCGTTTCGTGAAGGTCGTGACCGAGCGTCACGGCGGCGATATTCAGGTGCAAAGCCAGGTGAATCAGGGGAGTCGCTTCCTGCTGCGCCTGCCCCGTGTCGAGCTGTAATCCGCCGAGCTGACCGGGATTGCCGCGGGGGACGAGATCCGGTTTTGTCCCTACGGCTTGAGCGGGTATAATCGCCAACCGCAGCCGTAGCGCTTCCTGCGGCGACTCACAGAACAATAGAGGTGTAATCGTGAAAAAGATGCTGACCGCCAGCCTGGTACTGGTTGCCGCCCTGTTCGCTGCCGGCAATGTGGCTGCCAAGAGCACCAAGGAAATCTCCCCTTACCCGCTGGGTGAGCGCTCTGTATTCAGCGATCGTGCCACTGCCGAGCGTATCAAGCCGGTAGGTTCTGTGTGTGTGGAAGGCGAAGAATGCGGCACCGCAGCCGCAGCCGGTGAAGAAGTGGCCAGTGGTCCGCGTTCCGGTGAAGAAGTCTACAACGCCTCCTGTGGCGCTTGTCACGCTTCTGGCGCAGCCGGGGCCCCGAAAACCGGGGATGCGGGTGCTTGGGCACCGCGTATTGCCCAGGGCGAAGCTACCCTGGTCAAGCACGCCATCGAAGGCTTGAATGCCATGCCGCCCAAGGGGATGTGCATGACCTGCTCTGACGACGAGATCAAGGCGGCCGTGGAATACATGGTCGAGAAGAGCAAGTAGCCTTGAAACGTCTTCTCGTACTGCTGCCAGTATTGTTACTGGCAGCCTGCTCCGACAGTGACGCCCCGACCGCCGCTGCTGCCACCCAGGCAGAACCGCGCAGCGGGGCGTTGTTGTATCGGCAATTTTGTGTGACCTGCCACGGCAGCGGTGTTGCCGGTGCGCCCAAGGTCGGCAAGGAAAACCGCCTGTACTGGTCCCACGAAGTGGAAGAAGAAGGGTTTGATACTCTGGTGCAGGAAGCTATCAATGGCGTTAACGCCATGCCCCCCCGCGGCAACTGCTTTGATTGCAGCGACGAAGAAGTCCGCAACGCCGTGATTCACATGCTGCAGCTCAGCGGCGCCAAATAACGTTTTCCTGGTTAAGGAGCCTCTGAATAA